>NZ_JAPTGA010000002.1:0-557894 GCF_026891895.1 Peribacillus sp. AS_2
GTTTGTCTGCAGTCTGACGCTTGGGTACTCCCAAGCGATTCTGATTACTTTATCCATGCTTAGCATTATTATAATAGTGAACACCGTACATGGCGCCTTCGTCCACCATTTTATTGTCATCATGATCGTATGGATCAGGGTGACCCGCCTTTTCAATTACAGGATCCAGCTCTGAAGCCGTCCTATTCCAAAAGCCTACCGTTTTTGCTTTTGCATTGGACCACATGTCCTTCACTTTTCCTCTGTTCGTTTTATTCGATAAAAATGAGACTCCGGCAACTCCGACTCCTAGTAATACCGCGTTTCTTCCTAATGCCATCATTACCTTCCCCCTTATTTATTTGGCTTACTGTATATATACCCGCCGCCAGTTCATGTAAACCTTTATTTATATGGAGGAATTTGATAAAAGAAATTAGGTTTCATAATTTCATTGTTATATGGCTGATGGAAAACATGGGTCGTGGCTGGTGACACCGGTGGAATTAACCAGGTCCAATCCCCCGTTACTTTCCGGTCATATGAGGCTTCTTTTTCTTCGAATTTCTTGAATTGCTTAGCTGCTGTATGGTGATCAACAATGCTGACTCCGTGTTTTTTATATGAATGAAGGACTGCTTCATTCAGTTCGATAAGGGCTCGATCTTTCCATAAACTCGAATCACGTTTAATATCCAGGCCCATCCTCTCCCCGATTGCCGGCAGCATATTGTAGCGTTCTTCATCAGCAAGATTCCTAGCACCGATTTCCGTTCCCATGTACCACCCATTAAATGGTGCAGCTGAGTAAGTAATACCGCCAATTTCCAGCCTCATACCAGATATGATTGGAACTGCATACCATTTTAGTTGAAGATCTTCGAACCATGTCAGTTCAGGATGGGTGATTTTAACCTCTTTAACGAGGCTTTCAGGTATATCATGAAAACTAGCGGTTTTTCCGTTCACTTGGACTACAAGGGGTAAAATATCGAAAGGTCCGAATTTTCCTTCCCACCCTAATGCCATACATCGCTTGGTGAATTCGATTGAACTTGAATCGCCGATTACACCATGTTCCGTCTCATATCCTGCATAACGAATAAGTTGATGATTCCAAATATCCACTTTTCGATCATGATCTTTCTGTTTGAAAATGGTAATCACAGGTCTGATATTCCCATTATTCGTAGCATATTCGATATGCTCGAAGAGGGCCGATACCATTTGTTCTTCGCTTTGAATCATTCTTTTATCAATCACCCTTAGTGATTCCCAAAAAAAGCGCCCAATGCAACGATTGCTATTCCGCCAAGCTAATTTAGCACCATATACCAATTCTTCATATGTATGTTCATATCTGCCTGTTTCATTTATTTCCTTTTTAATTTGTTCGATCCTGCCATTTATGTCCTCTTCCGTTTTCAATAATTCCGGATAACTTGTCCTGATAAAGGATACGGCCTCTTGCAGTAACTCACTCATCTTTCCCACGGATCCTTCCATTTGCAAAACTTTGACTTCAATATTAAAATAACATATTTTACATGGTATCTCTAAACAACACATTTTTAAAAGCACGCTTTTTTTAAAAATGTGGCAAATCCGAGGCGGAATCCTTTCCATGATACTTAAAGTAAGCTCGTGAATTTCTTATACTATAACATCTCTAGTAACTAAATAATTTTCGGTAAAGTTGTTACATATGAGGTAAATGCATTATAATATATTAATAATGAGGTGATATGATGAATAATACGACACTTTGTCCACGATTTGAAAAAGGAATGCAAATCTTGAGTAAACGCTGGACTGGATTGATTGTCAATCAATTACTTAATGGCCCTCAAAGGTTTTGTAATATTGAATCTGCATTCCCGATAAGCGGCAGGATTCTTTCTGAACGTTTAAAGGACTTGGAAATTGAAGGTATTGTTAAAAGGGACGTATATCCAGAGACACCGGTCAGGATTGAATATTCTTTAACTGATAAAGGCAAGGCCCTTGCACCGGTTATGAACGAAATTCAAAATTGGGCACAAGAATGGCTCGACCCAATACAGAATCAATGATATAGGCTAAAGATAAGGGAGGAAGATCTGCCAGATGCGGACTTCCTCCTTTTTTTTGTTTAAGCTCCAGCGACTAGTGGTATATTTTTTACAGATAGAATAACACTAGGTTTATTCCAAATTTATGGGCGGTGAATTCATGAAACAAGCAGATTGCATTATTATTGGTGGAGGTATAGCCGGGATTCAGGCAGCCATCCAGCTAGGAAGATATAAACATGATATTATCGTCATTGATTCTGCTCAAGGCCGCTCCTCCATTGCCAAGGCATACCATAACATTCTTGGGTGGCCAGACGGGGTAAGCGGGAAACAATTAAGGACGCTTGGCAGGCAGCACGCTGAAAAATTCGGTGTCGAATTCATGGATGATACAGTGACATCTCTAGAAAAAAAGCAGGACAAGTTTTTTATCCAAACTAAAAATGACAGGGAATATCAAGCAAAAATGATTTTTCTTGGTACTGGCATTACCGATAACATTCCTCCAATCAAAAACATCTATTCAACTCTTGGGACATCCACATATATATGCCCTGACTGTGATGGGTATGAGATCATGGATAAGCAAACCGTTGTTCTTGGTGGCGGAAATACGGGTGCAGGCATGGCGCTTACTCTATTATATTGGTCAAAAGATATCATTTACGTAAACCATTTGAAATCTAAAATTGATGATGAGTATAGAGATAAGTTAACGGCAAATCACATTCCCGTAATTGAAGAGGAAGTTTGTGAGGTTCATGTCGATGCCAATCAGGAGTTAACGGGCATAGAATTAGTATCTGGTAAAATTATCAGGGCTGAAAAGGCATTTACGGCGTTTAAAGGGAACAAGCTTAATAATGGCCTAGCCTTACAATTAGGTGTGCAGGTCAATGAAAACAATCATGTCGTGGTTCATCCCCGGACTAAAGAAACGAATATTAAAGGAGTCTGGGCAGGCGGCGACCTCGTAGCCCATTCCGAACAAGTCACCATTTCCATGGGAGATGGCACCCAGTCAGCGATATGGATTCATAAGAGGCTGTTAGGCCATCCACTTCCTTATGATTGACAGTTTCCTGAATTAAAAGGCGCCCTGTTCAACAGGCCGCCTCAGTTTGTACATAGAAAGGGATTCTATCTGAATTTTAAACAAAGTTGATTGGAACGGAAGGTACGAGACTCCTGCGGGAAAAACGTGTCCAAGGGAGACCCCGCAGGCGCAAGGGCGCCGAGGAGACTCCCGGACCGCCCGCGGAAAGCGAGTGCCTGGAGTGGAGATCAAATTGTCTACAATTTTATGCGACCTATTCACCAGGCCGCCTTTACATTGGTATTTAAAAGCTTTTCCAGGTCAGTCATTCAATACACCTCTACATTCGATTCCTTCCCTTAAAAACCTTAACCAAAATGAGAATGACCGCGATGATAAGCAAGATATGTATAAAGCCTGCAGCCACTTTGAAGACTAAACCAAGAACCCATAATAATATTATTACACCAATAATCGTCCAAATCATGATAATCCCCCTTTCTTCCCTTTTAAAGGACTTTTTATTAATAAGAATTCCACTTACATTTAAAATACCCATATCTTTCTCTAACAAACCTCCCCCTTATTTTTTACATAAAACTGTAAATGCTGTAAATGATAATAGAAGAAATAAGGAATCTTCCATATTAATTATCATTCACCATCAGGAAGAGACTTTCAGATTTTTAAAGGTTCTACAGTTCTTCATTTAGGCAGAAAAAAAATTAAAAAGAAGGAGTCGTTCATTCATGAAAAAGTTTTTCGTCATCTGTTTAACAGCTTGTTCCCTATTCTTAGTCAACCTTAATCATCCGGCTGCACAGGAAAATAAAGCAAAGACTGAAAGTGTACAATTCACTGATGCTCAAAAATCGGAAATCGCTAAGATCCAAAAACAAATACTCGCTGACAAAAAGAAATTGATTGAAAAATATGTTGAGTATGGCGCGCTTTCGAAAGAAGAAGCCGATAAAATGGTTTCACATTTTGAAAAACATTATAAAATGATGGAAGAACATAATTTCCAAATACCGCCGCACCGTCCGCATACAGGACATATGCATAAGTAATTGTAAGTTTTTGCCGATATATCCAGATAATCCGACCTGATAAAAAGGCCGGATTATTTTCATTTCTTTCGTCCTTGATAAATAAACATGACGCGTTTACCATTTACTAAAGGATTTTATTTCTCTTTAGCGAAATACATAACTATGAGAAATGAAAGGGTGAAAAGGATGAACAAAATAGGTATAACAGCAAGAGACTTATTTCACTTGAAATCAGTAACCGATCCAAAGCTATCACCGGATGGCAGCATGGCGGTTTATGTCCAAACCAGAATAGATGAAAAAACGGAAAAATATATTTCCAATCTGTTTATGTTCAGCCTGATTACGAATGAAACAAAGCAATGGACGTTTGGGGATAATCGTGATACATCACCAGCCTGGTCCCCCGACGGCAAGCATATCGCCTTTATATCAGATAGATCAGGAAAAAAACAAGTCCACATTATCGGGAGCATTGGCGGGGAAGCTCGCCAGCTCACCCATTTCGTCAACGGCGCATCAAAGCCAATTTGGTCCCCTTGTTCCACCAAGTTACTGCTTTCTACCGGGTTAAAGGAAGGCGAAAACCTTAATACGGTAAATGAAAATGATCTATCCAAAGAAGTTAATAGGTATGACCGGATCAAGTACAAATGGGATGGGAGAGGCTATTTTGATCAGTTATATCAACAGCTTGTAATAGCGGACATTTTTAAGGGAGAATTCACATTGCTGACGGAAAACAATATTGATCATCTTCCGAATGCGTGGTCTCCAGACGGACAACGTATTGCATTCATAAGCGGAGATGCAGAAAGAAGTGATGATGATCTTTTTTCAGATATTTTCATCATGGATCTTGATACGAAATTTTTAGAAAAAATTACGGATAGTACAGGTTTCTTTAGAGATCCTAAATGGTCTCCAAATGGCGAATATCTTTCTTTCATAGGCCATAATAAAGAATTTGCCGGTGCGACCTTTTCAAATATCTGGTTATATTCCATCATGGACCAAACGACTAAGTGTTTGACCGACGGATGGGACGTGCAAATTGGAGATTCCGCAATAGGGGATTTCCAAATCGGAGCCGTCGACCCAGGTATTTTGTGGACAAACGATAGCCAAGGTTTTTACTTTTTAATAAGTGATTATGGTAATACCGGAGTATATTATGGTTCCATTGAAGGAGCCATGTATCCATCAATCCTTGACCCGCAGCATATATACGGCCTGACTATAGATCCCGAAAGCCACCGTGCTGTCGTGGCCATCAGTACACCTGTTCATCCTGGCGATCTCTTTGCTTATAACCTTACCAATGGTGATAAGGAACAAATCAGTTTTGTTAATGAGGAGTTTTTGAAGGATAAACATTTGTCCATGGCTGAACCCATTACTTTTCCATCAGTCGATGGGCTTACCATTCACGGCTGGATCATGAGACCGAACGGTTTTAATGGTAGTCAAAAATATCCGCTCATTTTAGAAATCCATGGCGGACCGCATATGATGTATGCTAATACCTATGTTCATGAATTCCAGACCTTGGCTAATGAAGGGTATACTGTATTGTTCACTAACCCGCGAGGGAGTGTAGGATATGGCCAGGACTTTGTAAACGCCTGCCGCGGCGACTATGGAGGCATGGATTATAAGGACTTAATGGCTGGAGTCGATCACGTTCTAGCTACGTATGATTTTATAGACGATGAAGAGTTAGGGGTATCCGGAGGAAGCTATGGAGGATTCATGGTAAATTGGATCATCGGACATACCAACCGCTTCAAGGCGGCTGTGTCTCAGCGTTGTATCAGTAACTGGCTAAGTTTTTATGGGGTCAGCGACATTGGCTATTATTTTACAGAGTGGGAAGTTGGCGGCGATATCATTAACTCTGCTGAAAAACTATGGCAGCACTCTCCATTAAAATATGTTTCCAATGTGGATACGCCTTTACTTTTACTTCACGGAGAAAAGGACTTCCGCTGTCCCATTGAACAGAGCGAGCAATTTTTTGTCGCTTTAAAACGGCAAAATAAAGAAGCCATACTTGTTTCATTCCCAAATGAAACTCATGAGGTATCGCGAAGCGGATCTCCAAAAATGCGCCTGCAACATGTTGAGGAAATCAAGGGCTGGTTCAATAAGTATCTTTAAAAACCAAAACTCTGTTAGCAATAGCTAACAGAGTTTTGGTTTTTAGTGCTGAATTTGATCTCTGTCTTCGGAAATTGAACTTAAAGCATCTCCAGCCATTGAATTTGTCTGTTGGTGTACAGCAAGATCACCTAATGCCACGACACCGACCAGCTTTTCATTCTCAATGATAGGGAGCCTTCTGATTTGTTCGGTAGCCATTAACTCCTCAGCTTCCTCCACTGACATATCAGGCGTACCTGTTACAAGATTGGTGGAGATAACATCGGTAATTCTAGTCGAATTTGGCTTTTTCTCGGCAACACAGCGAATGACGATATCCCTGTCTGTAATGACACCGATTAAATGGTTATTCTCCAATACAGGAATGACACCAACATCACCATTCTTCATTTTGACTGCTGCTTCATATATATTATCCTCCGCAGTGCAACAGTCAACGTCTGTTGTCATGATATCTCTTAAATTAGTCACGGAAATCCCTCCATTTTTCATAAGTTGCTTGTTTATTTTTGACTTTTGTAGAGAAATTATTCATTAAACACGGTCACCCTTCATTCCACATATTTCCCATGATCCGGTTTAGCTAATGAATCGAATTCCTTTGCAAGCTTCGCTAAACCCATTTCCAGTTCTTTCCCTTCAACAGGATACCCGTGCCCCGTTATGGCAACAGCAGGCTTCAGACTTTCCAATAGACGTACCGATTCTTTGGCAGCCTCCCAATCGGTTGTTAAATACCGCGGCGGTCCTGCTATTTCTTTCTCCTGAGTGATAACCTTGTATAGTGAATCTTGCCTGACATTCACAAAAGCATCTCCAGCAATCAAACTCCGGTCACTTTCACGGAAAAGTGAAATATGTCCTTTCGAATGGCCTGGGGTATGAACCCATTTCCAATCACGAAGCCCGGGAACACTATGATCATCAGGCAATGGCTGAACTTTTTCATCAAGGTTGATTCCCTCATTCGGAAATATCGATGAGATTTTGGCGACCATCCCCCCTTCAACAGTTGGATCTGGTTCGGCATAATTTTCCTGTCCCGTTAAATAAGGCATTTCTTTAATATGGGCATAAACAGGAGCCTCCCAAAACTCCATTAACTCAATAAGTGCACCAACGTGATCGAAATGTCCATGTGTCAAAATAATTGCAGCAGGTGGCTTTTGCGGTCCGTATATTTCTTCAGCAGTATTCTTTATTGCCTCTGCTGAACGTGGCATCCCTGCATCTATCAATACCCATTTATCATCCTTGGGTGACCCTACAAAAATTACATTAACGATTTGGACGGACAGACAATATATATCCTCATTTATAATCTGTATATCTCCACTGGAAACTGAAGTCATTGGCATGAATTTTTCATTCAAATGATTATCATCCATTTATAATCCTCCTATTTTGAACATACTTTTTTATAAAGGATACCCTGTACGAGAAAATAAAAAACAACCTATAATTTTTATAGGCTGTTCAGACTGCAGGCAAATTCGAAAGCGAGCCTACAATTTTTTTAAAAAAAGGTGGAGTTGATTTCAGAAATCCGCTCCCTTTCCGCCGACTTTCTGCCAAGCCTCCTCGACGCAAGCGTCTGTGGTGTCTCGGCTAGACAGTTATTCCGGCTGAGTGTCGCAAATTTCTTCCATCCATTGAGGGTTACAGGTGAAAAACTTAAAGGATAAACTAGACTTAAATATAAGTTGGGATGAGACCAGCCTTCAGTTTTTTCCAGAAAACATTCTAGCTGATTTCAGAAATCCGCTCCCTTTCCGCCGACTGTCTGCCAAGCCTCCTCACCGCAAGCGGCTGTGGGGTCTCGGCTAGCCAGTTTTTCGGCAGGAGTGTCGCAATTTTCTTCCATCCAATGAGGGTTACAGGTGAAAAACTTAAAGGATAAACTAGTCCTAAACATAATTCGGTGTGAGATCAGCTACAGTTTTTTCTAGAAAACATTCCAGCTGATTTCGGATTCCGCTCCCTTTCCGCCGACTGTTTGCCAATCGTCTCGCCGTAAGCATCTTTGGACTGACTGGACAGTTAAACCAATTCTTTTAAAAAAAAAATGGTTCAGGGCGCAGCACTTCCGAATTAATTATATCAATAAACAGAAACAACTTATAATTTAAATAGGCTGTTTCTCAGTATACATCCCTCCGGGTAAATACTGTAAAAGATACAATTAAAGCAAGCGCCCACCAAACGAGCAGAGTAATGACGGAGGATAATAAAGTCATCCCTTCTATTGGCGGAGCCGTTCCGCTAATATAAGCGGTCAATTTCAAATTCACCATAAAGAAATATTTCGCTGATTCCCATGATGAAACCATATTGTTCAATATAGCCCCGGAAATCAATGCAGCCAGCATGATACCCATGCCTGCAGGTGTGCTTCTCACCAGTACCGAAAGCATGAAAGAAAGGGTCCCTACAACTACCGCCACCAGCCAGACAAGTCCCAAATCCATCAATAGGAATTTCCATTGTTCCACTAGCCTTACTTGACTGACATCCACGTCAGCACCCTTCAATTCAAATCCGGTTATTACAGGGGCTCCCCAACCTTGATATCCGAAAACGATACCCGATAATAGGTAAGACAATAAGGCTGTCACCGCCACGATAATCGACACCGATAATAATAATGTTACATATTTGCTCAATAAGATTTTCCAGCGCTCCACTGGCCGTGTCAGCAAAAGCTTGATTGTCCCTTGACTATTTTCGGAAGAAACCATATCACTAGCCACAATCATGATTAACAGCGGAATGAACAAATCGATTGCATTTTCCAAAAACATGCGTGTAAAAGTGGCTGCGCCTGGTTCTGAGGGATTGATATCATGATCGAGATAATATTGCTGCTGCTTCAGACTAACTTGCAGCTGTTCACGCCATTCATCGAGCATCCTATTGGAGCCCAATCGATTTTGAATATCAATGATTTGCTGCTGAAGAGCTGCACGCCAATCATCAGTTCCCAACTTCTCCCGCTGCTCTTCCACTTGTTTGTACTGGGCATATGTAAACATCAGGACTAAAATTCCAACGATGAGACCGATTATGATTAACCGTTTCTTTGCCAGCAACTTCATCATTTCATTTTGGACCAAATTATTCAATGCCCGCACCTCCCCCCGTAACTTGCAAAAACAATTCTTCCAATCCCGGGAGCTTTCGATTCATTTCATGCACCCTTACGCCTGCTTGGTTAAGAGCAGCATTCCATTCAGGTGTCTTGAGTTCATCATAGGCTGTAATGATATATTTTTGATCTAAGGTGATTTCGGTGAAGCTGCTAAGTATTTCCGCGCCCTTTTGAATAGGTTCCACCCGCCAAAATATCCGCTCCTGCGTGGATAATAAGTTCTCCACTGTATCCGTTTTAATAATTTCCCCACCTTTAATGATTGCGACTCGGTCACAAAGTTGCTGGATTTCACCTAACAAGTGTGAGGAAACCAGAACGCTCATACCATCTTCTTCAGCCAACTTTCTGATGAATTCCCGCATCTCACGGATTCCGGCAGGATCTAGCCCGTTAGTCGGTTCATCCAAAATCAATAGTTTAGGGCTATTCAGCATGGCCTGCGCGATTCCTAAACGCTGTCTCATTCCTAATGAATAAGTCTTCACTTTATCGTGAATTCTCGCTTGCAAACCGACGAGTTCAACAACCTCGTCCATTCTTGTTTCATCAACATCAGGTAACATTCTTGCAAAGTGGAGCAAATTATCCCACCCGCTCAAAAATGGATATAACTCTGGATTTTCAACGATGCAGCCCATTTGCTTCATAGCCTTTGTAAAGTCCTGACGAACATCATACCCGCATATATGGATGGAACCCGAGGTCGGCTTAATCAAACCGACCAACATGCGGATCGTCGTCGTCTTGCCTGCTCCATTCGGTCCTAAAAAGCCGAAAACTTCCCCTTCATTCAGCTCAAAATCAATTCCTTTAATAATTTCCCTTTTGCCAATCCTTTTTTTCAAGTCCCTGACAGACAATGTCACCTGTTTCATCGTTCCACATCCTCCCATTTTATTAAAGGAGCAACTCTATCAGCAATTAAACGATATCCCTTCTTATTAGGGTGAAATTTATCTGAATACAAATACTCATTTACCGACAATTGAAATAAATCAAAAGTTGGAACGAAAATGGCATTTTCATAAAGAGCCACGACTTCCGCCGTTTCATTATTCCAGTCCCGTACAATGCGGTTCGTATCAAAGTCTTCATCCAAATCTATAAACGGATTATACAGCCCAAGCAACAAAATGGTAGCTGTATCATTGACTTTATTGATATCTTTAAAAATTTCATGTAAATTTCCCAAGAAATTCTTTTGGGATACCGTAATAGCTTCACGATCATATTCAAGCAGGGTCCTGCCTTTTTGAAATAAATCGTTACCCCCGATTGTAACTAAAATAACATCAGCAGCCTGGATTTGGCGCTTCACTTCCGGTTGTCTAACTTGCTGTACCAATTCTTTAGACACTTGTCCATTAATTCCCAGGTTATGAATGATTGGTGTTCTATTGTACTCACTCTTTAAATCTTCAATAACAAGTCCAACGTAACCTTTCCCTGTTTCATCACCTGTACCGCGGGTCAATGAATCGCCTATCGCAACTACCGTAAAATCATCGGGAAAATCATTTTTTTTAATGGCGGTTTCTTCAATCACTTCCTTATCGGAAGTTCCCTTTCCATAATGGTCCAAAATCGCCCATCCAAGACAAAATAAAAAAAACAGGCCGATAAAAGCTGATGCGATGGTAATGGCCAACACTTTTGGTTTGCTCAAAAACACTCACCCTTCCATTCATTCTCTATCTTCCATTAAATCATATTATTTCCAAAAATAAAAAACTGATTGTTTTGGTTAAATTTTCCAATTCATAAAAGCATATCTTTTATAAACTTACCGCGGAATGGGATTACAAAAGGGGTACTCTCTAAATTTTAAACAAAGTTGATTGGAACGTGCGTTCGAGACTTCTGAGGAAAAAGCGTGTCCAAGGTAGACCTGGCAGGCTAAAGAGCAGCGGAAAGCGAGTGCCTTTCATTCCAATCAACGTGTAAATTATACAAACCCTTATAAAATTGGAGACAAATACATTTTCACCGAGTATGTCTACTGAGGAATTTTAATGAACCCCTACGCCCTTTCAAAGTATGTTCATTCTGCTTGATCATTTAGCCTACGTTCTCTCAAATTTGTAAATAGAATAGAGAAAGACCTCTTCACCATGATAGGCAAAGAGGTCCCTCGCTTTATTTTCCTTCATTTTTCTATTATACCTATGGGTCTCCCCATAACTTTTAATTTTTTTTCATACCACATGAGCCATATTGTAAGCAGCATTCCGATCAGCGTGAGTAAACCATAAAATAAATAGACCGCATATATTCCTGATTTATCCAAAATTATTCCGCCGCTAAAGGTACTGAACCAGTTGCCCAATCCATTGCCTATGGCGGAATAAAGCGTTATTGCCGTCACTGTTATACGTACAGGGACAACTTCCCTGATATATTGTAAAGCTGCAGGAATGAATAAGCCAAGTGAAAACCCTTGAATGACCGAAGACACATATACGGTAGCCAAGCTTGGTTCTGTGAAGTATAAAACCCAGCGGACCAATGAGGCCGTTCCAGCCAATAAGGTAATTGGCAGCAGGCCTATCTTATGAATCCATGTACCTGCGATTCTCATAAAGGGGATTTCCGATAATACAGCTAAAAGGAACGCAATGCCAATTCCTGTATATGTCCCTCCCCTTGCCTCTACAAACAAACCGTAGTATACGTTATTTGCAAGATTAGGACCAAAAAGCAAGAACGTTATAGCAAGAAAGATAAGAAATCGTTTCATCGTGATCAATTCTTTCATTCCACCGAAAAGCTTCACCTTTTCCCCAGGCGGCTCTTCGGGCAAACGAAGAGCCAGACTAGCCGCGATCAAAAGGCCGAAGAAAAAAGCATAAAATATCACGGAAGGACCCAAGAAGGATTCAGATAATTTTCCCATTACAAAAACGGCCACACCGTAACCAAGTGATCCGAATAAACGGATTTTCCCATAATTCGATTTGATTTTCGTTGTATATTGAAGGGTGATGCTATCTGAAACTGGTATTATCGCACTTTGAAAAATAGCCAATGCGACAGCAACGGACACTATAAGTAAATAGTGATCGAACAGCAAGTAACCTAAACCGAATATACCAGCAAGCAACGATGTCATTGCCAGTATTTTTGCCGGTCTCCCGCTCCAATCACATACAATCCCCCAAAGTGGTTGAAAAACGATCATCACTATCGGTCCAACGGACATGATCGTACCTATTTCAATACCTGACAAACCTGCCTCATTGGCTAAATAAACGCTTAATAGCGGTGTTAAACTTCCTACTGCAAAAAATGAAAAAAGGTAAAACACCTTCAAGCTAATGATATTGACTTGCTTTTGTTTTTCCAAATCCAGTTCCCCCATGCAGACATCTTCTACAATATTGTTGATATTTTTTCATTGTTCCCATTAAATATGGAGCACAATTTTAAAGACTGTACCTTTATTGACCTCGCTCTCGACAAAGACATTACCCAAATGGCTTTCTATGATTTTAAAGCTGATCATTAATCCTAACCCATTACCAGATTTTTTCGTTGTGAAAAATGGTTCTCCCAGTCTCTTAAGCTGCTCTGGCGGAATCCCAATTCCTGTGTCGGTAATGGATATTTGCACTTTATCCTCTTTAATTTCAGTCATGACTTTTATGAACCCACCGTCAGGCATAGCTTCCATACCATTTTTAATGAAGTTCAATATGACTTGTTTTAATCGATTCTCATCACAACGAACGAAGATCTCTTCGTCATTACAATCCGAAAACAGCGTGATGTTCTTCTTCCTGGCTTCAAATTCCGTCAAGGATACAACATTCTGAATGATTGGCACGAGATTCTTCAGCTCCAAAGTCAAGGCCTGTGGTTTGGCCAATTGTAGGAACTCTTCAACTATCTCATTCACACGATTGATTTCTTCCATGATTATTTCCAGATATTCTTGCTTATTTTCGTCCGTTTCATCCAATTGCAAAAATTCCGTATATCCTTTCATGGAGGTCAAGGGATTGCGTATTTCATGTGCCACTCCAGCAGCAAGCTGACCGACAGCAGCTAATTTATCCTGCCGATGGAGCATCTCTTCCGATTGTTTACGCTCGGTTATGTCATATCTAATTGTTAAATACTGAAATGGCTTTCCTTCTTCGCTGAAAAATGGAACAATTGTTGTATCGACCCAATAAAAACTGCCATCTTTCGCTTTGTTTCTAATTTCACCTTTCCAAACTTTGCATTCACGGACGGTCTTCCACATTTTTTCAAAGAATTCCTTTGAGTGGTATCCAGAATTAACGATCTTATGGGTCTGGCCTATCAATTCACCTCTCCCATAACCAGAAACCTCCGAGAACTTTTCATTCACTTCGATAATGACTCCTTTATCATCGGTAATCGCCACAATCAAGGACTGGTTGATTGCATAATGCATATCTTCCAGTTCTTTAATTGACTCCTTTAAAGCATTTTCTGCTTTTTTACGACTGGAAATATCCGAACGGATGGAAATATATTGATATGGTTTACCCTTTTTCATAAAAGGAACGATAGTTGTATCCACCCAATATACATTACCATCTTTAGCCCGATTGCATATTTCACCATGCCATGTTTTCCCTTTGCTGATCGTTAGCCATAAGTCAGTGAAAAATTCTTTCGGATGATGACCAGAATTGATTATGGAATGATTTTTCCCTATTAGTTCATGTTTTTCATATTGTGATATTTCCAGGAATTTTTCGTTTACATATGTAATGATCCCATTTGCATCCGTGATGGCGACGATCGCCGATTGATCTAAAGCATAACGGATATCGCTTACAGTATTATCACTTTTTGCTAACCGCCGGCCCACGATCGTACTTGAAGCTATCAAGCTGGCAAGGATGAATAATGAAACGAAGCATGTAAGATAAAGCATAAATGGAGTGAGTGGAACAAATTCACCCGCTTCATTTTTCGCGTTCATCGGTAAAACCCTTATAAAAAGATAATAGCCTTCAATGATTGCCCCACTCATCAAAAGAGTACTGACTGGTTTTAGCGAGGATTGACTTAATTTATTAAAATGAAATAAGATGGCAAGTGCTGCTACAAATAAAATAAAGATGCTGAAAAGCGTACTGAAGACCGATAATGGGTTAAAGTTCAAAGAGTGGTTTAATGAAGATGTTCCCATTATATAATTGGATAATATGGCCATCGTAAACATGAAACCGCAAAAAACGATTTGCAGTACTTGTGTTTTATACGAAATGGCCAATAACCCAACCCCTGCGAGAGCGATGGCTAATGCTAACGAAAAAATTATTGTAGAAAAGTTGTTTGCTGCCATTCCTGAATTATCGAGGGTGAATATGACAACAAAATTAAGCGTCCAAATAGCCACTCCCATAGAGCAGCTGCTCCCTATATACACAAGGCGTTTATATCTCTTTATCGTCAGTAATGTTGTCAGTAAATCCAACGCCGTATAACAAGCCATTATTATCAAAAGTACTGCAATCATAAAGAGAACAGGATTTGATGCTACAATTGATTGTTCCATTTTTTTACTTGATCACCTCAAACGTTCTATTCTCCTATATTGTAAAGGAAATTCATAGTACCTCAAAGGTTTTTTATTTCCTTATTCCTATTTATTTACACATCGATTCTTTCGGTGCACCCCATATCTCAAGAAAATGCAGGTTTCTTTCATAAATTCAATAAAATTAGAAATACTATTGTTTTGTATGGAGTAGAATAAGAATACATGGTAATGACAAGCATTAACAACCCTTTTTCTTCATTCCGTGACGTTATCAATGATACCAATAATTATTCAGGAATATATGAATCAGAATGTTAATTTCTTTATTTAATTATACCTATAGGTTTATAATTACATAGAACCTATATAGAGAGAAGGAGTGGGTGGCATGATTATGTCAGACCTGGCAGGTGCAAGTACAACAGAAATTATGCAAAAGAAGACCCAGCATAAAAAATTAACACTGAGACAAATTTTACAGAGAGGTCTATTAATTACAATCGGTGCGGTTTTGATGGCTGTCGGCCTCGAGATTTTTTTAGTGCCGAATAACGTAATCGACGGGGGCATAACGGGTATATCGATTATGTTATCTTACATCACTGGATGGAAGCTCGGAATCTTTCTTTTCATTTTGAATCTTCCTTTCTTTTTTATCGGTTATAAACAAATCGGCAAAACCTTCGCATTATCTACCCTTTATGGAATTTTAATCCTTTCCATTACCACTACATCGCTTCATCATGTACCAGCTTTCACTCAAGATATCCTCCTAGCGTCCGCTTTCGGCGGAATGATTCTTGGCATTGGAGTTGGAATGGTCATTCGATATGGCGGCTCATTGGATGGTACAGAAATACTTGCTATACTCGCTAGCAAGAAGCTCCCTTTTTCCGTTGGGGAGATCGTCATGTTTTTCAATTTATTCATCCTGGGAAGTGCGGGCTTCGTATTCTCGTGGGATCGTGCCATGTATTCGATCATAGCTTACTTCGTGGCATATAAAACGATGGATATCGTCATCGCAGGTTTGGACGAATCCAAATTTGTCTGGATTATCAGTGATGAATTTAATGATATCGGTGAAGCCATAATGAATCGCCTTGGGCGGGGCGTAACCTTTTTAGCTGGTGAAGGTGCTTATTCCGGTGATGATAAAAAAGTCATCTTTTGTGTAATAAACAGGCTTGAGGAAGCTAAACTTAAAGAGATAGTCAAAAGCTTCGATCCATCTGCATTTCTTGCTGTAGGGGATATCGCGGAAGTTCGAGGCGGCCGATTCAAGAAAAAAGATATCCACTAATCATTCATCTGCTTTTTGCTTCATCAAATTGGCAGAAAGATAAAAAAAGCTGAAGGGAATCCCCTTCAGCTTTTTTTATAGCCTTAATAGTTTCTTGGATTGTTAATTGCTTGAAGCATTCTGGTGCCGGGTTTCATCTCGCTGCTACATAACGGACAAACATGTTCATCATTACTTGTAAAGTTATCGCGAATCCAACCTTTGCAATCTTCTGATGTACATTCCCACACCTTTGTTTCTTCAGGAATGATTTCTTCCGTATTATTTCTTCTATACATATATCTCACTCCTTAGAATTGAATTGACTCCGTCCTGCATAACAGATCACAAGCCATAAAGATAAAAGAAGAATAGATGGCGTTTAATCTAAATTGTGAGTAAATAACCATTCGCAAATCTAAGTATGATTATTGTTCTTTCAACCAAACTTTTTGAATGGTAAGAACTTGATTACGGCATGAATTTTTCATATCTCAGTTACCATTATATCATATATATGCTTTATATATTTGAGGAAAGATTCTAAAAAAGAAAGTATTCCCCAAAATGAAACACAGTCCCTGACTTACCCTTCAGATAATCGAGACTGCGCCTGTTTAAGAATCCATTCCATATGGTTCTTCCTGCTCGTTCGTTGAACATTTCAAATCGAAGCGAGCACGAGAGTAATTTTTAATGCCAAAACCTAAAACAATGAAAGCCCTGCCTCTCTCCCATCCATACGGTTCCTAGACCGTGCCTGCGAGAATCAGATAAAAGCTTGTAAGTACATGTTTATTAATTAAAACCGTCCGTAATTCCAATTGGGTAGATTAAATTCCAAAAGACAAATGGTACATAGAAGTAAGTTAATGAAGAACAGAAATGGATCGAGGAAAATACTTGGTGATAACATGTATTTCTTTTTTCTAAATGTGTTTAACTTGTTTCTACTTCATCATGAAAATGATGAAAAATTATTTTATTAATAAAAATGTTACTTTAAATTACCCTCCAGTGCATTCTTTTCATAACACTGAAATCTAATAATATCATACATATCTTTATATGTAAAGCATTAATCCCAGATAAAAACACTCCTCCATCCTTCCTTCTCAAAATAAAAAATAAAGAGGCTATGATTCACCTCTTTTATTTAAACGCATTATACTCATTTTCAATTTTTGGGAGCTCCCTGATTTCTTCAACCAATTGACTTCCACACATTGGGCAATCATAGTTTTCCGAGGCAAAATCTTTTCTCATCCAACCATTGCAATCCGCTGATCCGCATGCATATACTATCGTATCTTCCATAACTATTTCTGGTTCCTCTGAATTCTTTTTACCAAAATACATGAGCAACCTCCTCTTTTTTATAAAGACTCTGATTAAAGGAGCGAAATTTCACCTTTTTATCATTCCTAGTATACGCATTAAACCAAATTCTTATTTATTCAATGAAGAAATTATCCAAAAAACCTTAACACCTTTCGTTTTCCAGCCCTGCCTTAACCAAGATCGCTTTGATCATAAAGTAGGAAATATGTTCGGGCAGCGCTTCTTTAAGTGGTTTCAATTTTTCTGAATCCAATTGTTTTGCAGTTTCCAAAACAAGATTAAAATCTTTCTCCAAGAAAATCTCATCCCAATTGATATCCAAGTGTTCTTCTGCACACTTTAATAAATGATTTTCAATTGAAATGGCAGACAATCCTCGCAATGTCCCTATTTCCTTGATTGATTTGCCTTCCTGATATAAGCGATAGCTTTCTAAGTGAGATGGTTTAGTAGCTCTCTTTACCGTTTCCTTTGTAACCATAGTATTCGTTTCTAATTCAGGGTGTGCCTGTACATACTGGGAAATCACTTGTAAAAATGCGTCTCCGAAGCGTTCGAATTTCTGCATCCCCACCCCTTTGACTTCCAGGAATTCCTCTTCCGTCCTCGGCAGTTTGACGGCCATATCTTTCAAAGACGCATCGGAAAAAATAATGAATGGAGGTACATTTTCCGTACTTGCCAATTCTTTTCTTAACTGTCTCAACTCTTCAAACAGCCCATGATCAGCACTGATGCTGCTTACTTTTTTTATTTCCTTACGCAGGACTTTTTTCTGTCCCAAAAGCACTTCCCTGCCAGCATTGGTAACTTTAAGAACCGGAAACTGTCCGCCCGTCATTTCGATATACTGTTTTGCTGTCAGGAAATCAATGAAATCACCAACATCCTTCGCAGTTTGATCATTGATGATACCATAGGTTGAAAGCTTCTGGAATCCGAACTCTTCAATTTTCTTATTGCGTGATCCCGTAAGCACTTGGGAAATCATCGTTTTACCGAATCGCTCCCCCATTCGCAACATGCACGAAAGGACCATTTGTGCCTGTGTAGTTACATCAACAGAGTCACGTTTATCTGTACAATTTTCGCAATGACCGCAATCTTCAGGGTTTTCTTCTCCAAAATATCTAAGAATGAAGGCTTGCAAACATCCTTCGGTAAAACAATAATCCTTCATTCTGTTCAATTTCTTCAATTCCTGGGATTGCCACTCCTGAGAGGGATTTGATTGATCAATCAAGAAACGCTGTATCTGCATATCCTGTGGGGAATATAAGAGGATACACTCGCTATCCAAACCATCCCTCCCTGCACGGCCCGCTTCCTGATAATAACTCTCCATGTTCTTTGGAGTTTGGTAATGGATGACGTATCTAACATTCGACTTATCGATTCCCATCCCGAAGGCAGATGTCGCTACCATCAAGGGAACGTCATCACGAATGAATTGATCCTGCTGTTCCGACCGTTCTTTTTCATTCATGCCAGCATGATATCGACCTGTTTTGAATCCGGCTTTAATAAGCTTGGCATACAAGGAATCGACTTCTTTCCTGGTTGCTGCATATATGATACCCGATTCATTTTTGTTTTTCTCCAAATAGCGCATTAAAAACCGACTGCGATTTTCTTCTTTCACAACGGAAAAGAACAGGTTATCTCTGGAAAATCCCGTGGATACTGTATGCTGTACAGATATTCCGAGCGACTGACATATATCATCGGTCACATGCGGTGTGGCAGTTGCCGTTAAAGCCAGTACAGTCGGAGCGGATGGCATGTTTTTCAATAAGGTTTTGATTTTTAGGTAGCTTGGCCTGAAGTCATGTCCCCATTGAGATATACAGTGGGCCTCATCAATGGCAACCATAGAAATTTCCACATTAAATAGATCCTGTTGAAATGCAGGATTTTCCAAACGTTCAGGTGCAACATAAACCAGCTTATATCTACCGTGCTTAATATCGTTCATTCTATTGGATGATTCTAACCCAGAAATGGAGCTATTAAGAAACGTGGCATCAATCCCATTTTGTTCGAGGGCATCTACTTGGTCCTTCATCAAGGAAATTAGTGGGGATATAACGAGTGTTACACCTGGCAATAGAAGGGCTGGAATTTGGTAACATATTGATTTACCTCCGCCGGTAGGCATGATTCCCGCTGTGTTTATTCCTCCCAACACCTGTTCGATAATCTGTTCCTGACCTTTTCGGAATGACTCATAACCAAAGTATTCTTGTAAATATTCACGTGCTTTTTCCATCAATTTACTATTCCTCCTATTTAACTTCTAAGGATTTATAAGGATCTATTTCTTCTATTGTACCTGCTTTTCCCGACAACCTAAAGGACAAAAAAGCAGACACAATATGTCTGTGTCTGCTTTTTCAATATATAAACATGTTTTTCATGGCTAAATTAATTCAGGATTTGCACTTTAACGTTTTTAACGCCCCAATTCACGGCATCCTGTTCGTTTGGAACAAATATGTCCACTCTATTCCCTTTGATGGCACTGCCTGTATCGGCTGCCGTTGCATAGCCATAACCTTCAACATAAACCTTTGATCCTAGCGGAATGACTGATGGGTCCACAGCAATCACCTTTGCATCAGGATTAGCTTTCAAGTCCACTCCTGTTGCTGTTGTTCCGCTGCAGCCTTGACAATCAGCCGTATAGGCGGTTGCACTAACAGTAATCTCTTTTCCAGATTCGGCTTGATCTTGGGATTCATTGTTTGAATCTGCTGGTTCCGATTTTTCAACCGGCTTTGTTTGTTCTGCTGGCTTAGATTGTTCAGCTGGTTCGGATTGCTCTGGTTGTGCAGCTTGCCCTGATTTCTGTGCAGGCCCTACACTTGCAGCTTCGACTTTGTTAGCTGCCGGTTTTATGACAATTTCTTGACCAGGATGGATTGTATCTGAACTTAAACCGTTCCAAGATTTAATATCATTTACCCCTACATCATATTTGTGTGCTATTCCCGATAATGTGTCCCCTGACTTTACTTTATAATGCTCTTCTTGAGAAATATGTATGGTTTCTCCGGCATAAATCGCGTCTGAAGACAAATCGTTCCAAGACTTAATATCTTCTACTGATACTTTATATGTTTGAGATATCCCCCATAATGTGTCTCCATCTTTCACTTTGACATCTTCTGCTTGTACCGGAATTGTGAATGCACCGGATATAGCAGCCGCTGCCGCTAACGATAAGATTGATTTTTTCATATGTTGTTACCTCCTTGTGAGCTGCTTTATAAGCTACGAGTTAAATCTTAACATAGTTTTTTTCTATACAAAGAACAAACAGATAAAGAATAGATGACAAACATCACAGTAAGATAACGGGACTATAACAAGATTTTATAATATTCTGAAAAAATATCATTTTCCATTTAATTCCCTTTCCAGGCCACAGGAGTCATATTATGCATTACCGAGGCATAAAAATTAGAGGCTATATCTTTACAAAGGAGGTATTTTTTGTGACTCGCGAAAAGACTTTTACCCTAGTTAAGTCATATAAACCTTTCCATAGTAAATTCGATCCGTGTCCGCCAATTGGGAGAAAGTATTACAGGACACCTCCTAATTTGTATATTAATTTTCAACCGCCCAATATGGAGCAGTTCACTCCGGAAGAAGCTTTGAAATACGGTACACTTTGGAAATTCTTTTATGACTTTTATGATAATCCATATCGGGAAAGGGAGACGTAAATGAATAAGAAACTGGATGATGAATATTATCAGTTGCTTGAACAAATACAGGCTGCCGATTTCGTACTTGTCGAGTTGACTCTTTATTTGGATACACATCCTAACGACCAGCAGGCTTTACAGCAATTCAATCAATTTCATGAATACTCCCAACAACTGAAATCGGTTTTTGAGCCTAAATATGGTCCATTATTGGGATTTGGAAACAGTCCAGGCGGTGAAAATAAATGGGAATGGGGCCAAGGCCCTTGGCCATGGCAGGTATAAGGAGAGATGAGCTATGTGGGTTTATGAAAAGAAGCTGCAATATCCAGTTAAAGTAAGAGACTGTAATCCCCGATTGGCTAAATATTTAATAGAACAATATGGCGGTGCTGATGGTGAGTTGGCTGCAGCACTCCGTTACTTAAATCAACGATATACAATTCCGGAAAAAGTCATTGGCCTGCTTACGGATATCGGAACGGAAGAATTTGCCCATCTCGAAATGATCGCTACGATGATCTATAAGCTTACAAAAGATGCCACACCTCAGCAGATGGCAGCCGCCGGGCTAGGGGATCATTATGTCAATCATGATAGTGCCCTTTATTATCATGACGCAGCAGGGAATCCATGGACCGCCACTTATATCCAAGCAAAAGGAGATCCGATTGCAGATTTATATGAAGATATCGCTGCTGAAGAGAAGGCCAGAGCAACCTACCAGTGGTTAATTGACATCTCGGATGATCCTGATATCAATGATTCACTCAGGTTTTTACGCGAGAGGGAAATTGTCCATTCGATGAGGTTCAGGGAAGCGGTGGAGATTTTAAAAGAAGAAAAAGGCAAAAAGAAGTTCTTTTAATGAAATTCACAATAAAAAAGCAGCGGATAAAATCCGCTGCTTTTTTCATTTACGGTCTGAAGAATATGTCCATCCATCTTCCTGGTAAATCTTTTCTTCTTTCATCAGTTTGCCGAGAGCACGCTTGAACGCTCCCTTGCTCAAACCGAAGTGGAACTTGATATCATCAGGTGGCGTTTTGTCACCATAAGGCATTGCACCGCCGCGATTCATTAAATAAGTGAAAATGACATCAGCATCTTCCCCCATTAAATCTTGTTTAAAGGGGATTAAAGAAACGTTAAGCGTTCCATCTTCTTTACTATCAATGACGCGCCCTTCAACTAATTCACCAAGACGGGGCTCCTCCTTGCGTTCACTTTCGTGAATGAAACAGCGGTACCCTTCTTCTGAAATAAAAAATGATCCAACCATAAGCAAACGATAGACATTTCCCTTAATACTGGTGTTACGAATCCCTTTTAATGGAGCTGTTACTGCAATCTCCTGAATGACATCTTCGGTTGCAAGTTTACCAAACAGGCGATCATGACGATCTGTCTTCAGGGATACATATAGACGATCACCAACCTCAGGCCATAATCGATCTATATTCGGAAGGTCATCCAGGGATACAAGAATATCTTTCGAAAGACCGATGTCAACAAAAACACCAAGTTTCCTTTTCACATTGACAACTTCCGCCCAGCCATACTGATCAATCTGAATTTCGGGTATCTTCATTGTCGCTGTTAGCCTTGCTTGTTTGTCATGGTAGATGAACACAGTTACTTCATCGCCAATCTCAAGTTCCGTTCCTTCATTCATTTCATTATGATGAAGTAAGACATCTTCTGAACCATCCGTTAAAAACCATCCGAAATCAGCCTTACGTTCCACTTCTAACTCTACAGCCATGCCGGCCTGAATTTTTTGCATGAATAAAAATCCTCCTGTAACTTACCTTTACCTACAATTGTATCCAATTATTTATTTTTCCAACATATTTGAATTTATCATTTTTTTGATGTTCTGTATACCTATTACGGTTTTTTATTTTTTAACCCTTGTTTTCTCCATGAAGTGCCTGCGGGATTAGTATCTGCCCTTGTTTACCGTTACTTAACAAGGTATGCATGATCACTTTGGATAATTGGCTCGGTTTATAAGGTTTAACTAAATAATCCTTAGCTCCCAAGGAAATCCCCTTCTCCCTTTCCAAGTGCAGTCGAAACAAAAACGGAAATCTCATTCAAATCAGAGGATCCTTTAAATTCCCTCAGGATCGCCCAGCCGTCCATCTCCCCCTCTTCAAGAAGGATATCCAGTACAATGGCGTCCGGAGGTGAGGATTTCAGTTTTTGAAAAGCCTTTCTACCACTTTTGAAATAGCTGACATGGAAACCACTGTCCTTCATTGTTAAGCCCCACTTCTTTTAGAGTAACTCTAGGTAAAACCGAGGACTCTTGCAAGCGGTGTCCTTAATTCATGACTAACTGTACTGACAAATTCGGACTTCATTTGATCCACTTCATATTCTTTTGTGATATCACAATATACCAAAATTGTGCCATATCCTTCTCGAGATAATGCAGTGTCTCAAAATAAACCTTTATGACCTGATTCGTCTCTTCCTTTTTGAATGTAAAACTTCGTCCTTCATAATTTACTCCTTCCAGATTATCAATCGCTTCATCCATTGCATGTAAAAACCTCTCCCCCTCCATTTGTACAGCATTTTCAGCACTCCACGTTTCCCATGGCAAGTCCATTATTTGATCAGGAAAAGAATCAGGACGATCAAAAGGGCAGTCTATAAATAGTTATTGCCATCTTGCACAATTTATTTAGAATTTGTCATAAAGTTTTGCTTTTATCCCTGACTAATCTTCTAAAACCCGCGATTTTAAACTCTAGTATTTCGGTGATATAATTTAATGATCAACTGAAAGGAAAAAGAAATCATTCATGACAAAAAAATTATATTACACGTCCACCAAGACCTCCCAATGGGATACCGAAATTCGGGAGACCATTGTAGAAAATGGCTTTTACTATATCACTCTTGAAGAAACCGCTTTTTATCCCGAAGGCGGCGGTCAGCCAGCAGATACTGGTAAAATAGAAGGAATCACCGTTCTTGACGTTATAAAAGACAATGATGGAAAGATTCTTCATAAGATGGAGAGACGGCCAGATTCAGAGATCGTCCACTGTGAACTTGATTGGCCCCGCCGCTTCGATCATATGCAACAGCATAGCGGCCAGCATCTACTCTCTGCTGTCTGCAGGGAACTGTTTGACTCTAATACGGTTAGCTTTCACCTTGGTAAGGAATATTTAACGATCGATATAATGGCAGGATTTCAATGGACTGAGGTACATACGGCTGCTGCTGAAAAGCTAGTTAATCAATATATCATCGAGAATCGCGAATTACTTATCTATTATGTGACAAACGAGAAACTACAGACACTTCCTGTCGTCAAAATGCCTAAAGTGTCAGAAAATATCCGTATTGTTGAGATAGTAGGAATTGAATATAACCCTTGCGGTGGAACTCATGTAGAGCGTACCGGTGAGATTGGGTTAATAAAAATTTTCAAAGCGGAGAAGCAGAAAGAGCTTACCCGTCTCTACTTTAAGTGCGGCTTCAGGGCATTGAATGATTATTCCGAAAGTCTAGGAATTCTTTCTGCATTATCGACTAAATTCAATACCGGACGTACAGAGATCCTGAATAGGGTGGAGAAACTTGAAAATGACTATAAGCAGCTGCTATCGGCAAATGAAAACTTAAAACTTGAAAATGCAAATTTTCTTGCTGACTCCCTGCTTGCAGAAAATGGAGGGGGATTCATTTCTCATATTTTCGAAGATAGCTCAATGAAAGAACTGCTTTACCTTGCAGGTACGATTGTAAAAAAAGAAAAGGTTACTGTATTATTAGCATCACGTAAGGAGCAAAAGGTCATCCTCTCGCACAGCGGGGACAATCCCTTTAATTGCGGACAATATTTCAAAGCGGAACTGGGCTCCTATAATGGAAAAGGCGGAGGGAACGGACGTACTGCACAAGCAGGCTTTGCATCACAAAATGACTTAATTGCATTTTATCAATACTCAGTTGAAAAATTAGGTCAAAATCCTCGTGCATAAAACCGATCCGTAATGGATGGCATACGTGATGATCATGGAAATCATTACTTCTCAAAATCAGAAAAGAGAGGACAGATTACGTCCTCTCTCTTTTTATTCTTCTATTTTCAATTTCCCTAACCCGTGTTCTTCAATATGAAGATGATATTTTTCCTCGAGCTCCATGATACGTTTAAACGCTTCCTCCTGATTGTATTCATGGTTTTCCGACTCCAAGGCGAACTCTTTCCTAGCCAAATGGTAGGCAAGCTTATCCCTGAACACTCCATCTTCATACTCATTTATGACTGTATGAAGTTGATCCTCCAATTCCCTGCTCAGATCATACATTTCGTAATCCTTTATAAACTGTACTCCTTCCATGCCGAAATCTTTCGCAAAGGAATTGATATACTGTTCCATTTCACTGAATTCTTTATTATCTTCAGTATCGGAAGCAACCCAATATCCGTACTGAACCATTTTGAATAATGTTTCATACTGTTTCTTGGTAAAATTGATTTTCATTGACGATACTCCTTTTCCGGTTTCCTTACAACAAAAAGAATAAACCGCAATGGAATAAAAGTCCAATGCGGTTCATTCTCAATCCAATATTTCTGTTACAGAAAAATATGCTGCTTTTTCCGTATCTACGACATAATGGCAATCGCCTTTAACTAAATTATAATAACGGTGCTTTTGAATATTTGAAATCATTTGAGTTGAATCATCACCTTCAACCTCATGCTCTAGTTCTTTGCCGCCCGGAAAATAAAAACCAACTTTCAATTTCATCTTTCTCATCCTTCCCTTCATCTGGTTGATCACTCTTTTATTTCTTATCCTTTCAAAAGCAGTTATAAACATAAATAAAATGCTTATTCACTTTTTCCATGATATTCTAGGGGAAATATGAAAATCTGAAGGTGTTTTTTATGAAGATAAGGAAAGCCATAGAAGAAGATGTAGATGGAATAGCAATTGTACATATAAACAGCTGGAAAACAACTTATAAAGGAATCCTTCCGGATCAATACTTGTCTTCCATGAATCTGGAAGCCAAAAAGAAAAACTGGCTAAGGAATTTAAAAATGCTGCATAATGCTACCTTTGTTGCGGAAAACGCCAATGGGGAAATCATCGGTTTCGCTGCCGGTGGACCAGAACAAACG
This sequence comes from Peribacillus sp. AS_2, assembly GCF_026891895.1. Taxonomy (NCBI): domain Bacteria; kingdom Bacillati; phylum Bacillota; class Bacilli; order Caryophanales; family Bacillaceae; genus Peribacillus; species Peribacillus sp. AS_2. Next base: position 26,454 of record NZ_JAPTGA010000002.1, read on the forward strand.
AATGATCCGCATTTTCAAGGTGAAGTATATGCCATTTATTTTTTAAAAGAATATCAACAACAGGGACTTGGACGAAAAATGATAAAAGCGGTCATACATGAGCTTATGAAAATGGAACATAAGAATTTAATAATCTGGGCATTAAAGGATAACCCATCATGCGGTTTTTACAAAGCACTTGGAGGTCAAGTGATAGCTGAAAAAACCGTTAAAATGGCAGGCGTCGAGCTTATCGAAGTCGGTTTCGGATGGGAAGATATTCAGGATATCCTTTTGCATCTATGAGCATTTCACGAGGAGGTGGTGGCATTCCACCCTCCCCCTTTCATGTCTCAATAAGGAAAGCATTCTTCTCTTTACCTAAAAAATATAGCCTGTGCAATGGCCTTGTCATTGTTACGTACAGCAATTTGATATCAAGTTCGTTTTCGTGGCAATACGCTTCTTCGAGGGATATTGCAAATACGACATCGAATTCGAGACCTTTGGCTTGATAGGAAGGAACAATCAATGTTTTATCTTTAGGGATGTTTCCCGCTTCATCTATTAAATGAAAGCCTTGATGGAATTCACTTAGTTTCTCATTTGCCAGCTTGCAATCTTTCATCGTTTTGGCAATAACGGCAAACGTTTTAAAACCTTCTCCTTTAAGGGTTGCGATCAGCTCGATCAGTTCTTCTTCCCAACCTTCCTTTTCAATGTAAATGAATTCTGGATCCTTGCCATGCCGGACCACGGGTTCAACTTCCGGGAAATCGTATGTTAACAACTGAAGTATTTCATTAGCTTGTTTCATAATTTCAACAGTTGTTCTGTAGCTTTTTTGTAATTCAGTATACGTCGCCCGAGGGAAAATACGACTGTGAACCTCTTCCCATGTTTGAAGTCCGCGGTATGAATGGATGCCTTGTGCAAGGTCGCCTACAAGTGTGAACATATCGGTATCCACTGCCGTCTTTAGGGCCTGTAACTGCATGAAGCTATAATCCTGTACCTCATCAATGACAACATTTTTTGCTTTGTTTTCTTTATCGACACCGAAAAGCCGCTCCTGAAGATATAATAGTGCTCCTAAGTCCTCTATCTCATAACTATTAGCAGAAAATAATTTATGATTGTACTCACATAAAACCCTGGCATCTTCAACAGTAAGCTTACCGTTGCTGTATGAAGCGAGGCGCTCTGGATCTTGGTATAATTCCTGATAGTACTCCAGGAGATCTTTACTTTTGAATTGCTTAAAATACGCTTTTACAGAAGAACGGATCGCCTTTTGGATCTGTCCTATCCTTTCCTCTTTTTTATCGAGGCATTTTGTAACAAATTCCTTGCGTATGACTGGATCGATATTCTTATAGAGCGCCTTCTCGATTTTGGCATCATAAAGATCAACAACACGTTCAAGCATTGTTTTCTTTTTTAATTTCACTTCATTTTGTAAAATGGCCTTCAGTTTGTCCAGCCTGCTGTATAACGGTAAATACCAATAATCCTCTTCCAATAATCTAATGAACTTCTTAGCGGAATAGAGGCGATATTTATCACAATAAAAATCAGCATCCGGATGAAACCCACTGAAAATATCCTTTATATATTCGTCCAATATATATTTAAAGGCAGGGGATCCTTTCAGACCTGATATCCAGACAGCTGAATTAATTTCTTCATCATCTTTTTCCAGCAATCGCGTTAATTTATCATCCGCTATAAGCTTCACTTGCTTTCCTATCGCTGCCTGAACATATTCGGAAAACGTGAATTGTTTTACCTTTTCGACACCCAATTCAGGTAAAGCTTCAGATATGTAATCAATGAATACCCGGCTCGGAGCAAGAATCATTAATTGTCGCGGATCGAACAAGTCCTTATAGTGGTAAATGAAATAAGAGATCCTATGTAAAGCGATTGTGGTTTTACCGCTGCCCGCTGCGCCCTGGACAATGATAGGTTTATTCAAATCTGCCCGAATGATTTTATTCTGTTCTTCCTGGATCGTGGTGATGATATCCGTCAATCGATTGCTGGAACTCTTGGAAAGGGATTCCTGCAACAATTCATCCGTTGTTGTCAAATCAATGTCCCTTATCTCCTCCAAGACACCTTCTTCTATCATTAGCTGTCTTTTTAAAGTGATGTTCCCGCTGAATGTCTCCCCTTCCGCTTCATATTCTATTTCACCAATCCGTCCCTCATAATACAGATTTGCAATCGGTGAACGCCAATCGACGATGATCTGTTCCTGGCTTTCCCTCTGATAAAGAGATGCTTTTCCGAAATAAAGGACTTCGCCTCTCTCCCCATCATTCCTTTCAAAATCCACTCTTGCAAAGTAAGGTTTTTTACTTGCTTTGCGTAAACTTTCAAGTTCGGTTTTGGACATCTCAAAAAAGTTGGCCGTGGTAAGCAGCTGTGAATATAACGCTGATTCAGACCAATCGGCATCGCCAAAGGCTTCTTGCATATTCCGCTGAAATTGATCTTTGCTTGTTTCAGATGTTTTGATGACTACATCGATATAACGTTTTGTAAAATCCAGCCGCTGGCGTTCCTGTTCAAAATCAGGGTGATTACCCAATGAATTCACTCCCCTTCCTTGTATATTGATCAAACTTATTAAAATGCCGATGCTAAGACGAAATGGACATTTATACTATCAGAAAAGCCAATGGTTGACAAATCTGGAGACATAGAATTATATAGTTGTAATGTACCTTCCCTGATATTTCATATAATTCGAAGAATACACGATATATTCCAGATTGGATTTAGCTTTGGTATGTTGACTTATGCTGAGACCTTCATGGATCTGCCTTTCTTCTGTAATTGTCATCAACTCTTAACATAAATAACGCAACTTTAATGTTTTATCGGAAACTGACATTATATACTTAAATGACAATTACATAACTTTTTTAAGAAAGCGGGTCCTGTCATGGAAATAAATCAAAAACAACCAATGCTATCCCCTAAATTAATCCATGAACTTGAAATCTTATCATCCAAAACACAAATGCCTATTTCTGAGTTACTGGAAATATCCGTAATTTCACTGCTGGAAAAAGTGAATGATACAAAAGAACTTAATGTTGGACTTAATAATAAAGAAATGATTTTAAGAAATAAAATCATCATCAATCAAAATAAAGAGGTTTTGAATAACAAAAGCACTTGACCATTAAGGTTAAGTGCTCAGAATGTAGACAAACTCAATGAAAATTGAGTTTGTCTACATTTTTTTCTTGTACAAGCTCGGACGTTGATTGGAACGTTTTTTAAAATAAAAACTGCAGGCTGGTCTATTCCGAATCAAGATTATTTTATCCTTTGAATTTTTCTCCTGTACTCCTTATTGGATGGAAGAAATTTGCGACACTCCTGCCGAATAACTGGCTAGCCGAGACCACAGACGCTTGCGTCGAGGAGGCTTGGCAGGCAGTCGGCGGAAAGGGAGCGGATTTCTGAAATCAACTCGAACGTTTTTGAGGGTTAGTAAATCTAATCGTTGATTGGAACGTAGGGCACTCGCTTTCCCCGGGCGGTCCGCCCTCGGCATGGCCTGCGGGGTTTCCCTTAGCCACGCTTTTCCCGCAGGAGTCTCGTACCTTACGTTCCAATCACCTGGAACGTTTTTTAAAATAAAAACTGCAGGCTGGTCTATTCCGAACCAAGTTTATTTTATCCTTTGAATTTTTCTCCTGTACTCCTTATTGGATGGAAGAAATTTGCGACACTCCTGCCGAATAACTGGCTAGCCGAGACCCCACAGACGCTTGCGTCGAGGAGGCTTGGCAGGCAGTCGGCGGAAAGGGAGCGGATTTCTGAAATCAACTCGAACGTTTTTGAGGGTTAGTAAATCTAATCGTTATTTCCACTCCAGGCACTCGCTCCAATCAACTAGGTTTAAAAACTTGGATAGAACAGATTTTCTATCGAATAACAGCCGCTGATAGAAAGTTAATAAGTGCTGAACACGTATTCGTCGGTTCCACACATGGGAAAGCCAATGCGAATAAGCGCAAATTTGAAAAGAAAATTGTACGCAAAGAAACACGAGCATATCAAGGACGTCTTCAAAATGAAATAAATCAAGATCGTAAGCACTTGACCATTAAGGTTAAGTGCTCTTTAGCTTCCTAACTGCCACTGTATTACTGCTATAGATATTCTATCGTGGTTTCCAATGTAATATTTATACCTAAATACCGTACAATAAAGTATTCGGCTAAATTTCCTACATATTTAAAAAATCATATCGGTTTGAATCTGTATTTTCGCAAAAAAAAAAGCAGCTATTAAACTGCTTATCCGTTATTCATGGTTCATTTGATGTCACGTATGTACCTGCTATGAAATCATGTATCGATCTATGGTCTTTCCTTATGCCAACCATGAATGCACTGACAATAAACCCTATCCCTAATGTAATGGCATATACCAAAGCAGCAACTAAATACCTCAATAGCATAGTGCCTATGCCTAATTTTTTGCCGTCCATCCTTACTATGCGTATTCCCATAATCCTTTTACCAACTGTATAGCCATACCATAGTATCGGGACAAACACCATGTAAAGAAAGTTAAAAAGAGTTGAAAAATTTTCATTTTCCCAATCACCGGTAATCACCCCGAAAATTATCGCTAATGGTGCTGATACTATTATGCCGTCCAAAACACCTGCAAAAAGACGTTTCCAAAAACCTACTGAATCACTCATATATGTCCCTCCCATTGTATTAGTTACAGTTACCTATATTACCAATTATAAAGTTGTTGTGTAATGAGACTTTATACCCATAATCATATTCAATAAAAAAATAGTACTTACATTTATAGGTTGCAATTTATAAACAAAATTAAATCCTTGTGTTATTTTTGCTTATAAACGTTTGTTTTTACTAATCTGCCTTTAATTTTCCTAAGAAATAAGATACAATTTAAATGATGCACAGTTTAAAACATACAAGATCGTAAACTGCTGTTTGTAGGAATCAGCGTAAAACTAATGAAACAAAGTGTTGAACACGTTGAAACAAAAGTATTTTGGAGGAATGTAAATAAATGATTACAGTAAATAATGTTGGTTTACGTTATGGCGATCGTAAACTGTTTGAAGATGTTAATATAAAATTCACTCCTGGTAACTGCTATGGCCTGATTGGTGCGAATGGTGCCGGTAAATCCACTTTCTTAAAAATCCTTTCAGGTGAAATTGAAGCACAATCCGGTGATGTCCATATGGGGCCAGGCGAACGCCTTGCCGTTCTAAAGCAGGATCACTTCGCTTATGAAGAGGAAGAAGTCCTTAAAGTCGTCATTATGGGACATGAAAGATTATATGAAGTCATGCAAGAAAAAGATGCCATCTATATGAAGGAAAACTTCACCGACGAAGACGGAATGAAAGCGGCCGAGCTTGAAGGGGAATTTGCCGAATTAAACGGATGGGAAGCTGAACCCGAAGCTTCAATCCTCTTAAAAGGCCTTGGGATTACAGAAGACCTGCATACGAAGAAAATGGCTGAATTGAATGGTGGCGACAAAGTTAAGGTATTGCTTGCCCAGGCACTATTCGGTAAACCGGATGTTCTATTACTGGATGAGCCTACCAACCACTTGGACTTAAAAGCGATCAAATGGCTGGAAGAATTCCTAATCAACTTTGAAAACACTGTTATCGTAGTTTCCCATGACCGTTACTTCCTTAACAAGGTTTGTACACATATCGCGGATCTTGATTTCGGTAAAATCAAAGTTTATATCGGTAACTATGACTTCTGGTATGAATCTAGCCAGCTTGCCCTTAAACTGACTCAAGATGCCAATAAGAAAAAAGAAGAAAAAATAAAAGAGCTTCAAAATTTCATCGCGCGTTTCAGTGCCAATGCATCCAAATCGAGCCAGGCGACATCCCGTAAGAAATTATTGGATAAAATCAGCTTGGATGACATCGAGCCTTCTTCACGCCGCTATCCATATGTCGGCTTTACTCCTGAACGTGAAATCGGGAACGACCTGCTTCGTGTAGATGGAATCTCGAAAACGATCGATGGCGTAAAAATATTGGATAATGTCAGCTTCACGATGAATAAAGGCGATAAAATTGCATTTGTCGGTAAAGATGAGATTGCTAAAACAACAATGTTCAAAATCTTGGCAGGTGAAATCGAACCGGATGGCGGCTCATTCAAATGGGGCGTTACGACCTCTCAGGCATACTTCCCTAAGGATAATGCTGAATTCTTTGAAGGTGTCGATTTAAATCTTGTCGATTGGCTCCGTCAATATTCTCCTAATGACCAGAGCGAAAGCTTCCTGCGCGGTTTCTTGGGCAGGATGTTATTCTCTGGCGATGAAGTCACGAAAAAGGCAAGTGTACTTTCAGGGGGCGAGAAAGTCCGCTGTATGCTTTCCAAAATGATGTTAAGCGGTTCGAACGTCCTGATGCTTGATGAACCTACCAACCATCTGGACTTAGAGTCGATTACAGCATTAAACAACGGTTTAATCAGCTTTAAAGGATCTATGATCTTCTCTTCTCATGATCATCAGTTCATCCAAACTATTGCGAACCGGATCATTGAACTTACTCCAAAAGGTACAGTCGATAAGCAAATGAGTTATGATGAGTACCTTGAAAATGGCGAATTGCAAAAACAAGTCGCTGAAATGTACAAATAATACTTTTATGAAAGCACATCCTTATTGGATGTGCTTTTTTCGTTCGCTATTCCTTCTGCCTGCATTTATTTCATACCTTTAATGTATTGAAGGCATAAAAAACACGCTACAATAAATATAATAATATTCCCTGAAAGATGAGCACTGAATAATTACATGGATAAAAAGGTATATTGGTAAGGAAGGAGTGAGTTAGAATTGGATGGTCATACAGTGAAAAATATTTTTGATGATACAGGATACCTTTTTTTATATGATAAATTCAGTTATCATTTTTATATATCCGGATTGTTCGATGTAGTGGAACAAGAAAAAGTAATCTCGGATTTTTTAAATTCTTATGGCTTCGATGATAAAAACCCTCTCTTTTTTGACGACTTTTCCTACTACTTTAATTGCTTTCATTATTCACACCAGAAACAAAGGATGATGAATTACTTGAAAACCGAGTATGACGAACATATTTGTTAAGTAGTATAAAAGGCCAGATAAACTGTCAAAACTATTCAAAAAAAAGTAAGAGTATAATCGTCTCTTACCTGAGACTATAGGCAAACTTGATTAAAATTGAGTTTGCCTACAGTTTTTTTATGGTTGTACGATTTAGATGGTGATTTCCGCTCCAGGCACTCGCTTTCCGCGGGCGGTCCGGGAAGCCTCCTCGGCGCCTGCGGGGTCTCCCCTGGACGCGTTTTTCCCGCAGGAGTCTCGCACCTTTCTCTCCAATCAACTTTGGTTTAACTTTTAGATAATAGTAGTCTACAAACCGTAGCTCCCTTGTCTATATGATTGGACCAAGTTTTTTGCCTATACAATTGGGGTGTTGATTTCCGACCCCACTTTGTCTACATACTGGGGTAAGTGCCCCTTAAATTCCCCCCTGTTATTCTTCCTTTCTTGCTGCCATATTCATGTTCACTTTGGCTCGCTTGATTCGCGATTTTTTCTCTGCATCGACGAGCTATATCACCCTCCCTCACCTGCGTAATCCTTGGCTTTCCAAGCGACTCATGATATCCATTTTTCCCAAACGTCTTTATTGGTGGACGTTACGATAATGAGTCCCACTTTAGTTAAGTCGTTCGAGGCTGCCCACTGTAACTCCTAGGGAAACTTTTCACGGTTTTTATAAATTTCCTCGACTGTCTTATGTGAGAATTAAAGAATATATATGGTATATGATTATCCATTAATCCCAAGTGCTTCTGGGAGAAATTAAACCTAAAATTGTATCTTTTCCGTAAGGTGTTAAGAACTAAGGTTCTGTTCAGAAAACCTAAGTTTCTTAACACATTTTAGCTGAAGGATTTATGAGGATTTTCCTCATCTGTTTATGTTCAATAACTCATACATTTATTTATGATCAGTTAATATGACGAAGATAAGTTTTAGTACATAGGCTTATAGAAATCGAGCTTTTTCTATGTCGATATTGCTTAACGTATGTTTTATTGCGAAATGTTGGTGGGGCCCCTTTTAGTAAATTTTCATATTTGAAGAGTCATTTCTTATAAAAGAATGTATGTGTACTCATATGAAAGGTATCTGCCAAGATGAGATTCAATTAATCGGATCAAAATGTGTAACCTTCATATTCTTAAAGATCGCTTTGCCGCCCTCGGAGAAGAGAGTAATTCCCTTATCTTCGGCATGAGGGAATATTAAGTTTGAATAAGAAACCTTTCCATCATCCACAAAAACTTCAATACTCGTTTTATCGACGAGAATCTTAAAATGAACCTTCTTCTTACTGACATCAAATGGTGCAGTACTTTCAACCAACTGATTCGTTTCGTCAGGTTGATCTGTGAATACCCGATTGACATAAGAGTAATTTCCTTCTGCAGAGATGCCTACGTCAACGTGGCGTTTTTGATCATCTGACTCCCTGAGCCTAAATCCTGCATTCTTAAAATCCGACCATGAGAGATCCGCCTCTATTTGATAGGCATCTCCTTTAAAATCAAGTGTTTCCGAGCCATCCACTTCGATTTTATTAATAGATTTCGTTGAGCTTGTCAATTCTTTTAATGCTTCTGAAGGCTGTGAAGAAAGATAATACTTATTCTCGCCTTCACGCTTTAGTTCAATTTGACGGACGATCGAATCCATTCCGTTAAACCCTTCTTTTAATGTCGGCGTATTGTTGGCGTAGGCCCAGTTATTCATCCAAGCGAGGGCATAGCGTTTGTCTAATTTGTCACTTCCCTTGCCATCTTCAAACGTTACTCCGCCATACCAATCGAAACCGTAGTCTAGCCATTGCGGTTCATTGTTATCTGGAAGAAATTCCGTTCCATTAAACGTTCCTGTCCAGTATGCATAGGTGTTGGGTTTCCCTGCTGCTTTTCCGTTTGCACTGACACCCAGCACCCACTTTACTGTCCCGTCATCAGCGCGGATCTGGTAAAGGTCAGGGCATTCTAATACTCCAATGTTCTTAGTGGAAAAACTGCTCGTATAGTGCCAATCTTTCAGGTTATAAGACTCATAAAAACCTATTTTCGATCCTTCGGCCATGGTCATGACCCATTTTTGATTCGTGTTATCCCAGATGATTTTTGGATCTCTAAAATCCTTCGTTCCTGGATTTTTCATAATAGGCTCGTCACTGTAAGAGGTAAACGTATTTCCTTTGTCCGTACTGTACCATAGAAATTGTTCTTGTTTCTGGCCATCCTTAGATGGTTGTGTCACGATCGCCACAAAAGCCCCTTTTCCAAACCCAGCTGTATTTTCCTTGTCAAACACGACTGACCCAGTCCATGGATCCCCATTTTGATTCGTATATTTTGGAATGGCAATTCCTTCATCCTTCCAGTGAATCAAATCTTTAGAGGTGGCATGTCGCCATTCTGTACCATTGCCATCCGGGTAATCTCCATTATAAAGGTAAAAATAATGATAATTTCCTTCATAGTAAAGGGGCTTCTGTGGATCGTTTTTCCAATGATCAGGAGAAGTAAAATGATAGGCAGCCCGGTATGAGTGCCTTTCTACCTTATTTGGCGGATTAGCTTCTTTTGTTTTATAAAATGAATGAATCAAAATTCCTGTGCAAATAACCATCCATAATCCAAGAACGAATAATCCAACCATCTTATATTTCTTTTTGTTCACTTAAACTCACCACTTTTCTCTTTTAAAATAGAAAAAAGAAAATGCCAAGTTTTCCTGACATTTTCTTTTTCTTTTCATTGGGCAACTACTTAACCGTAATCTGGCCTTGTTCAAGAATACTGTCTTTTACTACCGATGTTTGTTTCCCTTTAATGTTAAGCTGGAAGCTTGGGGCAAAGGTAGATTTATTGTCTTCAAAATAACCTCTGTTTGTCATGTAGCTTGTCACTACAACATTATCACTGCCAGCCTGCGGGATCGCATAGTGTGCATAGTTCCAAGTGATGTCATATGGATCTAGATCCTGATGCAGGACGATGCCCGTTTTATTTAATGGCTTATATGGGCCAGTTAAGGAATTTGACGTGTAGCCTAACATGTAAATATCTTGATTATCGATTCCATCAATGGTCATTTTTGATCCTCTTGAACTTGTGAATAAATACCACTTGCCGTCCTTTTTAAAGATGTTTGGACGTTCGATTTCATCTGTGACCGTATTAGAAACAATCAATGGCTTCATTTCTTTTTTCAATGTATAATCGTCGTTTACTTCAATAATTCCAATTGCACCGTTTGCAAGTTCAGCTAACTCTTTTTTAGGGCTTTGCAAAAGTTTGTTTTTCTCACCCTGGAAGAATTTATTGCTGTTGCCATAATAAGCTATATTGTATAGCGATTCTTCGCCTTGGTAGCCATATTCTGTACCCGTATTTGCTTCAAACACAAGGTATTTGCGGCCGTTGTCTTCTACATAGTGAGGGTCTCTGAAGGTATGATTATCAGAGGAATTTCCGTCCTCTACAAATTTATCTACAGTTTGGTAGTACTTGCTGTCTTTGCCTTCATAGATGGATTTGTAATCCTCAACACCATCCACTTTTAATGTTTCAGAATCTGGCTCTGAAAGGTTTACTTGAGCGGTTGTCAAGGTTTGTTTCCCATAATTCCCTGACTCAGGTTTATACGGTTCACGGTTTGTATAGAATAAGCGAACTTCCCCGTCCTCAGTGAAGGTTGCAGAACCTGACCACTCTTCGGCTTGCTCTTTTAGGTAAGGATCATTTGGAACGTTTTTATCATTGTCATCAAAAACTCTTCCAGCATTCTTCCAAGCATCAAGGGAGTTGTCGCCCACTTTTTTGTAGAATATGTAGATGAACGTATCACTCGCGTTTTTAGGATCGCCTGCTAATCCAAAAACGATATGATATCCTTTGTACTCTGCAACAGTTCCATCAGCGTTTTGCAATGGCCATGTATCCCACACATCTAAATCAATGGTTTCGCCTGATTCCGTTACTTTTTTGGCAGAAGGGATGTTTTTAATTGTGGATTCGTCAAACCTAGGAACGGCATATCTAGTATCACCGTGCTGATTAATCATATCTTTCATAGCTGATCGAGTGATTTGTGAAGTATCGTACGTTTCTTTGTAATCCGCCGGATCCTTTGGAGCTGCAAATGATTGGGTGACAGTACCGCTTAATAGAATGCCAGTACTGAGTATTCCTGCTGTTGCCTGTTTGGCAAGCCTGCTAAAGTTCATAAATCTTCCTCCTCGTATGTGTTTGCTAGTACAATAGAATTATAGGCGATTCCTGAAAAGAGAGGTATGCCACATATTGATTGGAATTTAGTCGTATATTGATATCGCAGTTGTAATAGGCAAAAAAAGCCCCGGCAAGAGGCTATTCCTTCGAAAACCTCTCCCAGGACTTCTGATATTCATTGAGCAGCTGATTGCGGTTAAGCTGATTCCCGACATAGAGCTGAGTCGCGGCTCCGAATTCTTCCCTAACTTCAACAGGGAAGTGAAACCAGTTAGATGGGACGGTGTTCCCCTCTTTGTAATTTCGAAGTGTTTCTTCTGCGAGCGGCCCTATATCATCAGTTTTAATGTTCTTAAACGCAGGAATGAATTTGAATTCTTCCGTCATGAACCGTTTTCCTTGTTCTGACAACACCATCCAATTTAAAAATTTCTTGGCTTCTTTTTTCTTTTCAGGAATGGACTGTTTATTTACGGCCCAATAATTTGGAACGCTGACGACAAGGGCTTCCTTTAAAGGTCGGTCATTAATCGGAATCGGCATAAAACCGATGTTCATGTCAGGAGAAGCTTGATCGATCATCGGCTGAATCCAGTTGCCTTGCTGAATGATGGCTGCTTTTCCGGAGGTAAACAAATTCACTTCCATTGTATAGTCCGTAGACAGTGGATTATCGTTTCCGTACTTTATGGTGAGATCCAGCAGGGCAAGGAGATCCTTAAATGTTTGATTGGTACTGATTTTTTCCGTTCCGTTATTTAAATTTCTTATAAAAGCATCAGTATCCTTTTGCTGGGCAAAAGCAACATTCATTAGATGGTCTCCCAATTTCCAGTCTTCATAATAGCCTGTTGCAAAGGGAGTAATGCCTGCATTCTGCAGCTTTTCGGCAGCTGCTGTCAATTCAGAAAGAGTGGCCGGCTGGTCAGTAATGCCGGCTTGTTTAAATAGATCCTTATTATAGATAAAGCCATACCCTTCAAGGTTAACCGGCATTCCGTAAATTTTCCCGTCCAATGTGACTGGCGTCAGGGATTCTTTGTATGCTTGATTAATCCAGGGCTCCCCTGAAAGATCCTCCAGATAGTTCCGCCACAGCTTTGCATTTTCATAGCCGCTGTTTGTAAAGATATCCGGACCAGTGCCGGTCGCCATTTCGGCTTTTAGGTCGGCGAGGTCATCCATTGCCCCTCCAACAGTATGTACCCTGATATTGACGTGAGGATTTTCCCGTTCATAAGCACGCGTCATTTCTTCAAATTGAGTGGATATTTCCACTTTCGGATTCCTTAAATCCAGCGTGATTTTCCGCTCTGTCTTTTTTGTTTTTTCTGGTGGGGCTTCATCCTGACATGCAGAAAGAGGCAGGCTGACGGCTCCGATTAACAAAAGGGATAAAAACCTGTTTTTCATCATGTCACCCCTTTAGATTCATGTTGATCGTTCCTGTTCCTGAACTCAAAAGGCGTCATGCCGACGACCTTTTTAAATAGCTTTGAAAAGTAGATTTCATCTTGATAGCCAAGCATGGTAGAAATGGAATAAATGCTTTTGTCTTTTTGTTTCAGCCACGACTTTGCTTGGCTGATTCTAAGCTCCGTGATGTATTTCGACAGGGTCATTCCGGTTTCTTGCTTATACTTTCTTGAGATATGCTCGCGGCTTAAAAAGAAAACATTCGACAGCTTTTCCAGACTCAAATCCTCCATATAATACATGTCAACATAGGAAACCATGTCTTCCATGCGGCGAGCGGCATCTATTTCATCCAGACGGTGGATGGATCGGAAATTTTGTTCCTCGAGCTTTTTCTGCAGAGCCTGAAACGAGGTCCTGATATCCGATAAAGTTTCGACCTGCTCTTCAGTTACAAGCCTTACCGGGATATCGAACTCCTGGCTGATCCATTCCTCAACGGAGAGCCATTGATCGCGAATGGTGATAACAAGGCAGAGGTTAAGATCCGTCTGCAGGGAAAACGCATTTCCTAATTTACGGTCCGTAAGCTCATCTGAAAGCTTTTGGATATAGAGATCCGGATTGTGCATCTGGTAAAAGGAGAGCAGCGTCAGCATATAGCCCTCCGATTCAGGAAGAAACTCGGCCAGGCTGCTTGAATCCGAACGGTCCCCCAGACATATCGCAGTGGCTAACTGGTTTCTCCGCAGTTTTTTCACATCTTCCAGCACTTCAGCATGTTCAAAGTCATCCTTCCAGGCTTGTACCGATTTTTCCAGTGTATGATTGAACGCCTCATACTCAATCGGCTTCAGCAGGTAATCAAAGCTGCTGTGCTGAATGGCTTTGCGCATATAGGAATAATCGTTATAACCAGTAATGAAAATAACTTTCCCAGGATAGGAAATGGAATCCAGCCACTCAATCAGTTCGATTCCGCCCATACCGGGCATTTTCACGTCTGTAAAGATAATCTCCGGGCGTTCTTTTTCAATCAATGATTTTGCCTCATGGCCATTTTTGGCTTCCAATAGCTTGGTGATGCCATGAGTTTCCCACTGGCCTAAATGGCGTATGACGTCCCGCACATTGAATTCATCATCGACAATCAGTGCTTTCACCGTGTTCATCTCCTTTCCTGAAGTAAGTCTTTATCATTCCCAAGGGGCTCTTTATCGGGATCCTCATGCTGACGGAAAACCCCAGCCCGTCATTCGAATCAACTTTCATTTCTGCACTTGGTCCATACCCTAGAAGCAGCCTGTCACGAATATTCTTCAGGCCTATATGTTCATGCGAATAAGTCCCTTCGTAAGGGGGTGTATAGATATGTTCCCGTAGTGTCTGAAGCTCTTCTTCCCTCAGACCCGGACCATCATTCTCAACAGTAAAGCACAGATCGTTTCCTTGTTTTTCCCCGTTAATGGACAAATGAGCGTTGCTGTACCCTTCCTCATACGTGTGTTTAAAGAAATTCTCTGCCAGGGGCTGCAGAATCATACTTGGAATAGTCATGTCCAAAATGGACTCATCGATATTGACCGAATAACTTACATTTTCACCAAAACGCTCTGTTTGAAGGGAGAGGTACGCTTTTGTATACTCAACTTCATCCCGAACCCGTACCCATTGATCTGCCTGCATTGAGTAGCGCATCATTTTGGACAGAGAAGTCAGCAATTGATAGACCTTTGGTGCATTCGACCTGAGGGCAACAGCGCCTATGGATTGTAAAGCGTTAAACAAAAAATGAGGATTAACCTGTGATTTTAACGCCCTGAACTGGTTCTTCCTGTTTTCAATTTCAAGCTTATATTCACGGTCAATGTGGGAATTGATCCGGTTCATCATGTCCTTCATGTGGGACTCCAAATGGCCAATTTCATCGCTTCTGGTATCATCAAAAGGGACATTCATATTTCCGCCTTCAATGGAGCGGACTTTACTGCTCAGCCTCGTAATGGGACGGGTAATCCTATTTGAGATAACGCCTATCATCAGCAAACCCAGTATTCCTACGCCGATGCCGACAAGGATATTGGTATAGGCGGTTTTCCTGACATCTTCATATAAAGCCTGACTCGACATGACCTTAATCAATTTCCAGCCGTTCAGTGACCCTGATAACTCTTTTGATAAGAGAATATCGTCATCATGCCGGCTCCTATTCCCGTCAAGACGTTGCTTTTCTTCGGCAGGAAGAGGTTTTCCAATCAGGGCACGATCATTTGCATACATGACGCGATCTTTTGAATCAATTAGCAAAACTGAAGATGCGTCTCCCTGGACAAGGTTATTGCAAATGCGGGCGTACTCGCCCAAATCAATGTCGATTGTAATCATCCCAAGAAACTTTTTAGAAAGAACGTCAATAATTTTGTGGTGAAAAGTCATCACCATCGTTTTGTCCGATTTTGGAACAATGGCTGCATTATTGTAATTCTCAAGAGGGTGGGGCGGCTCAATCAAATATTGTGAGTCAGATGTATACAGCTGTTTGATCGGGTCCCGGTTCAGAAAATCCGGCTGATACCTGTGTGTGCTGATCATTGCATTATAGACAGTAAATGACTCATTGTTTTTAGCAATATAGAAACGGATTTGCCGGAATTCGTTTCTCATTAGATAAAAGGTTTCGAGACTCTTTTCCATGGTCATAGGGTTGAAATAAATGGAGTCTTCGAAGCCGTTTTTAAAAATCCGAAACAGATCAGGGTTGCGGTACAGAATATATGGAAAATCAATCATGTCGTCAAAATACTGCTCCAGTTCATCCGCATTCTTCTGAAGCTGCTCCCGGCTGTTTTCAAGTTCATACTGCTCCACACTGTTTTTTGTGTAAGTGTAGATGAAAAAAACGGACAGGAAATAGGGCAGAACGATGAAAATCAGCAGCATGATCAATAAACGGCTTTGTATGCTTTTCAAAGGAGGCACCCCCTTTCGCAGAAGGCTATTTTTTTAGTCTGATCTTATCTTCTCACTTTAGCATCCTAAAACTATATCAAATCAAAAAACCAAGTCAATCATGCTTAAGTAGGATTCGTGTAAGTGCATGTATCGTTATATTTCGCAGTTCGGGCTTATATTATGTTCCAATTTGCGCTGCGCCAGAGATTTGAAGATGATACGGCAAACAAAAAAAGCTGAAGACATCTTCAGCTTTTACAAAAATTATGCTTTTTCTCCTACTCTTCATTAACAAATACATAAAATAAGGAACCCCTATTAAAGCGATCATAATTCCCGCAGGTATGTCTTTAGGTTCAAGTATGTTTCTTCCGATGGTATCTGCCACAAGCAGCAGCCAGGCGCGAATCAGAATCGCTACCGGCAGGAAGAGCTGATTTCGAGGTCCGACCAGAGCTTTTGCAAAGTGCGGACCCTGAGCCCGACGAAGGCGCTGCCTCCTGTGGCAAAGACAGCTGCTGCTGCTGCTGCAAGCGAAACCGATGTCAGCAACAGGATCGCCCTTTTTTTCAACTGATACACCTAAGCATATTGGCACAGATTCACTCAACCCAAAAAGATTCAGCCGAGTCTCTTTGTACAGTGTAAAGGGGATAAGAATAGCAGGTCTGCACCCCATATGTTCCCTAACAGCCAATTTGCAATAAAATCCACCTTTTGTCAATCAGCAGATGAAATAAGGACAAGCATCAGACCTGAGAGTGCCACAGAAAATCCCACCCCTGTTAATACAAGTTTTACTGGCTTCATTCCCGCAGTCCGTCTTCGTAATTGTCACAAGAGGTGGTAATTCGATGGCTTCAGAAGGTTTCAAACAGCAACCACATCATGTAACTTGTCGTATCTTTATGTAAAGCATTCGAAGCTTCGTTAAAGTAATCATTTTCTAATTTGAACCAATAAAGTTCCGATTTAGATTTATAGTAGCCTGCCCTGTTCATCCTGAACCCATAAAACAATCCAATACTGTTTCCCCTTCATTGGTTATAGTTACGAGAATAAATTAATTAACTCAGTAACTATATTAAGGCAAAATTCATCTTCCATTTACATTAACTTTAGAAGATATTCCTCAAAATATGATGAATTATGAAAAGGATATGTCTGGACTATATTAGTATGGGGAACGGCTGTAGGGTTTTATACAAAGTATAAATTTCCTACATGTATGCATTTGAATATCGAAGATTCTATTAACTCTTATAGGAGTAGCTGTTAGTTAAATAAACATTCACAAAAATATAACTTTAAAACAAATCGAATAATTCAAAGTAGAGATAGAATTGATAAATAGTTGATAGAGAGACTGAAAGAAGAAAAAGTCATTCACTCTTTCAGTTGAAGCACGGTTTCGATGCAAGGATGGAAATGGGAAATAAATATAGAAGTAAGCCTTTACCACTTTGGGCAAAGGCTCCTTTTTTGACGAGTTTCTTCTATTAACTAGGAAGGTATTAGACTGCCTTTTTCCTTTAGAAATACATTTATAACAATTAAGGTCAAGTACATCTCGGGGTGCCCTAGATCTGCTAATAGCTATAATTCTGTATATATCACAGCTAACTTTTTTATTAGCAGAACCCCAAAAATGCAATTGCAGTTAACAAAAAGGGTATTGAAAAATGTGGAATTATCCAATCAATCCCTGATATCAGCGTAATAATAATTACAAGTCATTTATACTAAAAATTAGCAACACTCTACTTCTGCCTCATATTAAGAGTTTTCCTACAACCTTATAAAAAGAAAGACTGCTCCTCCTTCTCTAAAATAGGATCGTCATTACTTTATTAATCTTTTAAAAATGTTAGTAACGCTTCATTAAATTCTTTTGGATGAGTTGCGTTTAAACCATGCGGTCCACCCTTTATTAGAGCGAGCTTACTACCAGGAATGGAATCATATGTACGTTTTCCACTTAACTCAAAAGGTACAGTTGCATCAGAGTCACCGTGAATAATAAGAGTAGGTATATTGAACTTTTCCAAGTCCTTTCTAAAATCTGTCTTACTAAAGGCCGTTATACAATCGAGCGTACCCTTAGGTGAGGCACTGGCTGCAATATCCCGATTATATAAACGGAATGGCTCACTAACTAAATCTGTTTGATTACCCGCCGCGAAAAATCCCCTCGTAAATTTGTCAAGAAATGCAAGGCGGTCATTTATCACGCCACTTTTGAATTCTTCAATTGTTGCATCATCTAATGCTCCTTCAGGATTATCCTCTGATTTGTATAAAAAAGGAGGAACTGCTCCAGCAAAAACAGCCTTTTCAATACGATCTGTTCCATACGTACTAATGTATCGAGCTACCTCACCTCCACCCATAGAAAAACCAACAAGTGTGACATTTTGAAGATCTAAATGTTCTAACAGTTTATGTAAATCGGAAGCAAATGTTTCATATTCATATCCTTCCCATGGCTGGGATGACTTTCCGAATCCTCGACGATCATATGTTATGACTCTGTAACCCGCTTCAATAAGAGCTGGAACCTGATATTCCCAAGATCGTCCACTTAAAGGCCAACCATGTATTAAGACAACAGGTTTCCCTGAACCCTGGTCCTCATAATAAAGTTCAATTGGAGCATGATTTTCATTACCTACAGTAAATTTTGCCATATAAATTTCCTCCCATGAATTAAACCTATATTCTTGCTTCTCTAAAAAAACTCTTCACTCCAAAACATTTAACATATTTTTTGCAAAATGTTTATAGGATTATTATATTCCCTACTATCGAAATTGTAAAATTATTCAAAAAATATCAAATCAACTAATATTATTAGATTCAATTTATTTAAACCAAGGTGTGTGAATTATTAAAAAATATTGAAAAAACTAAACTGAAAAATAGAATTAAAGATTTCTAAGCAACCCCAATTGGGGTATCTCCAATTAAGTTGGAATTAGGAATCACAGCCCTTCCTAAAACATCAAGGCTTATTTATCCGATTTCACTCTGCGAATTTTAAGTTATTTACAAAAAAATTAATTTGTATTTCTAAAGTTCAAAAGACCCTACGATACCAGTGAGCCGCAGCTTCAACTTCATCAACAGTCAATTGATGCCCCCTATTTTCCCAATGAATTTCAACTTTTGCATTAGCCTTTTCAAATAAGGATTGAAGTTCAGTAGATTCCATCGGCGCACATATAGGATCATTTTTACCAGCAGCAATAAATACTGATTTTCCTGACAAATCAGGAAGAACAATTCCTTTTCTCGGTACCATCGGGTGATGAAGACTGGCTCCCTTTAATGCATTTTGATAGTGAAATAATAAACTAGCAGCTATATTAGCTCCATTTGAGTATCCAATGGCAACCATGTTTTCTCGATCAAAATTATACTTTGCAGCAGAATCATCAAGAAACTCATATAATTCTTTTGTACGGAAAATCAGATCTTCCTCATCGAATACACCTTCAGCTAATCTCCGAAAGAATCGAGGCATTCCATTTTCCAATACATTTCCGCGGACACTTAGCACTGAAGCCTCGTCATCAATTCTTCCCGCTATAGGTAATAAATCTAATTCATTTCCGCCAGTACCATGTAGTAATAATAACGTTGGTTTCGTTGAATCTTTACCCTTATTAAATATATGTTTCATGATTGATCTCCCTCCAGAACGCGAACTTCCACATTAGGTAAGGCTTCTTCTAATTCTTCTCGGTTTGGCTCCAGCCAGGATGGCAACATCAGTTTACTTCCAAGTTCAGCGACAGCTTCATCAACGGAAAAGCCTGGAGGATCTGTCGCTATTTCAAAAAGGATACCGCCTTGTTCATGGAAATACACAGCTTTGAAGTAGTTTCGATCACGAATCTCAGTCGGATAATACTCCTTATCTTGAAGAAGTGTTCTCCATCTCAATAGATCTTGGTCATCCTTTGCCCTCCATGCGATATGGTGAACAGTTCCAGCCCCTTTTAACCCGCGAACCGAAGGAGTTAGCTTAATATCAATTGTATTTCCAAACTGACCATCCGATTTAAACCTAAGGAAGCTCGCTTCTTGCCCAAGACATTCGAGCCCTAACACGTTTTCAAGCACATTTGCAGTTTTATTAGGCTGAGTTGAAATTAATATAGCTCCACCAAACCCTTTAATTGCAACCTCTGAATCGACTTCCCCAAAACTCCAAGTATTTTTTGGCCCTTCATTTCGTTCCACTAATTCAATTTCGAGACCATCTGGATCTTGAAATTGTAAATATTTTTCTCCAAAACGTATTGATTGAATAAACCTGATTCTAAATTTCCCTAAACGATTTTCCCAAAATTTAATCGAATGATTCGGGATTATAAAACTGGTTACTCCAACCTGTCCTGTTCCAATTCGACCTTTTAACTGCTTTGACCACGGAAAAAAAGTTATAACAGATCCAGGTTGACCAGTTTCATTTCCAAAATAAAGATGATAGACTTCTGGACGATCAAAGTTTATCGTCTTTTTTACAAGCCTTAACCCCAGTATGCCAGCATAAAAATCAATACTTCTTTGGGCATCGTTCACCATTGCTGTTATATGATGGATCCCTGTTGTTTTTTGCAACCTCACCATTCCCATTCTCTTCATTAATTTGATCAAGAAATTAATTAGGTCTCTCTATGGAAAAATCTCACCTAACTTTGCTTAATTTGTACCAGCTAACCAGCTCACAACTCTAATTCTCTTACCTCAAATGGTAATAAACTTTGTTTAATCTTCCCTCTAGACTGTTCATACTGCTCTGGCAACATTAATTTTTCTCCCATCGTCGCTTCAGGTTCATCGTGAGCAAATCCTGGAGGATCTGTTGCAATCTCAAAGAGAATTTCCCCGTGTTCTTTAAAGTAAATCGCATTAAAATAATTTCGATCTCGTACAGGAGTTACCCCATATCCGTTTTCTTCAACATATTTTTGCCATTCCAATTGGTCTTGATCATCCTTTGCCCGCCATGCAATGTGGTGTACGGTTCCAGCACCCATTGTCCCGCGTCCTATTGTCGTTAATTTTAAGTCAATAACATTGCCAATTTCTGCTGAAGAACGGTAACGTGCAAAGTCGCCATCCTTGCCGATTAATTCTAGTCCTAATATGTTTTCTAACAATACAGCCGTTTTGTCAGGATGGGTCGATAATAAAGTAGCACCGCCAAAGCCTTTAATAGCTACCTCAGGTGTTACCCCGCCAAAGGTCCATGCATTTACTTCCCCTTCTTCCCTTTCAACAATTTCCAAGTGTAGCCCATGTGGGTCATCAAATTCCAAGTATTCCTCGCTAAAGCGCTCCCTTACGGTAAAAGGAATATTGAAGGATTCCAGTCTTTTTTCCCAGAACTTCATAGCTCCTTTTGGAACAACATACGATGTAACGCCTACTTGACCATCACCAATTTTCCCTTGACTAGCTCCTGCCCATGGGAAAAATGTCATGATTGTTCCTGGTTTTCCACCCTCATTGCCAAAATAAAGATGGTAGGTACCTGGGTCATCAAAATTGACAGTTTTTTTCACTAAACGTAAACCTAATACACCTGCATAGAAATCAACATTCTCTTGAGGATGACCAACAATTGCAGTAATGTGGTGAATACCCATCGTTTTTTTACTCATTTTATTTTTCACTCCTCTTTTTATTTCTGGTTAGACACTAACCTTAAAAAAGCATCGCCAATTTGTCGATAATTGTATATGCGACTTTATGGGTGTTTTTTCCTTTGTCCAAAGTTTTTTATTGTCTATAAATATTGGATCTTTAATTTTATTAAAATAAGAACATGGAAAAATTATTCACAATACCCATTTTTTATTTCAATCAACTTATGGATAAACTGATTCAATATCAAATGGAAGTAATACCAATATATACAAATAAACCAGCACTATAGATTGATACTGGTTTAATTGATGCTTTTATTTATGTAGTTGTTAATTTAGCATAGATGATAAAAAACAGGGTTAATTGTCCTATTATCATAATATTTGGTACTACTACAATCAAATTAATAACAAAAAAGACTGGTAAAATCCCTAAAAACAAGCAAAAATGATAAATTTTCAAACGATGTTGTTCAAACCTGTATTGATGAAAAACAAGTGGGCTGTATTAGTCGGAACCTTTTCTAAACACTTTCTTCCAAGCAGTGGGATAATATCGATAAGAATTCCGAAAATACAACACAGCATACCGAATCCAAAAATCAAAAAAGACGGATAATAATGAAATAACGATTCCAACCCAAAAATATCTTCCTAGAAAGAGTGCTCCTTGCTTACGAACTCCTGCTTCTATCCGCTGGACAATAAGATATTGGATCGCAGTCACAGCCCTTAACCCAATATAACCTATTAAAAAAGAAAGATAATAAGGGTCAAAATCTGCTGACAAGCTTGATGTCATTATTAGGACAAAAACATTTGCAGGATCAAAAAGATTCGTTAATAAAATAAATCTTTTACGAAACGGTTAACAAAGATGGTTTGCCTCTCCCTAACCCACCAGATCGGAATGAAAATTAAGACAAATTTCACTAAATACTTTATATGGATATGACCATCTTCAACATGAAGTAAAACATGAGTTGCAACCGCAAACGTCATAAAATAGTTCTAACCACGCAACTTTCTTTTCTTCCATTTCTGCACTCCCTCCAATTTTCTTATTGTTAATAGATAGGTGGAAATATATGGTTATTCAAAGAGGAAATAATATAGACATAGTCTATTTGCCATAGCTTGCAAACACAAACCAATAATAAGAAAACTAATGAGAAACCCTTACTTCCTAGATTATTTGTACTAAACACCTCATTAAATTAAACAGTTTGATGATTAGGCATAAAGCCACTTTTTTTACGTTGGTATATCATGGTATGATGAGGTGATTTTAACAAAGGAGGAAATATATGACAAAAACTATAGGCCTTATTTGTGGTAGTTTACGAAAAGACTCTTATAATCGAATCATTGCTCAATCATTAACAGAGATGGATGATTCCCATCAATTTCGTTGGATCGAGATAAATAAACTACCTTTGTTTAATGAAGACTTAGAAATAAGTGTTCCAGAAACAGTGACATCATTTAAATCTGCTATCCAGGACGTTGACGGTATCATTATTGTAAGTCCAGAGTACAATTCTGGAATTCCAGGCGTATTAAAGAATGCATTGGACTGGGCATCAAGACCCCGGGAATCCGCAGTTCTTAGCAGAAAACCGGTCGGCCTAATCGGAGCAACTCCTGGGGGGTTAGGTACTGTTTATGCTCAGATGCAAATCAGAGAAATACTAGAAACTATGCAAGTTCATGTTCTTCCATTTCAAAAAGTACTGATTTCTCAAGTACATGAAAAGATTGATTCCGATCAGAAAGTGCTTACTGACGAACAAACAAAGCGTTATCTTCAGCGTTATTTACAACAATTTATAAATTGGATAGATAAAACTCTTGTTTTAGATAAAGAAGTAAAGTAAGCATTTTAAAAATAAATCTGACGTTTTTTCTGATTTTCAAGAAAATTATTGGCATAAATATAAGTTTAGTTATAAATTGATTGCGGAGAATGAAGAAATTTATGGTAAATAATCCAATGTTTAAGCTTTCTTCATTACTTTAATTTAGGAGGAATACATAATGTCTGATCTCTATTCTCGTATTAATAAAGATGAAGCTGTCGTTCTTTTAGTGGATCATCAAACTGGACTTATGGCTGGACTTGTTCGTGATTATGGTGTTGATGAATTTAAGAACAATGTTTTGGCTCTTGCTCGTACTGCTAAGTTTTTTGATTTACCAGTTATTTTAACAACAAGTTTTGAAAACGGACCTAATGGACCACTTATGCAGGAATTGGTTGATCTTTTTCCTAACGCTCCAAAAATAGCTCGTCCTGGACAAATTAACGCATGGGATAATGACGATTTTGTAAAAGCTATCGAAAAAACTGGAAAAAAACAACTTATTCTCGCGGGCGTAGTTACAGATGTATGCGTTGCCTTCCCTGCACTTTCCGCTATAAAAGCTGGGTATGAAGTTTTTGCTGTTACTGATGCTTCAGGAACTTTCAGTAAACAAGTTGCAGAAGCTGCCAATACGCGTATGGCACATAGTGGCGTGCAACTTATGAACTGGTTTAGCGTAGCTTGCGAACTACAACGCGATTGGCGCAACGATGTCGAAGGTTTTGGCAATTTGCTTGCTAGTAATCTTCCAGGTTATCAAAATGTAATTGGAAGCTATATGGGAGCTCAGCGAGATCTTAGTAAACAAAATGCATAAATTTATTCCTAAGAACTAGCTATAAATCAATCACTTTTTTAAAAGTGGATAGTATAAATTTAGCGCTGATTTAATCAGCGCTCCTTTTTAAATTAAGAAGTATAGCAAGGCTTTTATTTTTTCGATTACAGCTGAAACTAATAATTGCCTTTTAGATGAAACAATTTTAAAAAAGGAGTGTTTTATTATGAGTAATTTAGAATTGTTAACTCCGGAGAACAGTGCATTAATTTTGATCGATTTTCAGCCTCAAATGACTTTTGGAGTTGCAAGCATTGACAGACAAACATTAATGAATAACGTTATGCTGCTTGCTAAATCAGCAAAAGCTTTTAAAGTACCCACTATTCTTACTACAGTTGAAACACAAAGCTTTTCTGGTTATTTTTGGCCACAAATCCTTGACATATTCCCAAACCATGAAATTATAGAACGTAGTTCAATGAACTCTTGGGAAGATTCAAAATTTGTTGAGGCAGTTAAAGCAACAGGTAGAAAGAAATTGATATTTGCAGCACTTTGGACTGAAGTTTGTCTTGCATTCCCTGTGCTTGAAGCAATTAAAGCTGGCTATGAAGTTTATGCAGTTGATGATGCTTCAGGTGGCACAAGTTTGACAGCACATAACGCTGCTATGCGTCGTGTAGAACAAGCTGGAGCAATTCCAGTGACAGCAATTCAAGTTTTACTTGAATACCAACGTGACTGGGCACGCAAAGACACTTATGATGCTGTTATGGAAATTGTAAAAGAACACACTGGTGCTTATGGTCAAGGTGTGGAATACGCATATACTATGGTACATGGCGCGCCTCCAAGCAGGAAAATATGAATCAAGAAAAAGTAACTGTCGGAGAAACTCATACAGGGAACACTATGGATGCTGGTGGTCCAGTAACAACGATTGTTACATGGGAAATTCAAGAAGGTAGAGAAAAACAGTTTGAAATGTGGAGACATGAAATCGAAGCTGCCGCTACTAAATTTCCAGGGCATTTAGGCGTAAATCTAATAGTCCCCAATAACGGATCCAGAGAGTATACTGTTGTTTTTCGCTTTGATACGTATGAGCATCTTCGTGCTTGGCAAGAATCGGATATTCGTCGAGATTTGTTAAAAAAGGCAGAACCATTTCAAGCTACTAATCCAACGTACAAAACTGAAAGCAGTTTGGCTTATTGGTTCGTTACTCCGAAAACGCCAGTTCCGCCGCCAAAATGGAAAATGTCCATTGTTACCGTTCTTGGTGTATGGCCTCTTAGCATGTTGGTTCCTATAGTGGTAGGACCTATAATTAAAAATATGAATCATATTTTGTCAACTTTTTTTGTTTCGGTATGTATAGTGTCTTTGCTTTCATGGGTAGTAATGCCCGTTCTCGGTAAAATATTTCATCCATGGTTACAGAATAATAGGAAGTAGACGAGGTGTGAACATGAATTTACCGGATATGATCTTATATAACGGAAAAATCACTACCCTTGACCCATCTCAACCTGAGGTATCGGCTATCGCCATAACTGATGGTTTAATCACTGCAGTAGGTGGAGATGAGCTTCTTGAAAGTGCCACAGAAAAAACCAAAAAAATAGACCTTAAAAGAAAGAGAGCTATTCCGGGCTTGAATGACTCTCATATACACGTTATTCGTGGCGGTCTTCATTATAATATGGAGTTGCGCTGGGAAGGTGTGCCATCACTTGCTATTGCTCTGGAAATGCTTAGAGAGCAGGCAAGGCGTACACCTGCTCCTCAGTGGGTAAGAGTAGTTGGAGGTTGGTCTGAATTTCAGTTTAAAGAAAGACGGATGCCAACTTTGGAAGAGATTAATGCTGTTTCTGAAGACACGCCTGTCTTTGTGCTACATCTTTATGATAGAGCACTTGTAAATCGAGCAGGGCTGCGTGCACTGGGATATACAAAAGATACCCCAGACCCCCCGGGCTGTTTAATTCAGCGGGATAAACGAGGTAATCCAACGGGTCTTTTAATTGCCAATCCTAACGCTTCTATTCTATATTCAAGTTTAGGCAGAGCTCCAGTTCTTAATATTGACGACCAGATTAACTCAACTCGCCATTTTATGCGCGAATTAAATAGATTAGGTATAACAAGTGCCATTGACGCAGGTGGCGGATTCCAAAATTATCCTGATGATTACAAAGTTGTTGAACATTTAGCCGAGAAGGATCAATTAACTTTGCGTATTGCTTATAATCTATTTACGCAAAATCCAGATCATGAATATGAAGACTTTGCTTCATGGGCAAAAATTGTTTCTCCTGGTCAAGGAAATGATAAGTATAAAATGAATGGTGCCGGAGAAATGTTAGTATTCTCGGCAGCCGATTTTGAAAAATTTCAAATGCCCCGGCCCGACCTAGCTACGATGATGGAAGCTGACTTAAAGAAAGTAATTTCTCTATTGGTGGAAAACCGTTGGCCATTCCGTTTACATGCAACTTATGACGAGTCAATAACACGTTTCTTAAATGTTTTTGAGGAAGTCAACAGAGAAATTCCATTTAATGGTCTACGCTGGTGGTTTGACCATGCAGAAACAATCTCAGATCGTAGTATGGAACGTGTTAAGGCTTTAAATGGCGGTATCGCCATCCAAGACCGCATGGCTTTCCAAGGTGAATACTTTGCTGATTTATACGGAAAGGAAGCCGCAAAGCATACTCCCCCGATTTATCGTATGCTAGACCTGGGTATACCTGTTGGCGCCGGTAGTGATGCAACGAGGGTTTCCAGCTATAACCCTTGGGTTGCTCTTTACTGGATGGTTGCAGGAAAAACCATTGGTGGTCTTTCGATATACGATGAAAAGAATAAACTTGACAGAAAAGTAGCTCTGGAACTATATTCCAAAGGAAGTGCATGGTTCTCCGGTGATGAAGATAAAAAGGGTACCCTTGCAGTAGGTCAGTTTGCTGATATTGCTGTATTGTCTGCTGACTACTTTACTGTGCCAGAAGAAGAAATCAAAGACCTTGAATCATTACTCACCATTATGGGTGGGCAGGTTGTTTATGGAAATGATGAATTTAAAAATTTATCACCTGAATTGCCGCCAGCATCACCTGATTGGTCACCGACGGGAGTTTATGGTTATGGTGGTGCTAACCTAGCCGACAATATACTTTCTCACGATGCCCATGATCACAAACATAGTTGCAGTAACCCTCTCCATCAACACACTCATACCGTAATAGGAAATGATGGAACTAAGTGGGGTATCGGTTGTACTTGCTTTGCTTTCTAATGAGGGTTTGGGGCCGAGGGCGGATTCAAACATAAAATGAAAAAAGCCTAACTTTCTCTTTAAAGAGAAAGTTAGGCTTTTTATATTATTTAAATAAAGTTTTACATTTTCTATTTCAGTATGTGATTATCTCATGAATTTTAAAATATTTAGGGATTTGTTTGATGAAATAAAATTGAAAGAACATGCCTTGTCTTTAAATACTCTAGAAATGTAGAGATAGTAGATTGATATTTCCTCCTGGCCATAGGTTCTGTAACTGAGATTTGTTAATCAATGGGGAGCGCGTGTTGAATTAAGACTTTTTATGAGGTAAATAAGGAAAGGCTTAAGGATTCGACTTCACCTTAAGCCTATCTTGCCCTATTTTAAAAATCCATCGATATATATTCAAGGCCTTGATGGCCGCCTTCTTTCATGCCGCCAAATGGCGCTTCTGCAACGGTGGGAATGGCGTCGTTGTAGCCGATGATAGATTCTATGATAAATCATACGATAACACCTTTATCGAACATAATTGGCTGCATTAGATATTTTTTGTAAAGTAAACACCTCTTAAACTTGTACACCTATTCATTCTTACTCTTAAAAGATAAAATACCTTATGTACACGATATATATATCGTGTACATAAGGTATATAAAAATCCCAAACATCTTTAATGGTGAACGCTACGATAATGAGTCCAACTTTAGCTTAGTCCTGCGAGGCTACCCTCTGAACCTGCTGGGAAAACTTTTCATGGTTTTTATAAACTTCCTCGACTGTCTTATGTGAGAATTAAAGAAATTATATGTGGTATATAGAGTATCCATTATACCAAAGTGTTTCCGGTAGCAATAAAAGCTAAAATTGTGACTTAAAAATATTTTATGTATCAATACCGATTCTACCATCCATAGGACTTGTTAGTATCCTAACCTATTGTTAGAACTAGAAAAGCCAGTCTCTTCAAAAAAGAACTGGCAACTTTCTCTATTACATTCTTTTTGCCCCTACATATCTTTTCTTCCAATAACTATTATCCATGGAGGAAATGCTTACACCGTTTGATGAGGAGCTGTGTATGAATTGATTCCCGCCTATATAAATACCAGCATGTGAGGCACCAGGTTTATAGGTTTCATAAAAGACCACATCTCCAACTTGTGGTTTGGACACCTTTGTCCCCTTTTTATAAATTTCCGATACCGTTCTTGGTAATGTGACATTTGCGCCTTTATCAAAAGCGTATTTTAGGAATCCGCTGCAATCAAAACCTTTTGGTGTAGTTCCACCCCATACATACCGTACATTCAAATGTTTCTTTGCTTCCTTCACTATCGCAGTAGATTTATTGCTTGTTTTATTTACATTAGCTACGCTGGAGGTCTTCTTTTTTACTCCCAAAGCTTTATATGTATTCGGACCGACAATACCATCAGCTTTTAAACCTTTACTTTTTTGGAACTTTACGACTGCACTTTTAGTAACGGTCCCAAAATATTTAGTTGTATTATTACTCTTAAAATATTGTTTTTTCTTTAGAACCTCTTGTAATTGTTTTACTTCTGTATGAGTCATTCCACTTTTTAATGTACGATCGCCCAATGCAGCATTACCAACCAACGGATTTGATAGTAACAATCCAGAAACAACAAAAGATGCTATGATTTTTTTCATTTTCTCCCCCGATTAAATCTCTTTTTTATCATTTTATCACCTTTAAGTGACACACACATTTACCTAATTTTACATTATTATTACAAATGCATACATAAAGTGAGTATAAAATACAAAATAACCAAAATATTGCTCATGTTTTCGAAAGGTAGTAATTAAGAGTAAATTTCTTGCTTTTTATTATAGTAACCATCCGGTTTGGATAG
The DNA here is from genome assembly GCF_026891895.1 of Peribacillus sp. AS_2. Taxonomy (NCBI): domain Bacteria; kingdom Bacillati; phylum Bacillota; class Bacilli; order Caryophanales; family Bacillaceae; genus Peribacillus; species Peribacillus sp. AS_2. The sequence continues at coordinate 55,648 of NZ_JAPTGA010000002.1, forward strand.
CCTCCTCGTACTGTGTTATATTTGCCACTCCCTACATTTTATTATAATCACTAGTTACAAATCCTTGAGCTTATTAAATACATCGAAGTTCTGACATTAATTTGGGATATTCAATTTAATCCTCTCAACCTTAAATTAGGTGGTGTCTAATAAAGGCATATCGCTCACGACAATAACTGCCTGAATATTTTTCGTGATGCCATTCCATTCTTGTACAATTCTGCCTTGTTTCGTACAAAACAATCGAGTGAATGATTTGTCGGGAACCATCGTTAATTTTTGTTAAGGCATAGGAAAAGCACCTCCTTTGATACAAGGATAGTATCAGGGGGTGCTACGTATAGAATATGTGCTGTTTAAATGGGGGCTTATCTTTAACCTTAGTTTTACAGCCCACTATCTAACTGTTTACGCTTAAAGATATAAGTTATCCTCTATCCTCTAAAACTCAGTTCGAGTGAATGGCTAACTCTTATTCGGCGGGAATCCTACCTGCTACATGCCACGAGCTATGCTCGATTGTTCTTACAGTCACGGATGTTTATCCCAACTAGCAGCCGAATCTATGTAAAATTATTGAAATGAAATCAGCCAATTCTACTCTTTAACACTAACTGGAACCTTCAGCTGAGTGGGTACTGACCTCAATTTTGTATTTTGTTTGGGAAGTATAATTTTGGCCTGCTAAAAGAAGAATATCCCCAAAACCTTCAAACTCAATCGCCCCTGGAGCAGCTTGGGTTTCAAACGTTATTCCGCCGTGTTGAATTAATTTTTCTCCATGCATAAGTGGCACATCTTTCACAAAGTTTGCCGTGTAAATGACAACCGCAGGCTCTTCTGTGTATACCTCGACTGTTATTTTCTGGTCAGGACTAATTAATTTGGCTGCAGTTTGATGAAGTCCTGGGCACGTAAGGAAGAATGGATGATCGATCCCTTGAACCTTTTTAACTTCTGCGTCCGCGGCTTCAAAGGTTGATTTTAATTTCTTCGGGGTTCGAAAATCATAAGGCGTGCCAATTGTGCTTCGCTTTTCCCCAGTTACCGTGGTATCATCATTAACTGGTGCAAATTCTTGAGAAGAGATTTGTAAGAAATGATCATCGATTGGATGGCTGGGATGCCCTGTTAAGTTAAAATAGACGTGATTGGTCGGATTAAAAACGGTGTCTTTATCACTTTTTGCTTGATAGCTCACTGACCAAATATTTAAGTTGTCCAATGTGTAAGTCACACTTACTTTCAAATTCCCCGGAAAACCATTCTCGCCATCAGGTGAGACGGTTGAAAAGATGATCGAAGCACTTTCATCCGTCTCCTTCACTTCATAACCCCAGATTTTTTCATCGAATCCAGGGCTGCCACCGTGTAATGTATTCCCTAATTGATTTACGGACGTTTGGTAACTTGATTCACCAATTGAAAATTCGCCATTTTTTATTCTTCCAGCGACTCTTCCTATTGTTGCTCCATAGTAGGTTTCTTTTTTGTAATCCTCAATCGAGTCAAATCCCAATACGATATTATTACGACCCGATTCCGTTAGGACGAACAGATTGACGATTCTTGCACCAAAGTTCGTAACTTCCATTCTTACTCCATGATCATTTTCTATCGTAAACAGCAAGACATCATTTCCAAACGAGCTTTGTGCTACTTTCATTTTTATCGGCTCCTTCCCTATTAAATTCCTTCATATAAATAAAAGCTAAAACACCATAAATTGCATAAAAAGTTCAGCTAACATTTTTAATAATTGTAAAGCCCGAAGTAGCAACCTCGGGCCTAAGAAAAGGAATCATATGAGTAAATCAACATATTCTTGATGAAGTATTCCCCTTATTGCCTCCTGATTTAAAATCTCTTCTATTCTGGTATAGCTTCTTTTAATTCCGCTCCAAACCTTAATAGGTTTAATTTAAGCACTTTTCCCCTTAGCTTGCCTACTTTCCCCAATTTTTTCAATTTCCTCCAAAGTATGACCTCGAGTTTCAGGAACGCATGTCCGGATAAATAACACACCAAGTAAACAAATAGCACCGAAGATTGAAAAAACAGCTTCTTGAGACATCGAAGCGGTCATGATCGGAAATAGCAGGCCAACCAAGAAAGAACCAATCCAGTTAAATGATGAAGCCACTCCTGACGCCCGCCCGCGAATTACCAGCGGGAAAATTTCTCCAACTATGACCCAAGTTAATGGAGCCCAAGTGAATGAATAAAGAGCTACATAGATACTTAAGAAAACAACCATCATCATCGGATTTGCATTAGGAATTAATACATTCAATATGGCCGGCAAAATAAAGGATAGCCCCATAATCGTTCCGCCGATTGTTAATAAAGTACGGCGATTAAATTTATCAGCAATCATTAGGAATATTAATGAACCTAGTACGAGAATAACCCCTTGAATAATTGGCCACATCAATACTGAGCTGGCTTCATGCCCTGTTGCTTTTTCCACAATCATAGGAATGTAATAAAAAATTGCGTTTGCTCCTTGGAACTGTTGAAACGCAGCAACACCCACACCAGCCATTACTAAATAACGGTATTTATTACTTAAAAGGGTACCCCATGATGCTTTTTGATTTACCTTTTCTTCCTCTTTAACAGTTTCTTGTATTTGTGTTATTTCAGAATCAATTTGTTCTTTGTTAGGGCGAATATAGCTCAACACCCTACGAGCTTCATCCATTTTATTGTTCTTAATTAAAAAACGTGGTGATTCGGGTAACCTGGACACTCCAATAAATAAGATCAAAGCAGGTACGGCAGCCAAACTAAGCATCAACCGCCATGCCATTGTCCCTGGTAAGTCTTTCAATAAATAAGCGACAATGTATGAAAGCAACATTCCAGAGACAATCATTGTTTGGTTAATTCCTGACAGACGTCCACGTAAACGTGCAGGCGCCATTTCCGACATATAGGCTGGGACCAACGCAGAAGCAGCTCCAACAGCCAAGCCTAATAAAATCCTGGCAACAATCATAAAAAGGATTCCGTTATGAGGGGATATTCCTGCCAAAATGGATCCAACAGCAAAAATGATAGAAGAAATTAAAATCATTTTGCGCCGTCCTAAACGATCGGAAAGTTGTCCGGCCATGGCACCTCCAAAAATAGCTCCAAACATCAACGAAGAGGTAATCCAGCCAATGGCACCTGGGTTGTTTTGAAGGTTCCAATCATGTTGCAGAAAAGGCAAAGCACCCGTCATAACGCCGATATCATAACCGAAGAGAATGCCTCCAAAAGCCCCAAAAAAATAAATGAATCCACTTGAGATTTTCTTTTCATTAACCATTTAAGTTCCCCCTAAAGGTTTAAAATATATTTAATCCCACTACTAAAATATTGATTGCTTTTTGAGAAATAATAATAGTGTTTTCAACCACAAATACATGCCAGTTTCCATCGTAAAAGTTATTTATTAGGATGAATACCGTGTCGTCATTGTCTATTAAAACGCTTTCATCTTTTCCCTAAAAACCACGAAAACGCTTACGAAAATAAAGGAATCATACTAATGATCACTATTTCCGTTCTTCAACTTCTGGATTACCTATTTTTCCCCTCCAAGGAAGCGGAGCCTCCTTGGAGGGAGAGACATTACTTAATAACTACGTATTCCAAGCCAACAAGTTTGGCATAGGTTATGATTTGGTCTGTTGTTAAATTCAATGAAACAACTGTATGGTGACCGCCACCATTCTCAAGCCAAGCTTTCACTCCATCTTGGAAGTTTGGCTTCACTTCCCAAAGTACACGGGCCACTGGCAGGTTTGGTGCTGGAACTGTTGGCTCGAATGCAGAAACTTCATTAATCAAAAGTTTATAGTTTGTACCAAAGTCAGCCATGGAAACAACGACACCGTCTCCTGCTTTGCCGTCGAATACTAAACGTGCTGGATCTTCACGATCACCTATACCTAATGGAGATACGACAATTTTTGGTTTGTTACTTGCTAAAGATGGGTCGACTTCGAGCATATGTGATTGAAGGATTGATTCTTGTCCAGCAGCTAATTCATATGTGTAATCTTCCATAAATCCAGTTGATTGGTTATGGCTCATCACTTTCAGTAAGCGATCAAGTGCTGCCGTCTTCCAATCCCCTTCACCCGCAAAGCCATATCCTTGTGCCATCAAACGTTGGACGGCAAGACCAGGAAGTTGTTTCATCCCATATAAATCTTCGAAATTCGTTGTGAAGGCCGTGTAACCACCATCATCAAGGAACCGTTTAATCGCAATTTCATAGCTTGCCTGTACCTTTACGCTTTTCTCCCAATTTTCCCTCCTGTAGGTACCATAATCAAATTCATAATGGCCTTCGTATACTGCAAATAAAGCATCAATTTCTTCCTCAGTAACCGCATTTACATATTGAACAAGGTCTCCGATTCCAAAATAGTCAACTGTCCATCCAAATTGGATTTGCGCTTCAACCTTATCCCCTTCGGTTACTCCAACGTTACGCATGTTGTCACCAAAGCGAGCGACCTTAATGTTGAAGCTTTCGTTATAAGCAACCGCTACGTCCATCCATTGTGCAATTTGCTGCCGCACTTCAGGACGCTCCCAATAACCTACAACAACTTTATTTTGTTTTTTCAATCGGGCATTGATATAACCATATTCACGGTCACCATGAGCGGATTGGTTCAGGTTCATAAAGTCCATATCAATCGTTGCCCAAGGAATACTTTCATTGAATTGTGTTGCTAAATGAAGCAATGGTTTTTGTAATAATTTTGTTCCGCGAATCCACATTTTTGCAGGTGAGAAAGTATGCATCCAAGTGATGACACCGGCAACTTCGTCACGATAGTTGACTTCTTTCATGATGCTTGTGATTTTATCTGCACTAACAGCTAAATCTTGCAATACAAGTGGATAGGGTAATATACCGCTTTCATTTAATGCATCGGCTATCGTTTGTGCATTCGCCTTGACCTCTGCTAACGCTTCTTCCCCATATAGATGTTGTGACCCTACGACAAACCAAAATTCCTTTTTTCCTGTTGTTAACATAATAAGCCTCTTTTCTTTATTTAATAGGTTGATAATTTGATAGAGTTGATCTTACTTTTGACCGTAATAAGCATATTTTCCATGTTTTCGTAAATAGTGTTTATCCAAAATATTTTGTGGTAATTCTTTTGCAAAATGATTTAATTCCCGTGTAAATAAATTCATTTTCGAAACTTCATCCAACACCACACTATTCATTACGGCGGATTTTGCATCTTTTCCCCAAGTAAAGGGACCATGACCATGAAGTAAGATACCAGGAACGGCTAAAATGTCTATCCCGCGCTCTTCAAATGTTTCGATGATTAACTTCCCAGTCTCCACTTCGTACCCACGATCAATCTCCTCTTGTGTTAGGTAGCGGGCACATGGGATGGATCCATAAAATGTGTCTGCATGAGTGGTGCCCATCGCTGGAACATCAAGGCCTGCTTGAGCCCAGATTGTCGCCCAAGTTGAATGAGTATGCACAATGCCCCCGATTTCTTGGTAATATTTATAAAGTACAGCGTGGGTCGCTGTATCTGATGAAGGCCTCAACTCTCCTTCAACAACATTGCCATCTAAATCAACAACAACCATATCGCTGGCTTTCATCGTTTCGTAATCAACGCCACTAGGCTTGATAACAAATAAACCGCTTTCACGATCGATGGCACTCGCATTTCCCCATGTATATTTTACGAGTCCATATTTAGGCAAGTCCAAATTTGCTTGATATACCTCTTCTTTCAGTTGTTCTAACACGTCAATCCCTCCAGTTTTCCACTCATAACATCAAATTGTCTACAGCGGCCTGCTCAATCACTAAACCCTTCCTGTATCTTTCAATAAATGCTTCAAATCCTTTAACATCTACTTGATCAGGATAAATTTCTTGCCCATCAACCTCTTCGAATACTTTATTGTCGAGGAAGTCTTCTAAACTTTCTTTTTGTTCTTTATTCATCATGTAAGATGCAAGAATCGCCATTCCCCACGCGCCGCCTTCTCCTGCTGTTGACATAACTGATACTGGAGTATTCATTGCAGCCGCAACAATTTTTTGTCCAACAAGAGGGGTTTTAAATAAACCACCGTGAGCCAAAATACGATCAATTGCAACATTTTCTTCTTTTGTCAAAATACCCATTCCGATTTTCAATGCACCGAAAGCAGTAAAAAGGTGAGTCCGCATGAAGTTTGCTAAATTGAATTGACTCTCAGGCGAGCGGACAAATAATGGTCGCCCTTTTTCCAATCCTGTGATATTTTCACCTGAGAAATAACCGTAGCTAAGCAAACCGCCACCATCTGGATCCGCTTCCAAAGCTTTATTCAACATTACTTCAAATAATTTATTTATATCAACCTTTTGTCCCATTGCCTCAGAAAATTCACGGAACAATCCCAGCCAAGCATTGAGATCACTTGAACAGTTATTCGCGTGAACCATTCCAACGGGACTTCCATTTGGTGTAGTTACCAGATCAATTTCTGGATATACTTTTGAAAGTTCTTTCTCTAGTACAATCATCGCAAAAACAGAAGTTCCTACTGAGATGTTTCCGGTACGTTTCCTCACACTATTTGTAGCAACCATTCCAGTCCCAGCATCGCCTTCCGGTGGACAAATTGGAGTGCCTGGTTGTAAATTTCTTGATCTATCGAGGATTTTCGCTCCAATTTCGGTTAATTCACCCGCTTGCTCGCCTGAAATGTAGACTTTAGGCAGAATCTCTTTTAGCTTCCAAGGATAACCTTTCGTCGCAATTAATTCGTCAAACTGCTTGACCATTGATTCATTGTAATCTTGCGTTGATTCATCAATGGGGAACATGCCTGAAGCATCTCCAATGCCAATTGCTTTATTTCCAGTCAATAACCAGTGAATGTATCCAGCCAAAGTCGTAATACAATCAATGCGAGGCAAATGTTTCTCTTCATTTAATATCGCTTGATAAAGGTGAGCAATACTCCATCGTTCAGGGATATTAAATTGAAATTGATCAGTTAGTTCTTTTGCGGCAACACCTGTTGTTGAGTTACGCCAAGTTCGAAACGGAACAAGTAACTCCCCTGTACTGTCAAAAGCCATGTACCCGTGCATCATTGCGGAAAATCCAATAGAACCTATTTTCCGAATGGTAATTCCATAATTCCGTTCAACTTCTTGCTTCATTTCACTATAAGCTGTTTGCAGACCAGTGATAATATCCACTAAGTTGTACGTCCAAATTCCATCTTCCAAGAAATTTTCCCACTCATAACTTCCAGATGCGATAGTTTCATGATGATTATCAATCAACACCGCTTTAATACGTGTGGATCCAAATTCGATTCCAAGTGAAGTTTCTCCCCCGGTAATCGCTTGTTTAATTTTTAATATATTCGTTTGCACGTTAATCCCCCTTCTGTCAGCGCTTTCAATAAAAGGAGGCGCTTAAATTTATTAACAACCATATTATATTTTTTGTACGTACATTTGTCAACGTTTTATATTATTTATACTTACAACTTCCAAACGAAATACTCCATCCTCACCTTAAAGTCATGAATTTGTATTAAGGAAAGTTATACGACATGAAACCTAAAGGTAAATAGGGTGAATTTATAACTTTATACAAAAAATAAGATGATTTGTTTTAATTTATTCAAAAATTATGGTAAAATATGTCCGCACAAATATTTTAAGCGTATAAATTAGAATGCAAACAACTATGGAAGAAGTGAGGTTTAATGAAACCAAAGTATCAGGTAATCATTGATGATTTAAAAAATAAAATCCTTACAGGTGAATATAGTGTAGGGGAACAAATTCCTACTGAATCCGTCATGCAAGAAATGTACAACGTTAGCCGACACACTGTACGAAAGTCCATTTTAGAATTATCAAACGAGGGATTCTTGAGAAGTGAAAAAGGATCTGGCACATATGTTAGTAACCAATATCAATCAAAATCTGGTGGCAATTCCAAAAATAAAATGATTGGTGTAATCACGACCTACATTTCTGATTACATTTTCCCTTCTATTATCCGCGGAATTGAAAGAAGATTGAATGAAGATAATTATTCGTTACTATTAGCCAGTACAAATAATGATGTCGAACAAGAAAAAAAAGCCTTGGAAATGATGTTGTCATTTGGCGTGGATGGTATGATCATTGAACCTACAAAAAGCAATCTATACAATCCCAACATCGGTTACTACCTATCATTTAAGGAACAAGAGGTTCCATTCATCATGATCAACGCTTATTATGAAGAATTAGAGGTTCCTTTCTTTTGCCTGGATGATGTGCAGTCAAGCTACCTCGCAACAAAAGAATTGATTTCGAAAGGACACACCCAAATCGGACTCATTGCTAAAATGGATGACTTACAAGGAAAGTATCGAATGAAGGGGTATATAAAAGCACTTGGAGAAGCCAAATTACGCTTTCAACCAGAACAATTGCTTTCGTATACTACAGAAACGAAGCTGGACCTATACACGAACTTGAAGGAGTTCCTAAATGAAAATAGAGACGTGCTGACTGCCATTGTTTGTTATAACGACGAGGTAGGGTTGGAAGTAGTAAATGTATGCAGACAACTCGATATTTCTATTCCCGAACAATTATCAATTATTGGCCAGGACAATTCCTATATTGCGAAAAATGCCAATATCAAACTAACGACATTAACACACCCACAAGAACAAATGGGACATGATGCAGCTGATTGGGTCATTAAGAAATTACAAGGAAAGAAGGATTTACCAAACGAAACCTATTATCAGCCAGTGTTAATTGAAGGAGAAACTGTCAAAGAGTTAGACATACAATAACCTTAGTGTGTGATGACTATAGGCTCCACTCCCACAATGGCTGCCTCCATCCATTTTATTAAACCAACAAATCCATCTTCATTATTTTCAAATGCAAATGGGTCTACGATTACAATTCCACGGGAATTCACTGATCTAGCACATGTAATTGTTGGGCAATATCCACTCCAATGGAAATTCCATCGTTTAGTTGATTTTGTTTATCTTGCATTTTAAACTTCATATTAGGGTTCCTCATAGGGTTTTGAGTTAGTGTGGTGTCTTACCCATATCTCACTGAGGAGCCCTATTTTTTTAAAAGCTGAACCCGTTTTGTTCCATAAGAAAAAGGCTGCCACAGCAACCTCCCTTTTTAAAGCAAGACCCATTAGTTCAGTAATTTTTAATAAAACATCATATCTAAGGAAATTGGAACAAATAGTAAAACTGTTGCAAACCAAATGGGGTAGCTAAACGAGCAGAAGAAATTGCTTAATCAACAATTATGGCTAACGTAACCTGCAACGAAGAGAGTACTACATTGAGCACGTAGATGCACAAAATGGAACAGGTACATTCATTCACTTGTTAACCTAGTAAAAAACAAAGTGTGTGTAACCAGCTTATAAGAACAGTAATTTGTCCATATTTCTTCGATACATTAATTAACTTCCACCTTCGGGTATGGTTTCATGTTAGATTAAGTTCATGGACCATCTTCGTTAACAATCTATCCCCTTGTTTAAGTCTACACCATATCTCTTTGCCACCTCTTTGCTGACGGATTCCCGCTTTTACCAACATCCCTCGCGATTAAGGGAATAATAAGAAAGCAGACCCTGCTACTACGGTAACTAACGTAAACAAATTCCAACACCAACATCAGCAAGCGTATAATCATCTAACGTTTTACTTTTCCCTTCGAATCTACGATATTAAAAAAGACTATTCCCACTGCTACTGTCCCAGTCGAACATCCCCATACTTGGAACGATTCATGATGATTGGGAATACAGTATCTTCTTTTAAATAAAAATATATTTATTAAATTGTGGCAGTCAACGGATTATGTTGCTTAATTTCTTGTATTGATAGATTTAACGAATAGTTCCCATAATCGAGAATTTTATTAAGAAAAAGATTCAATAGTTCTTGAGAGTTAACTTTTATTTTTAAATGGTAACAACCTTCTCCCGATACTCGGTGAGCTTCAACTATCTCATTTCTATCATTAATAAAACGTATAAACGAATCATGGTTTGCTGTTTCCATATATATAATGACAAATGCTGTATAAGAAATTCCTATTTTCATTTCATCGACTATTAGTGAGTAGGCTTTAATTACTCCATTTTCCTCAAGTTTTTTAATCCGATTTCCTACTGCTTGTCCCGTCATATGAATTTGTTCACCTAAGTCTTTCCACTGAATACGTGAATTTTCGGATAATAACCGAAGGATTTGAAAATCAATGTTATCAAGTTCCATAATAAATTCCTTTCACCATGAAATGCTTTGATATAAAAGTGTTTCATCAAAGTATCGATAGAAATCAATATATCATTTATCATTATATTGTACTAAAAATTTTTTAAAGAGGTGGAAAAAATGAGCACAGCTTTAATCATTGTCGATATTCAAAATGACTATTTTCCAAATGGAAAGATGGAATTAAGCAACCCTGAAAAAGCAGCCGCTAATACTGCTAAAGTTCTTGAATGGTTTAGGCAGAATAACAAAGATAGTATTTTTCATGTCCAGCATATCGCTAGTGATCCTGGGTTAGGCTTTTTTCTTCCGAATACGGATGGAGTTAAACTGAATGAAGCTGTTCTACCATTAGAACACGAAAGCATTATCATAAAACATTTCCCTAACAGCTTTTTACAGACTGAATTAGAAAGCAAATTAAAAGAAAAAGGAGTAACAAAGCTAGTGATTTTAGGTATGATGACGCATATGTGCATTGATGCCACAGTCAGAGCTGCAGTGGATTTAGGCTTTGAAACTACTCTTATTGAAGATGCATGTGCGACAAGGGACTTATCTTATCAAGATAAGGTCGTTCCAGTTGAACAGGTCCATTATGCCTTTGTCAGCGCACTTAACGGTATTTATGCCAATGTAATTTCGACCAAGGATTTCTTGGAATAAAAAATAATACAACCTTGTAGAACCAATAATTTATTATAAGTGGGAGCTTGTTTTTAAAGAAGCTCCCAGACTGTAGACAAACTCGATGAAAAAAATTGAGTTTGTCTATTTTTATCGCTTGTACAATTTGGACGTTAATTGGAACGTAGGGCACTCGCTTTCCGCGGGCGGTCGGCCCTCGGCTTTCGCCTGCGGGGTCTCCCCTAGACGCGCTTTTCCCGCAGGAGTCTCGAACACCCGCTCCAATCAACTTTGCCTTACCTTTTAGATAGAACACTTTTGCCTGGATTCATTTTTGTTTTAAAATAGAAGTATTAAAACTTGAGGTGATGAGGATGCTTTCTAAACATAATTCCATTCAGGGAGATCAACTGGTGCCTGCGATCTAGTTGTTCGTAAAATTGAGGCTGCCATTGACTTTAAAGCATGCAATTGCATGAGGGAATAACGACCAAAAGTCATCTTCAATGATAAATCAAGGCATAAAATATCTTTCCATTTCGTTTTACTTATTATCTTAGTAGAATCGACTTTTATCAAATATTCTTATGTTTTGGAGGGGCTCGCAAAGACGGAGAATACCCCTAGAACAATATATAAATAACCAGTTATCCGATTCTGCAACCTAGAATTCACTTCCCTACCCAGAATCCGCTTTCTAATACTTGCTGCGAGTACTGCATACAGACCATCACTAATAAAAGCTAAGATAATAAATATAATGCCTAAAAGTAAAAATTGTATGGTGACTGATATGGCCGAAGGTGATATGAATTGCGGAAAGAAGGCTAAAAAAAAGAGTGCTGTCTTAGGATTCATTACTTCCACGAGCGCAGATTCGTAAAATATCTTTACTAACTTTTTGCTAGGGGCTTTTGGAATTTCTGAAGTCGTTCGATCAGATGTAGAAAATAAAGTCCTGCACCCCAGATAGATAAGATAAGCAGCACCCAAGTATTTAACGATATTAAAGGCTGTTGCTGATGTCATAAGGATCGCTGAAACTCCAATCGCTCCAGCTAAAACGTGAACAGAACCGCCAAGTGATACACCAAGAACTGATACTATGCCCGCTTTCTTCCCTTGGTCTATACTTCTTGCCATAATATACAACACAGCCGGTCCAGGTATTATTAACAATGTAGCAGCAGCAATTACAAATAGCCAAATATTAGAAAACTCCATAAAAAGCAACTCTTTATTGTATTTTGGCACAAGATTTATTGGGCTCCTCCTTGATGGTGAAAGCAAGGTTACACTTTTTTAAGGTTCGTTTTCATCAAGGAGGCGATTTGTTGCTCATTTAACAAAGGAATATGTTCCAACTGTTTTATAATGAGCTCTTGTCTGTAAGGAATGGTTTTGACTTACCTAAATGATAAACACCATTTTTGCTTTTAGGGGTGCCATAACAAACCCTAGTAATATGCCAATCATTCAATTGACCCTTTCCTTTGCTCTCGCATCCATTGCGCAACCTGAATTTCCCCTTGTTCATTTGATTTTTCAAGCTCTGTAATAATCGCTTTGTAATCGGTGTCATTGCGATTTTGACTCATTTTGGCTGCAGCTTGAATAGATGTGATTTCAATTTCAAAGCCCACTATTCCTTTCATTTCACTCTTAAGCAACTCTGGATCAAACGTTTCCCAGGTCCGGCCATTTTCTCGGTGACCCTCATAATGATTAAGCATAGTATCCAAGGATGAAATCAGCTCGTCTTCAGTGATTAAACGCGCTGATCCATACGCATGTACAGCTAGATAGTCCCATGTTGGAACCTCTTCGCACTGATACCAACTTGATGAAATGTAGGCGTGCTGCCCTTGAAAAATCAGTAACACATCACTATTATTATCTAAAGTCTTTTTCTGCATGTTTCCGTATGCAATATGCCCAGTCGCATAGATTTTCCCTTCATCTTCGCGAATTTCCAAAGGAATATGAGTAGCCAAGAGACGATGTTCATTAACAGTAATCAATAAGGCAAACGGGTTAGACTTCATAATTTGAACTGCTTCTTCATTTTTCATACGATATTGCTTAGGAATGTACACAATAATCTTCCTTTCAACTTGTATTTGAATTTTCAAAATAAATATCCGATAAAAAAATATTATTATACAAGTTGACATAAAAAAAGGTACAATATTAAACAAATATACATGTCAGAGGGAATGCAAATGAATAATACCATTTTTACGTTCAATGATAACGCCCCAAAATACAAACAAATCTATGAGAAATTCAAATCATATATTGAACAAGGAGTCATTTTGGCAAATGAGCAATTACCCTCCATTCGTCAACTTGCAGATTCTTTACATGTAAGCCGCAATACAACTTTACTCGCATATGAACAACTTGTTGCTGAAGGGTATATTCGTGGAGAGGGCAGAAAAGGATATTTTGCAAACGAGTTAGAACCCCGTATATTTCAGGAAACCATAATCTCTTATGATAAAAAGCGGACTGAGTCCAAGAGACCTCCGGAAGTTAATTTCAGGGCAGATATCGTTGATCAAACACATTTCCCACTGAAAATTTGGAGGAGAATGGCTAATCAAGTATTAACATTACAGGAAAGCTTTCGATACGGGGAACCATTTGGGGAAGAATGCCTGCGCGAACAAATCTCCACATATTTATTCCAATCACGCGGAGTGAAAACAAATGCAAATGCAATTATTATCGGAAGCAGTACCCAACAAATGCTTGTATACCTGGGACATATACTGAAGGATGAATTCCAAAGTATTATAGTTGAAGACCCTGGTTACGACGGTGCCAGGGAAGCTTTTCAATTCCATCGTTTTATGTTTGAAACTTTGCCGGTTTATGAAACAGGTGCTGAACTTTCAAAATTAGAACAAATGAATTCACGATTAATCTATGTAACCCCTTCCCATCAAAGTCCAATTGGAGTAAGCATGTCTATCCAACAACGGCAAATGATTATTCATTGGGTTAACAAGATGCGTGGATATATTATCGAAGACGATTATGATAGTGAATTTCGCTATACACAAAAACCATTCCCTGCTCTTGCCTCCATTGATTCGGCAAGAGTCATTTATTTAGGGAATTTCTCGAAGTCCTTTCTTCCAGGAATTCGTTTAAGTTATATGGTCTTGCCACAGCCACTTTTAAATCGTTATAAAAATCAGTTTCTTCATTTTGAAGCTACTACCTCCCTGCTTAGCCAGCATACAATGGCTAAATTTATGGAAGAGGGAGAATGGAGTAGACATATTAAACGCATGCGCCTTGTTTATAAAAGAAAAATGCAGCACTTAGTATCCGCTTTAAAAGAGCAATTCGGTCAAAATATATCCATTATTGGTGAACAATCTGGTTTGTACGTATTAGTCAAAGTACATCTGAAGCATACAGAAGAATGGTTAATTCAACAAGCTTCCTCACATGGAGTTACTGTGTATCCTACGTCCCTCTACTTCATTAAAAATAACACCGACGGACCAATGGTTAAACTAGGTTTCAGTAATCTTTCTTCAAATGAAATCGATGTGGGTGTGAAACTCTTAAAGAAGGCATGGTTCAAAGAATAACTGTTTTATTTGAATGTTTGGTGTTGCACTGATAAATCCCTTAATTTTTAATTGCGATGAAATTAAGTGGCAGCTGTAGATCAAAAACTAAGCCTAATTTCCATCTGAAATTAGGCTTAATTTTTTAACAAAACTACCACATCAGTTGAACAAGACAATGTCGAATAACTTTTATTTTTGTAGATTCTTCTTCATAAGAGCCGCTACTTGTATATTATCTTGTTGAGAAGTGTTTTCTAGATTCTTAATAATCAATTCTTGCCGTTCCACAGGGTGATTTTGACTTAATTTAGCTTTCGCTTCAATTTTTGTGATTTTTATTTTAAATGCTACAATCCCTTTACTCATTCCTTCGATAAATCTGGAATCCACATCAATTAAATTGTATGGGCTATCTGGACTTTCATATTTTTTTACCATATCATTCAGGGAATCGAAAATGACTTTTTGATCTTCGACAATCTCCATCTTTCCATATAAATGGATAGAGACATAATTCCAAGTAGGAACTGCCATCGTTGTTTCATACCAAGAAGGAGATATATAAGAGTGAGGACCTTGGAAAACCGCAAGAACTTTTTGGTATTCTATATCCTTCCATTGTTCGTTTGGACGGGCAAAATGACCATATAATGCACTTTCACCTTTATTTAATGTGAGTGGAAGATGGGTAGCGTATGGTTCTCCATTGTGTTGAGAAAATAAAGTGGCAAAGCTGTACTTTTCGATAAAATCATAAATTATTTCTTCATCCTTGAGTTGAAAATGTTTAGGTATATACATGATTTAGCTCCTCCTTATAAAGTCTATTCAATTTTCGACTATCTCAAATTTTAAGTATAGGAAATATTCTATTATGTAAACTGACATCTAAAAAGGTACAATTATTATTAATTGTACATGTCAATATTGATTACAATTTTCATATAATGATGACCTTTTATTTTGAGTATATAAACTTTCATTTAGTGAATTAATTACGACTTCAATTTTAAACAGTAATTAGACATGATTTCTGTTTAACCAGGCCCGTTATCCAAATCATAGTGAGGTATTTATGAACCAAAATAACAAATAGCCTAATGGTGTTTTTTAATTTTATCCAGCAATCGGGCCAAATTATAGAATAATCCCTTCAAATAAAGTAACTTAATAACTAGATTATTTTATTGGAAGCATACAGATTTAATTATTTTCATTAGAAAGGATTGAAATAGTATCGAAATAAGACATTTAGAATATTTCTTAATGGTCAGTAAAGAACTCCATTTTACAAAAGCAGCTGAAAAATTAGGAATTTCGCAACCAACTTTAAGCCATCAAATTAAAATGCTTGAACAAGATGTGGGCTATGCACTATTCAACCGTATTGGTAAGAAGATTGAACTTACTAAGGTGGGGGAAATCGTACAACAAGAAGCATTGAATATTCAAAATTCCTTACAAAGTATATCTTCTCAAATTAGAGCACTTACAAAAGTAGAAATCGGGGAATTGAAAATTGCCGTGTTACCAGGAGAAATAACGGATTTGGTATCCACTTTGTGCATTAAATTCAACCAATTATATCCAAACATAAAAGTGTTTGTTCAAAGTACTGATCAAGTGGAAAAGGCTGTTTTAGAGAATCAAGCAGATTTTGGTATTGGTTTTGAATTCAATCGTGATGATATGTTGATGGTGACGAAGTTGTATGATGAAGAATTTTACCTGATTAGTAATCAAAGTACTGGAGAGCAGAAGGCTTCATTTTCCGATGTTTTAGACAGTCCGCTTATTTTATTTCCAAATATCCATCAATGCAGAAAAATACTTGATAAAACGAGTCATGAGGTTGGCAGGCAGTTAGAACCCATCGTCGAAACGTCTAGCATTGAATCTATCTTGAAGCTCGTTCGAAATGGGGTTGGCCGCAGTTTTGTTTCGCGTACATTATATGAATTTTATGATACAGAGGATTTATTTTTCCAACGTATTGAAAAACCAACTTTGATTAGATCAGTCTATCTCGTGATGAAAAAGAATCGTTTTATCAATTATGCGGCACGTAAGTATATCGAGTTATTATTATGTGAAATCGAAAGGCTGCGTTTTCATACAGAAAAAGATGAGATAGCTTCTTTAAAAAGTTCTATATTATAGTTTTTATCTATTATTATCATAGAAATGAATGGATAGATAAATGATAAATTCCTCTTTACAATGAAAACAAGTTCATAATCAAATTGTAAAGGGGATTTTCAATTATGTTTCAAGAAGTAGCAGGTATTAAAATTCCAGATTCTCAATTGGCTAAAGAAGCAGCAGATCTTTTACGCGAGCATGGGGATGACTTGTTGTGGAATCATTCAAATCGCGTATTTTTATTTGGTGCAGTCAACGGAAAAAAGACGAAGCAGAATCATGATTTAGAGTTGCTATATGTTAGTGCATTATTCCATGATTTAGGTTTAACAAAAAAGTTCAGCAGTCCAGATTTACGTTTTGAAGTAGACGGTGCAAATGCTGCGAGGAGCTTTTTACAGCAGTATCAAATTCCAGATGAGTCGATTCGTCTTGTATGGGATGCTATTGCATTACATACGACACCTGGCATTGCAGAACATAAGGAAGCTGAAGTGGCTCTTCTCTTTTCGGGTGTTGGTTTAGATGTTATGGGAGATGGCTTTGAACAGTTCCCTGACGACTTGCGTGAAGAAATTATAAAGGCCTTCCCACGTAACAATTTCAAAAAGGACATTATTCCAGCGTTTTATGAGGGCTTTAAGCATAAGCCAGAAACTACTTTTGGCAATATGAAGGAAGATATTATTGAATATTTTAGACCGGAATATAAAAATAAAAATTTCTGTGAATGTATTTTGCATTCACCTTGGACAGAATAGGGTACAAAAATGACAGAAAGTTTGTACAAAAGGTTATATCGGCCAAGGAAGCTACTAAAAAATAAAGGCTGTTTTCACATACTTTGTTGCTATTTACCAAGTAGTGCGGTGTGGTTGATTTCCCCTCCAGATTCTCGCTTTCCTTGGTGCGGGCGGTGGGCCTCCTCGGCGTAAACGCCTGTGGGGTCTCACCTGTCCCGCTGCACCCGCAGGAGATTCGCACTTCCGCTCCAATCAACCTTAAATAGTTTTGTTTAAAAGCCAAAATAAAAAATAAACAACCAATTAGGTTTCGCCCTTGGTTGTTTATTTTTATTCGTAACTAATAAAGACCCCTGTATTTGAAAAAGTAACATTCCATTTTTTAATTCAATTCTAACCTGAAATAAAAATCGATTAAGACTTTCCAGCCCACTTTCTGTTCGGATGACTTCCTGCCAGTCACCTTTCGGAAGCTTGCGGGAGAACATCCATATACTTATATTCTTAAAGTTGTAAAGCAACTTCCCCCTACGGTTAAGATTAATCTTGAAATGCCTGAATCGGCTCTCTCCTTTTGCCCCATCCAAATCAACGGGTATAGTTCTCGGGGTCATTCACACGCACTTATATATTGAAGAAATGCCGCTCCCTCTTCATTCAATACAATATTGCACCAACTTTAAGCGCTTCTACAGGAAACTGCTCTGAAACTGGAAGTCCCCCCGCTAATGAAATGACTTCTGGTCTTTCTGTTACTTTTACTATCTCACGGGTCTCAGAAGATGAAACTAGACGAGCTCATTTTCCATTTGTAAACAATCCTTCCTTGAACTTTGATATTTTTAACTTACACCTCTATTTTATTTGAATACTGAGACACCCATCCGTTAAGCTAATCATTACTACTGACTTCATGATTCGAGACTTGCTCCCCCCTATACATTGCACCAATGCCGGACGCACTTAAATAGCCTTTGCTGCATTGAGCAAAGGCTTACCTTTTTGACGAGTTTCTTCTATATAGTAAAAATAAAAATCCCGCCAAGCTATTTCTCCACTTTTTCCTTATTTCTTAGCTTCTCCACTTTTTCGGGAGTGAGGGTGATGTCCCGGACAGGGGAAACTCTTCCCCACTCATCCTTGTGAACGATGTGTTTTCGTTCAAATTTGGTCGGAGTATCTATACCTGCGGCAGCTGCAAGGTTAAATAGCCCCTCGCGGAGGGAAATCACGTAATTGGCGACTCGGTATTGTTTTTCCTCAATAACCAGACCTTCCTGCAACTTTGAATCAGTTGTGGCTACTCCTGCAGGGCAATGATTTGTATGGCAGATTTCAGCCATGATGCAGCCAACGCTAATCATAAAACCACGGGCTATATTGACTAAATCTGCCCCCATTGCTAAAGCGACCGCCACTTTATCTGGAGAAGTCAGCTTACCTGATGCAATCAGCTTGACCCGGTTTCGTACACCATATTTTTTTAACATCTCATCTACAAGTGGCAAGGCTGACATAATAGGGAGTCCGACTGCATCTGCAAGCTCCTGATAGGTTGCCCCAGTTCCGCCTTCCCCGCCATCCACCGTGATAAAATCCGGCCCTTTACCTGTATCTCTCATGGTTTTCGTCATTTCCTCAAGTGCATCAAGATCCCCCACAACAATTTTGATACCGATAGGCTTTCCGCCTACATCCCTCATTCTTTCCACAAATTCGAACAATTCATTAAAATTCTTGAATTCATAGAACCGGTTAGGGCTATTGATCGTTTGGCCAGGTTCTACCAGGCGGATTTGGGCAATTTCTTCTGTCACCTTTTGTCCTTCAATATGCCCACCTCTGATTTTGGCACCTTGTGCCAGCTTAATTTCAAATGCCTTTACTTGCTCGATTTCACTTTTCTTCTTGAATTCTTCCCAGGAGAACTCCCCACCTGGTGTCCTTACTCCAAACAGTCCCGGACCGATTTGCATCATGATGTCGGGATTTCCGGAGAGATGGTATTTGGAAAGACCACCTTCACCAGTATTCATCCATGTTCCTCCTGCAAGCCCTAATCCTCTCGACAGTGCAGTGATGGCATTCTCACCGAGTGCCCCGTAGCTCATTGCAGACTGTCCTACGAGCCCCTTTAATTTAAAGGGATTCCGGCATGTATCCCCTCCGATTATGACAGCATCCTCGTCTCGTAAAAAGTACGGTTCTATTTGTCTATCTTCGCGCTTCTCCTTTCTGGTCAATAGACCTTCCTCATCTACTTCATATACCTTTGTATTGATTTTTTGGCTATTATCTATTCTCAATTCTTCCCGGAGATTGGGAAACATACTATTTCGAATATAGTATCCAGCCTCATTGAAGTCACGTTCCGATCCAAATCCGATTAAACGCTCCTTATATTTTCCTGCTTTTACAACATCCTCGAATTCCTTTCTTGAGAAAGGGGTGCCTTCATTATTATTTTCAAATAAATACTGCCTAAGTTCAGGTCCTATTTGCTCTGTCATGTATCTAATTCTGCCGATTAGGGGGAAATTCCTCAGGATTGAATGTTGTTTTTGTGTATCATCCTTTCGGTAAAAGTACGCTGCGGCCGCAACTGTCCCTAAAACGGCAGATCCTTTTAAAACTGTAGGAAGGTAATTTTTTAACTTGGACATTTTATCACCCTTTGCTTCTTATTTTTTGTGCAAGTTACTCGAGTTATCTATAATCTTTGGAGTGCTTCATCAATCAGAATTTCGCCAGAAGTTACATGGAACGTTTTATTAAATACTTCTTCAGTATCCAGCGCTTTGACCAATACAGAAGCAATATCCTCTTTTGGTATCTCGCCTTTGTCATTCACAATTGATGGTCCAGCTTCAACTTTACCTATTCCCGGCTTATCCACAGGCATACTTGTCCGTATGACCGTATATGTAAGCTTTTCCTGTTTTAATAGCTCTTCTGAGTGGTACTTGACATCGTTTGTACTAGAATTCTTGCTCTCCATTTCTTTTGCTCGCATGGTGTTCATCAGAACAAAGCGCTTCACCCCATGTTTCTTAGCAGCCTCAACTGAGTCTATTACTGACTGATGGTCAACCAGTATTGGTTTGCCCTCCCCAGTCCGGGGACTGGCGCTACTCAGGTAGATCACAGCTTCACAGCCCGAAAAGGCACTGGAAAAATCCCTTTTTTCCAAAGAAACTACATCTCGTGCTCCAAGTTTAACCATTTCCTCAACTTTATTTTCTGCTCCTACCAGTGCTACCGGGTTATGGTGCCTGTCTGCCAGCTGTTTTACAACGTGCTCTCCGGTCATGTCCTCTGTTCCTATTACCAGAACTCTCATTTTAATACCTCCCTGCTAGTTTGATACTTTCTATTTACCACTTTAAAGTTTAATGAAACAATTAAGCGCCTTCGCCGTATCGTTAATTTTAACGATTCTTTGATAGTTAATTATTAGGGGAATTCCAATTTCTTCAGTGGAAGCGATTAGACTTTTTTATTTACCGAACGTAATCTCAAAATTAATAATCTGACATCCATTATTACTGAAGCTGTAGGAACTAGATTAGTGATTGGAATTAAATAGTAACGAAACCCAACTACTCCGCTCTTGTGAAGTGAGTTAGGTTTAATTTGGGTAATGATGGAAAACTTGACAATAAAGACGATTATTTCCTGGGGAAACAAACCCGAAAATTATCCCTTATAAATATTCATTTTTTAAGTAAATCACTCCATACATTCCATAGTTAATCGCACCCAGACTTTCTAACGAACACCATATTGAGGAATTCCACGAAGGATACTGGCCATAGTATAAAAACTATATTTATCAATCCGGAAATGAGGTGCCCCATTTTTTTCAAAACTGAAAAATTATTAACTACAGGAATGCTAAACATTCCAGCTTTCCATATATGAAAAAAGAACCTCTAGTAATAAACTAGAGATTCGGGATTAATAAATATATTGTTAATTGAAAGCAATTAAATTAATAAATTTCCATAATACGAGATAAACGAATAGAGAAAATCTTTTGATTTTCATCCTTTAAGGAAAGGGTTTGTTCATTTAGGTTAAGTTTATGCAATTGACCCTTGCATGTTTTTAATACTCCTTCTTTATAATAAATGATGGTCGTTATGCCCTTTTTTTTCAACGATTTTAAGATCACCTGATTATCTCCTTTCTGTCTATTCAATCATTTATTTAAAATTGTATGATAATTGGTGCAAAACTATGAAATCAATTAGGATATATATATTATACAATGAAAATCGTAAGCGTTTTCATTGTTGATGTGAACAATTTGTGAAGGTTTGAACATTAGAATATTTTAGGAAGTGGTAAAATCAATAATAAAAATGAATATTAAGTGAATCGACTTTTTAGACTGAAACCTTGGTTTGGACAGACTCAGCCTTGAAGTTGTCTTTTTTAGCATATGTATAACAGCCAAACAGATGAGATAATCTGTTTGGCTGTTCGCAATGCTTTGAATATCGACCGGTATGCCTCGAGAATTAGAAACATGAAAAGACTCCAAGGCTATCTTGATAAAGTGCTTGCCGCCTTATTTGTCACTCGTTATACTGATAAAAAATAACTCTTGTTCCTTCGAAATACACTGCACGATACAGCTACATCCAATGACCTTTTACTTTGGTATACGTTTCATAGGCGCTCCAAGAGTCATTGCTTAAGATGAAGCCATACCCTTTCATCTAATTGGCGGTTCATTTGATGATTTCGGGCATAATATGGTGTGAGCCATCGATAATCCCCGTTCTTCAATCGTCTCCGCTTAATATACGCAAGCACAAGTTTGTACCTCAGTACCCTCTCGCTTTTCACAAATCATGTAAGTCTGATAACTTTTCCACTGTATCAATATGTCCATTATTTAGAGTTTAATTGAAATTATCATGGAGTTCTTGCACCAGAACCCTTTTTTATATGCAGCCAATCAATTTCAATATTTCCTCTAATTCTTTGAATAAGATTTAAAACTAATTGCAGTTCTGCTTTATTAATACTCTGGAGAGCTGATCCATTAAAATGTTTCTCTTTTTTTTCTATCAATTTATATATTTCTTTTCCTTTTACTGTAGGGAATAGTTTTTTTATTTTTCTGTTCTCCTTATCACCTACTTTTTTTATAAATTCATTTATTTCTAACTTTTTAATAGCGCGAGCTGCTGTAGTTCTGTCTACTTTAATCACTTCAGCTATTTTTTTTTGAATCATTCCAGGATGTTCACAGATTTCAATGAGATACAAGTACTGTCCCCTAGAAAGTTGAAAATCTTTATATGCTATATTGCTGAGTGTATCTAAGCATCTTGCAATAACTTTAATCTCTTCAATAATTCTTTCCATAATACTTCCCCACTTATTTTTTCAAAATAGGAAATTTATAAGGAGCTTCACTAGAATTACTTTGCTAATGCTATATCAAGCTTTATCCTTTATCGATTTGTTCTTTGGTAACTGCTAACAGAAGAACCTTTGAATAACCTGTATTAGAATTAATAATTTCAATTTTAATCATTAATGCTAACCTAGGAAATACGTCTATTAACTCTATGTTTTTTTATACTTTAGGCTTTTCTAATACCAAATAAATTCTCTTCTTTGTTATATCTCAAGAGTTGCTAATGCACCTGACAAATCTAATTTTTGGCCATTGCACAAATTAAACTAATGTTTATTAATTTCTTTATAATAATTTCAAATATCAATTACTTTAATGTTCGAAGGTATTCTGATACTTTTTGAAGCCCCTGTTCTAATACTTCTGTTTTGCAGGCGTACCCGATTCGAACATGACTTTCAATATCAAAACAAGAACCAGGCGTGAGAAATGCACCGTTTGCTTTGAAGAGACCAATGCAAAAATCTTCTGATGAAACGGGGAGATCATATTTAAGCATAGCAGTTGTACCAGCACGTGGTTTAACATAAGAAATTAAAGGTTCTTGTTCTACCCATGCGTCTAAAATAGTTAAATTATCTTTAATTATTTTACGGTTTCGATCTAATATTTTGTCATAATTCTTCAAAGCATGTACCGCCAAAATATCATCTAACATACCACAACTGATTGTTGTATAATCACGATGTCTATAACACTCGTAAATTACTTCTTTTGGTCCGGCTATCCACCCAAGACGTAAACCCGCTAATGAGAGCACTTTTGACATACTTGATGTACTTATACCTTTTTCGTATAAATCTACAATAGAAGGAACTACTAGATCGTCTTCTTGTAATAACCTACGATATACTTCATCACAAAGGATATAAGCATCATAAGAACGAGCAATCTCTACAATCTCTTCAAGCATTTCTTTTTCTATAATAGCGCCGGAGGGATTGTTTGGATTATTAATTATAATCATTTTTGTTTTTTCATTCACTAAGGATTTCAACTCATTTAAATCCGGTAAATAATTATTTTCTTCTCGTAAAGGTAATAAGTCTACAGTTGCGCCAAATGATGTAGGAACTTCATATAATTGTTGATATGTTGGATGGACAGCAATTACATGATCGCCTGGTTGGATAAGAGAATAAAGTAATAAAAAGTTTGCACCAATGGCACCATTTGTTACTAGTACATTATCAGCTTCAAGAGATTGATATTGATTTGATACTAATGTTCTAAAGTCTGGAGATCCCTCAATATGCCCATACGTTAATTTGTTCTTGCCCAAATCAACGAGAAATTTTTCTGGATCCGTTCCATCTATTGAGATTAATTCGTTTACTGTTAGCGACTCTACACAAGTCTCTGCAATATTGTATACAGCTTCCACTTCGTATTCATTCATCCATTGTTCAACTGCAAATGTTTTAATATTCATAATAAATCTCCTTTGTATATATTAAAGTGTTGTAATAAGACCAAGTTTCTTTTTAGTTGCTTGTTCTAAAAGATAGTTAGCTGTTAATAAATCTTGTAAAGATATTCCCGTACTATCAAAAATCGTAATATCTTCATTAGAAACACGACCGGCAACTTTACCTAAAATGACACTTCCTATTTCATCCTCAATTTGAATGGTTGCAATAAGTCCTTTTTTATACGGAACTTCAGTCTCACCTACACTAATGGCTTGACCTACATCGTCTACAAACACTCTTGCGTTAACAAAAAGGTTTTCATCGATTTCTTGCTTCCCTTCCATATCTGCACCTATACATGATATATGCGTACCTGGTTTCACCCATTCTTTTTTAATTATAGGTTTACGAGCTGGAGTTGCGGTAATAATGATGTCAGCTTGTTCTGTTGCTTGTTGAATATCTCGTGTTGCTTCAAATGAAATGTTGATTCGTTGAAGCATTTGATTATAAAATTCTTGATCTAGATCTTTATAAGGAGCAAGAAGTTCCAATAATTTATTCTTTATCGATTCACAAAAATCATTAGCATGTTCAAAAGAATTAGCGTTGTAAACAGTTACTTTTTTGATATTCTCCATACTCATCAAGGTAGCTATTATTTGGAAAGGTCCTAAATGCCCTGAACCAATCAAAACGAGATGCTCTGAATTTTTTCTTGCCAAATATTTGGCTCCTATACCTCCAGCAGCTCCAGTGCGCATCATAGTAATAAACTCACCACTCATGATGCCTAGAGGGGCTCCTGTACGACTATCCAGCACTAGAACTGTCCCAACAACGGCCGGAAGGTTTTTAGAAGGATTGTCCCCAAACCATGAAACCAATTTTAAGCCAAAGATATTTGCACCTACTAATTCTCCTGACTTAATATCCATATCTGCTTTACCAGGTTCAAACTCATGAAATACCATCGGAAATAAAGATGCCTCGTCTTTCTCCTTCAACTTATAGGCTCTTTCGACCAGCTCTATTACAGTTCTCATGTCTAATAACTCTTTAATATTTTCCTGATTTAAAACTCTAAATGGGAACAAAGTTATTTCCTCCTTTAATTTTTTTTATCTTCAAAGTAGTTGCCACTACTAAGTTCCAATTAAATCTATCACAGCATAAACAAAGTGAAAAATTGATTAATTTAATAGTATCTATTAAATAAACTTAGTGATTTAGCATCTCCTTATTAATAAAGTATAGAATTTAATAAAAAGGGGCCCAGCACATATTCTTTTTAAATATGCATGAGCCTCTTTTTCCTTATAGTTATTTTTAGTTTTTATTCAACCTTCTATTTTCGATTGTAATGCATTAATGTAGCCTGTAACAGTATGAGATTTCCCACATCAAAAAGATAGCAAGAGATTTTAAATTATCCCATTTCAGTAATCAGGGACCTATAAACGTATAGTTAGCTAATATATGATCAAGAAACAAGCCAACTCCCTAAATTGCTATTAATAGTTGCAATATCTTAATCCCCCTTTCAGTAATTGAGTTTGTTTTTAACTAAAATCTAATTTAAATTTTATCATTTAATTTTCAATGTTACTTCTTACATTTTTGCCTTCATATTCATCTTCTGATAGTATGAATATCATCTAAATTGCGCCCGCAATAAATTTATCACAGGTTAAAATAGGGATAAAATTAATTAATTTAATGGTAACCATAGAAAAACTTAATAACTGTTAAATGCAAATATTATATCTATTTTTTCAGGTATGAAAGGAAAAAGTATGGAGCTTAGAAACTTGAAAACTTTCCAGGTGGTTGCCCAACACCTGAATATGACAAAAGCAGCTAAAATTTTAGGATATACACAACCAACTATTACGCTACAAATTCAAGTATTAGAAAGAGAACTTGGTCATTCACTTTTTACTCGCATTGGAAAAAGTACTTTTTTAACTCCCGCAGGTAAAAAGTTGCAAAAACATACAGATAAGTTGTTTAATGTAGTGGAGGAATTAGAAAGAGAGCTGGAGGAATTGAATGGTCCATCTGGAAGACTATCTATTGCTGCATCTGAATATTATTGTAGTCACTACCTATCAATTTTGGTAAATGCTTATATAAACCTTCATCCACAAGTTAAATTAAAACTTATACCCTCCAATAGTCTGGACGTTATTGAAAAAATCCTTAGTAATGAAGCAGATATAGGCATTATTGCATGTGAATGTAACCATAAAGATATAGAAAGTTATGCTCTTGGTGAAGAAAGGGCAGTACTTGTAGTTGCTGCAGAAATTTTTAAAGATAATACTAAAGAAAAAATATTGGAAAAATATCCTTTTCTAGCCTTTCATGGAAACTGTAGCTTTGATTCACTAATAAAACAATGCTTTTCAGAGATGAATTATAGACCGGCTTCTATCATCGAATTCGGTGGAAGTGATGAAACCATTAGACGTGCTGTACTCAATCAAACAGGGATTGCTTTACTTGGGGAAAATGTCATTAAAGAAGAACTTGCCAACGGGCTACTTGTTCCTTTACATTATTGTACTCAAATGATTGAGACATCTCTAATTTATTTAAGGACGCGAACAGAAGGAGCTACTATTAATTCCTTTAGTGACCTATTAAAAGATACTTGGGCAGCTACAACATAGTAAATAATTCCCTTTTCCTTCTAACCAAAGTAAACAAAAAGTCCTCGAATAATATCATTTGATGTTATTCAGGACTCTTTGTTTTGTTTACTACTGTTGAATATTCTTTAGTAAAATACTATCTTTTCAATTAATGTTTCAAATCGGACTATTCTTCATAATTTAGTACAAGTCCTATGAATAAGTTTATTGCAGTCTCTAGAACGTCCTCATCTATGTCAAATTTGGGGTGATGATGTGGATAAGCGCTCTTTTCCCCTCCGGTTCCTACAAAAATAAAAGCTCCTTTTCTTTTTTCTAAATAACATGAAAAGTCCTCCGATGCCATGGTAGGATCTACGTGAACTAAAACTTCTGTCCCAAACACCGTTTTGACTGTCTTTCCCACAAAACGGCTCATTTCTTTATCATTCATAACAGGAGATAATCCCCCGAACAATTCTAAACTTCCATTCGCTCCAAAACTATTACAAATTCCTTCAATAACTTTCTTCATTTCACTACAAATATAATGTCTTGTATCATTTGATAAAGTTCGTATTGCGCCATACATAGATACCTTGGTAGGAATGATATTGTAAGAAGTTCCTGCTTCCATTTTCCCAACAGAAATAACAGCTGGATTCAATGGATCAATTCTTCTACTTATAATAGATTGAAGGGCTCCTATAATATGACTTGATATATAAACAGAATCTACTGTTTCATGAGGTGAAGCACCATGACCTCCCATTCCTTCGATCGTTATTCGGAAATCATCTACTGACGCCATCATTGCACCAGATCGTATTCCAATCTTTCCCTTCTGAAGGGGTTGCCACAAGTGAATTCCAAAAATCATATCGACTTCATTTAATACCCCTTGTCGTATTAAAGATTCAGCACCACTAGGAGACATTTCTTCTGAGGATTGAAAAATAAAAACGATATTTGGTTTTACTTCCCTTCTATGTTCGGACAACCACTTGGCTACCGCCAATAACACAGCCATATGTCCATCATGTCCACAAACGTGAGAAACTCCAGGTTTTTGTGAAATATAACTTTTTTCACCCTCTTCTTCAACAGGGAGTGCATCCATGTCAGCTCTAAGGGCAATAGTTGTGCTACCTTCTGTACCTTTAAGATATCCTACTATGCTCGGAGGTTCATAATTTAATATTTCGATATTCAACTTGTCCAAATGCTGTTTAATATATTTACGTGTTTCAAATTCTTCGCCAGATAATTCGGGATACTGATGAAAATATCTCCTATGTTCAATTGCCCATTTTGTTAATTTATTCAATTCAGCTGTGTCCATTTTTATTCCCCCTAGTAACTAATTTAAATTCCGATTCGCTTACAATAGAATACTCGTTATTGTTAAATTGTATATAAATCGTTGTAATACAACTAATTAAAAGGTTTTATGGTTGTAATTGAAGTTTCTTATAGTAGTAAACATTTTTCATTAAAATTAGAATTTATGGAAAATTAATAAATTTACTGTTTCATTTATAAAACTATAAAACGATAAAAAAAATACTATTAATTTATCAAATTGTAACTATAGGATTTTTCAATTTGT
Organism: Peribacillus sp. AS_2; assembly: GCF_026891895.1. Lineage (NCBI taxonomy): Bacteria > Bacillati > Bacillota > Bacilli > Caryophanales > Bacillaceae > Peribacillus > Peribacillus sp. AS_2. Next base: position 84,164 of record NZ_JAPTGA010000002.1, read on the forward strand.
TAAATAAACAGAATAATTCTAATATTTTAATAACAGATGAAACAAAAGTAATGTGATGAATTTAAAAAGAGGGAGGAAATAACTTGGTTCAATTACAACAGAAAATAGAAGAGGTGAAGAGTGAAAAAACAAATAAAAGTAGAACAATCAACGTATTTGTTTTGCTGTTATTCGTGCTATTGGTTGCCACTATATTAACCCACATTATTCCGGCAGGAGAGTATGAAAGGGTTGAACAAAACGGACGTGAAATAGTAGATGCAGGATCCTTTACCAGAATAGATCAATCACCCGTTCAATTCTTTAGTTATTTCAAAGCCATACACACCGGAATGGTGGAAGCAGCCGATATCATCTTTTATGTTTTTATTATTGGAGGTACATTCGGAGTCCTTACAGCTACCGGTACAATCGAGACTTTAATGGTAGTTATGTCAAGAAAGTTCGCTAACAAGGAGAAATGGTTAATTCCCGTTATGATGTTATTCTTTGCATTGGGAGGGTCTCTTATGGGAATGGCTGAAGAAACCCTAGCCTATATTCCAATTCTTATTCCTCTTGCCATCGCTCTAGGATTTGATGTATTTACTGGAACAGCCATCGTATTAATAGGAGCTTCAATTGGTTTTACAACTGCAGTCATGAACCCTTTTACCGTTGGCATTGCCCAAGGAATCGCTGGCCTTCCACTTTTCTCTGGAATCACATATCGGATTTTATTATTTATTGTTATGTATGTAGTAGGGGTTGGATTTGTTTACAGACATGCCATGAAAGTCAAAAAAGACCGTTCTATTGGGTATTTTGGCGGTTATCAGGATATAAACTTAGAGCAAATACTGAACTCGCCTGTTATTTTTGAAAGAAGACATAAATGGGTTCTCTTTTGTTTTTTACTTAATTTCATCTTTTTAGCATTTGGTGTAATCAAATTTCATTGGTATATTACAGAAATTGCAGCTCTCTTTATTATACTAGCAATTCTCATTGGTTTTGTCGGCAGACTTTCAGCAGATCAAATCGTTCATTCTTTTATGAAAGGTTCAGCGGGGTTAATTACAGGAGCCCTAGTCATTGGAGTATCTAGAGCTATATTAATCGTTCTTGAACAAGGACATATCATCGATACGATTTTACATCATACTTCCTCTGTCCTTCAACATGTTCCTTCTGTTTTTAGTGCTGGAGGAATGTTTATACTCCAAGCTCTTATTCACTTTGTAGTTCCATCTGGAAGTGGACAAGCTGCTTTAACTATGCCCATTATGGGACCTTTGGCAGATTTAATTGGGGTTACTAGACAGACAACTGTACTTTCATTTTCCATAGCGGATGGAATTGGGAATATTATTTTTCCAACATCAGGGTATTTCATGGCGGCTATAACCCTTGCAGGGATTCCTTGGATACGTTGGGCAAAATGGGTCTGTCCACTAATTCTTATACAATATGGAATAGGGATTATAGCTGTAATTATAGCTCATTTGATTAGGTACGGGCCTTTTTAACACACCTAAGTTCAATTAATTCCTACTATTATATATAATAGTAGGAAGATTTTTAGCTTGATCCTATTAAGAATGAGCTTACTGTTTAAATACAATTCAAATAGATTAATAGTTTACTTTTATCGACCTCTAGTAATGTTTTAAATCAGTTTTTAACTGTTACATAAGCTATTTCTACTGTTATAATATCCTCAAATTTTTATTTTCATTATGTAATGTATCCTTTTTTCTTTATCCAACTCTAAATAAATCATCTTAGTTATTGGATCTAAACGTTGTTTATCCTTATCTGCAACTTTTGATATATCACTTATTTTAAAAAATTAAGTATAAAGGTCAGATAAACCAATCCTGCCTTTTTAAACTAGAACTATTCAAAAAAAGGTAAGAGTATCTTTGTGTTCTTACCTTTCTTCATTTAATTCTTAACCGTTACTCTTCCTTGCTTGCTGACATATTCATGCTCGCTTCCACATTCTCCTGCTGATGGTGGTGAATGGTAAATTTCAGTTTCCCGAGAAATTCTCAAGTAAGTCTTTGACATCAATTCGATGCTTTTAATGACTCCTGCAAGGATGCCATTAAATCCGTTGCATACCCAGTCACTTTATTAGCCCCGCCATTCGCACCGCTTCCGCTTTTGCCACGGCTTCAATTTTATACTTATCGGTATCCGCTTCTTTAATCTGTTTCATCTTGTTGGCGGAGCCTGCCTGCTCTACCGCATAACGGTCGGCATCGGCCATTTTCTTCACTTCGAAATCATATTGCTTTTCAAAAGTTAGGTTAAAATGAGGTTGATAGATTTGAATGTTTGATCATTTTTTTACAATACAATATATTGACGGCTTCAATACATGATGCGATTCTTCATTAAGAAGGATCGCTTTTTCTTTGCGGCATAATCTTAAGGGAGAGCGGGTGTCAGAAACCGATTGATATTCGGAATTTAAAGACTAATGACTCATTTACAAACTATTCAGTTAAATACATAATTAGGAAGATTATGAATAAGGAGGGATTATATGTATAGAAAATCACTAACAGTACTATTAGCTGCGGGTATGGTTCTATCAACCGGTACAGTATTTGCACAAACTAGCGGAGCAATAAATGCCCAGTCTGACACAGCTTTTGATAACAAAGTTATCAAAAAAATTAGTGCGGACAATATGTATAATACGATTGCCTATCTATCAGAGCAACCGAGAGCTGCTGGTACAGAAGGGGAGCTCCGTGCAGTCAAATACATAGAAAGTCAGTTTAAGAGTCTTGGTTTCGAAACAAAGGTTCAGCCTTTTCACATCTATGATACGGTGCAAAATGTAAAAGTGAAAATTGGTGACAGTGATTTAGGAGGTACACCGCGTGCCCTTAGCGGCAGTATCAGCGGAAAGGTAACCGCCGAACTTGTTAATGTTGGCAAAGCAAAGCCAGAGGAAGTTGGAGAAAATGTATCTGGGAAAATTGCACTAGTTGAACGTGGGGACATTACCTTTGTTGAAAAGGTTCAGAATGTCCTAAATAAAGGAGCGGTGGGCGTTTTAATGTACAACAACTCACCATCAGGAAATAATTTCGGACAAGTATCAGCGGGGCAAAATATACCTGCTGTAGCCATTACCCAAGCCCAAGGGTTAGAGTTGGTCGAACAGCTTAAAACTAAACAAATCACGTCCACTCTTGAAGTGGGAAAAGCTGAAAGAATCGAAAAGACATCCTACAATGTCATCGCTTCCTTAAAACCAAAAGCCAATAAGGATAATGGTCAAATCGTGACTGTTGGAGCCCATCATGATTCTGTCCCGGGCGGCCCTGGTGCAAACGATGATGCTTCTGGTGTATCAGCTGTGCTGGAACTGGCAAGGATCCTGGCCAAAACCCCAATTGACACTGAAATTCGCTTCCTCACGTTCGGATCTGAAGAAAGAGGGCTCGTTGGATCATCCTTCTATGCTGATTCCCTTCCCAAAGAGGATGTAGACCGCATGGTGGCTCACTTCCAAATGGATATGATAGGCGGACGTGATGCTGGCGAGGATAATCCTGCAGGTGGTTTGATTATGTATACCATTGATGGAATGAAAAACCTTGTGACGGACCTGGGTTCCTCAGCAGGGGCCAGAACGATGGATGTTGCGATTCCTTATGGACAGCTGGGCAGGAGTGACCACCAACCATTCCATGAGCTTGGCATTCCATCCGCCTTGTTTATCCATTCCCCTGTAGAGCCTTGGTATCACCAGCCTACAGATACACTGGATAAGATATCGAAAGAAAAATTGCAGCAAGCAGCTGAAATTGTCGGTGCAAGTGTTTATCAAATTGCCCGTCCGGAAACTCCGGCATTAACAAATGCTCGTGTAGCTCCTGGCACGGTAGACTATGATTTTGATGACCGTCCGGTAGACTAAATACTTCTTTGTACAGAATTACGAAATTAATAATGGATCTTGGAGAAAATCAGGAGGGCATCTTTGTAGTTTACAGATGCTCTCTTCTTTTTATCGGCCAGCGCCTTGTGCTTAATTTTTTCACTATTACTAACCTCTAAGTCTAGTGAAAATCCTATATGAAATATGTAATAAAACATACATGCTTATCCAACTCCAATACCATTCCCACTGTAAATATTCAATATTATCAGTGTACCTCTCCGATCCTACTTCACAGGAATAATTTCAACAATCAATAGCTAGAAATCCAAAAACAGCTCAAACTTTAAAGGGTGGGCTGTTTTTGGAAATTTTAGGTTAAAAATTAAATTCATAACGCTTTCTAAGTCGTAAGTAACGTAGCCATGTTCTAACTGTGAATGAACCAAAGATAAAAGCCACTTGTTTTGCATGTTCCGGCAGCATTTTCAAAAAATCATGTCCATTACGGCGGCTTGCCCGAACTGTTCAAAAGCTTCAGCTATTTTCTGCTTGGCTTCTGCTTCTGCTCCCCCTTTTAACCTGATGATTTCCGCTTCTGTCGTACCTTGTGCCCTTTGGGCGTTCGCTTTAGCAAGACCGCCCATGCAAACGCGTCCCGCTTCCGCTTTTGTAAAATTTCTTTGCCCGTTCCATGTCATCCACATGAATTTCGAGGTGAACTAATCTTCCCATGATTACCTCCTAGTTTTGTTCAAAACTTTTCCTCTTACCGTAAGTTGATACTTATGTAGCTTCATGCCTATGGTGCTTTATTTATATTTTAAAGTCATAGATGAAGCAGGCTTTTCAATTTGAATTAAGTCACCTCTTTATTATAGGACAGTTGCGGGAATATCTTACAAAAAAGGCAGCTCCCTAGTGGGGGATAGCTACCTTCGTTAACGATTACTATGAAAAGGTAGGAGCAGGGAATTCATCAATTCTCATACGAAGTAAACTATATGGTTTTTCCCGGAGGTCTCTTCCATAATGAAATCTCGCCTGCCGATGTAATTGATTCACTATGACATATAAGTATTGATCGGGACCAATCGAAAATGTATCCGGCCATAAAATTCTCGGGTCATGTGCGATGGTTTCCATTGCGCCATTCGGCAATATCTTCCGGATACTATTGTTTTCATAGTCTCCCGCATAAACGATTCCTTTTGCGCTGGTGATCATTCCATCAGACGCACCTTTTTCCCCCAAATACTGCACATATTGGGATAAATTCAGGTCCTGTATCCTTCTGTCTCTTAGGGCTTCTGTTGAGATCGAGAACAGCTGACGGCTGGTTAGCGGAGCATAAAATAAAACCTTTCCATCAGAAGAAATCGCTAAACTATCGGAAGCCAATCTAAATGGGAAAGTCGAGCCGTCCGGGTTTCGATTCATCAAAATTTCACCTTCTACTTTCGGTAAAAAATAGGGATCAGGTGAAGTTGATATTGCCCCATTTAACCGTCTAAACGCGTTCCCATTTTCTAAATCTACGACGATAATAGCCCCTGGACCTCTGGAAGAAGAATCCGTTATATATGCATAGCCTGCTCTTCCAACCCGAAAATCCAAACGGACATCATTCAGATAAGTTGTTGGCAAGACAACCTCTTTTGTAAAGGTATATACTCTCCTTATTGTATTCGTGCTTAAATCAACAGCAACTAATTTTGCTCCCCCTTGAATAGGTTCGGAAAAATTTGGTGCCCCTGTATCTAGTACCCAAAGTGTTCCTCTTCCATCAGCAACGATACTTTGGACACTGACGAAAGACATCGTAATATTCCCAATATTAACTAAATTGGTTTCTACACTGGGATAAGGCTGCAATTCACCCTCAACAATTTCTGCCACAGTAAATTGAACGTCGTCTCCCCATTTCGGAAAGCATACAAAAATACGACCGGTTTCGGAAACGCTGACACCTGTAGGCATAGCCCCATAAAAAGCATGCACCAGTTCAAACTGCCCAAAATATTTTTCCATAGGTAACATAGGTTGCATGATATCCTCCTCATCAAATCCGAACGGATATCACCTATATATGATGAAAATTTTTTGTAGTGCCTGGTTCTTGATGAATTTTTCTATCGTGGCACTTCATTAATGGGATGTACCTCTGTGATTACCGGGTTAAGAGCTGAAGTGGCTAGCAATATGATACGCTTAGGAATGAGATTAAATGAAAAAGCACAAACATTAGGAACTTTACAACAAACGTTGAATAAATACTTAATAAGTTAAATACAGAGAATCTTAGAGGAGGGTCGCTTTGCCGACTCTTTTTCCTTATTCAATATATTCTGACCAACTGTCACCCCGTTAGTTGAGTATAAAGTAGCAGCAGAGTAATTCCTATCTCATTTAATGAACTAATCTCCTGTTAGAGAAAAACATCTTCACGAATGCAGCCGATTGTCGCACAGCTTTAAAAGGCCGAGGATAAAGGTGGACCAAAAGATTGAATACACGTTTAGAAAAAAGACTGAGTGACTCAGTCTTTTTATAACCTTTGCCTGTCAGAAAACACCTTCGCTTAGGACGACAATCAATGTGCTTTCACTGAAATAAAAAGATTCCTTGTAGGCAAGCAAGGGAGAGAGCTAAGAACCAAACCGCGTATTTGGCTTTATTTCCAACTTCTTTGCCTACGGTATTCCCCTGCTTAAATGTGTAGATGATAATAAAAACCAGTAAAATATTTACCAGAATACCCATGATATCAATCCCTTACACGTTGTCGATTGGTGGGTACAACTTGTTCTCCAAATTGGTATAACTCCACCTCGTAATGAATGATGACTGTGGCTTTCGGATAGTTTTCCATCCAATTGTAGGCTTCGTATTGTTTCATCGTGAGAAATTTCCGCCTTGCCATATAATAAAATTCAAAAATATCCACTTTCAGCTTTTCTTGCGATTTCTTCACCACGTTTTGCGTTTTCCTTTCCAATTCCTTTTCGATATGGCTTTTCAGCCTGTCTCCATTCTCGGTATTCGTTGAGTAATTAACCAAACTCGGAACAGAAACGAGATCCACTTTCACGGGAACGGTCGCTGTAATGACGGGACTTGATTTTTTAGTATTGACGTTTATTTTGGCCTTTTTTTCAATATAAATCCGTGTCCCAATCGTTTTATTTGTTTTGACGGGATCCATAAAAGCGGTCGTTAATTCTTCTACATCTGAATCTTGTTGCAACATGAGGGTTAACCTCGTTTCTTCACCCGTCAACTTTCCAATCGCTTTTCCATTCTTGAACACAACCGAACCGATGGATTGTGTGTGGCTTCCTGATCGGATGTTTACCCCACCCGCTACACTTTCATCATCTTCTTTCTTTACCTGTTGATGTCTATTTTTGGCTGTGCCATAAATGGCTAAAAAGGCACCCGCATCGTGCTGCGTATTTTTTAAATACATTTGATACGTCGATAAAGGAACAAATCCCGTCTCTTTCCACCTTTGACCCATCAAATCGTAAAATTTGTGAGGTCTTGTTTCAAAAGGCGTTTTGTTGTTTCTGATAAAAGAAGAAGCGTTCTCTTTCGATACCAAAAACAACACGTTTTCCCTCAGTCCCCTTTCTTTTGTGATGGTTTCCGATATATGCAGAAACATGTTATCTTTCGCGAGTTCCTCTCCGACGATTAACGCTTTCACATGCGAGAGGGATACGTTCCTTGTTATGCTTACATTAGCGAGTTGCGTGGCGACCGCAAGGTTCGGGGCAGAGAGCGTCACGATTTCCGATGCTTTTTCTTTCTCCGCTTTAGAACGGTCCGTTGAACCGACTTGTGGATTGGCAATTTGATAGGTTACATCGAGCGTCCCATTTTTCCCTTTGTCCAAACCCACTACCACAACAAACGCCTGCTCTTCCAACTCTATTTTATCCCAGCACCCTGTTAAAAAAAGAAGCGGCAAGACTAGTATCCACTTTTTCATGTTTTCCCCTCCTTTCTTTTCGCAAAGATCCACATAATGAAGGGCAAGAAAAAGAAATAGAAGGAACCGAAACGGAAAATCACGTTTTCCCTTATGATGTATTCCGATTCTACGGGATTTTCTGGCAGCATGCCTAGACAGATGAGAAGCGCGGCAAAGGGAATTAAAAGGGGCTCGATTTTTTTGATTTGAAACAAATAGGAAAAGAGGGCGGTGGTGATATACAGATAAAAAGAAAAACGGATAAAGGTCGAAAGAAGCCAAATCGGTAAAAAGATGGTTTCAGGGTTCGCTAAAAAGCGTCCTGCCGAAACATTTCGGGTCGTTTCATGAAACAGATAGGTGATTTCCGTCACCAGCGGCACGTCGTACAGCATGATATAAAACAAGAAAAATGTGACCAGTTCGAAACAAACGATAGCAAAACTGATGAGGCTCGATTTTTTATAGGTGGAAAAATCTCTAAAAAAAGTCATGAAGACGGCAAGTGCCATGATTTCCACGAAAAGCGGCATAAACTTGAACCCTGTAATAAAAATATTTTCCCATGTTCGTCCGAAAATCGGAAAAAGATACGAAAATTCAAGCCGATCCCAAAGCAGGATAATGAGAAGCAATAACCCTCCTTTAATCGAAAAAAGAAAAATGAAACTGGTTCGCGTGATTCCTTCCAGTCCTCTTTTTGCGAGAAAAACACACACAATAAAGAGAAGGAAATAAATAACAAAAAGGGGTGTTTTAGGAAAATAAAGAGTGGAAATGATATTCACATAGCTTCGGGTATCGACGGCAGTTCCGATTAGGAAAAGAAGAAAGAAAATCAATCCCACTAGGAAACCTAAGGGTTTTCCGAAAATCAAGTGAAACACGTCGATTAATCCCTTATGAGGGTATTTCTTCATCACGCTTAAAAAAACAAGAAAGGAAAGAAGAAAACAAAGAGCGGAAACGAGTATCGCCATCCAACTGGCCGTTTCCGTTTCGTCGAACAGCAAAGTGGGCGTCATATCTGCAAACTTGATTCCGATGACGGGCAAAAGCAACGAGATGATTTCTCTTTTTCCGAGTTTATACGATTTCTTCTGGTTCATAGCCCTCTCTTTCCTTTCGTTTTTGAATTTTCTTTCGCTTTCTTCGGATGCAGATACATCGGCTTGATTCGTTCCTTCCAGGAAACCTTTCTTCCTATCGTATCTTTAGACGAGGGTAAAAAAGGAATGGTGGGTGCGAGGTACGGCACACCAAAAGAAGTGAGGGTGGATAGATAGGCCACACACATGATGGTCCCCATCATGACACCGAAAAGTCCCATAAAGGAGGCAAGTATAAGAAAAGCGAAACGCATAATCCGAACCGCAAAGCTAAACGATACATTCGGTATGGCAAAGGAGGCAAGACCCGTTATCGAAACCACGATGACCAAAATCGGGGAGATGATATTGGCATCGACGGCTGCCTGACCTAAAATGAGTGCCCCTACGATTCCAATCGTCGAACCCATCGGTGTCGGAATCCTGATTCCCGCTTCCCGTAAGATTTCAAAAGCCGATTCCATCATGATGATTTCAAAAATGACAGGAAACGGGACGGTTTCCCTTGTTGCGGCAATGGCAAGAAGAAGGTCGGTTGGAATCATGGCACTGTGGAAATTCACGATCGCCACGTACAAACTGGGTGTGAAAAGGGCGATGAAGACCGAAAACAATCGAATCAAACGTATGAAGTTTCCATAGGCCCATCTCAGGTAATAATCTTCCGACGTGTGAAAAAATGACCAAAAAGTAGCGGGCGCCACAATCGCGGCGGGTGAATTCTCCATGAGGATGATTGCATTCCCCTCCCGTATGAAGGACGTTGCCCTGTCAGGTCGTTCCGTATAGAGAATGGTCGGAACAAGGGAGTACGCCCTTTCTTCCAGGTGTTGCTCCAGTACCGATACATCCTCGATATAGTCCACGTCAATCCGTGATACGCGTTCTTTGATTTGATTCAATAAATCAAAATCCATCACATTTTTCAAATACATCAGGCTGATTTTCGTCTTCTTGCCATTTCCGATATAAAGCGTTTCCGTCACTAAGGATTCGTCACGGAGCCTTTTTCTAATGAGGGAGACGTTGACGGTTCCTGACTCCACAAACGCCTCATTTGACCCTTTAATCACGTTTTCCGATTGCGGCTTATCCACGCTTCGACTGTCATATTTGGCTGTTTGAAGCGATAGAACGCGTGATGACCCTTCCATCAGGATAATGGTTTGTCCGTCCAATAAAGCGGAGACGGCTTCTTTCCTTTCTATAAGGGTGGAGACTTGATTTCCTGTAAGAATCGATTTGCTTATCACCTCGGTTAAATCTTCGCCCACTTCTATTTGTATTTCCTTTTCTTGCAAAGAAGAAATGGCGTGGTCAATGAGGGTGGCATCCACCATCCCCCTCATAAAAAAAAAGTGGGCATCTTTATTTTGTGAAGGCACATATATAGGACGCACTCCAAGGTCGGAGTTATCGGGATAAGAAAAAATGTTTTTCAGATAGGTGCTGTTTTCCTGTAAATTACACGAAAAAATCACATTTTCTTTTTCTGTGTTTTCTTCTATTTTAGATTTCTTTTTTTTTGAATGAAAGTTAATCATCACACACCTCTGCCTGCTTTTTACTTAGTATGGGGCAAAAGACTATTAGTTAATTCTTAAATAATTAGATGTTTCTTTTGTAATTCAGTGTTTTAAATTTTTACTTGATTTTTACCCATCTATTTTTTGTTTACTTTTACGAACAGGGTAATTATAGCAAACAGGAAAGGCTTATCAAGTTAGGGATGATGGCTTCCATATAGGTCTAATATTTTCTCTTCTTCTGCATCATAGTAAAATCCTCTTTCTACGTTAATACATTCGAATCAAGTTCCGGTTCTGTTTCAATTATTTTCACAAAGTCTTTTCTAACATTACCTTTATCTATAAACTCTTCGGTAATCTTGTCAATTCTATATCTGAAACATTCATCTTTGCACCTTCCTTTGTCACAATTAAGCGAATTTGCATGTTACCAATTCAAAAATTCAGGATATTTTATATTTGTCTTAGGATTTAAAGCAACCTGGCCTTAGGCTCTGTAACTTAAGGTTTGTTAATCAATGGGGAGCGTGTGTTGAATTAAGTCTTTTTATGAGGAAAATAAGGAAAGGCTTAAGGATTCTACTTCACCTTAAGCCTTTTCTTGCCCTATTTTAAAAACCCATCGATATATATTTTTCTTCTAAATATTCTTCTAGGCCTTGATGGCCACCTTCCCTCCCCATGCCGCTTTCTTTCATGCCGCCAAATGGGGCTTGTGCAACGGTGGGAATTGCGTCGTTGTAGCCGATGATGCCAAACTCCAGAGCTTCGGATACCCTGACTCCCCTGCTTATATTCTGTGTGTAAAAATAAGCGGCCAGCCCGTACTCTGTATTGTTGGCAAGTTCGATCACCTCTTCTTCTGTATCAAACGGGATGATTGGTGCGACCGGTCCAAATGTTTCCTGGTATGTGATGAGCATATCCTTGTTCACACCACCCAGTACGGTCGGTTCATAGAATAATCCATCAGCCAATTCCCCTTCACCTCTTTGTCCGCCACAAAGAAGTCTGGCACCTTTTTCCAAGGCATCTTGTACATGTTCCTCTACCTTTTCCAGGCCATCACTGCTGACAAGGGGCCCGACTTCAACGGTTGGATCGATGCTATTTCCGACTTTTAGAGCTTTTACTTTTTCAACAAAAAGTAAAGAGAATTCATCGATGACAGAACGGTGGACGTAAATTCGATTGGCGCATACGCACGTTTGTCCGGTGTTCCTGAATTTGCTTGCAACGGCACCAGCTGCTGCGGCTTCCAAATCAGCATCTTCAAAAACGATGAAGGGAGCGTGTCCTCCAAGCTCAAGGGAAAGTCTCTTGAGCTGCGGGGCTGACTTGGTAACCAGCAATTTTCCTACTTCAGTAGATCCGGTAAAAGATATTTTCCTTACTACCGGGTTTCCAAAAATTTCATCCGAGATAGGTCCGGCACTCCCTGTCACGATACTGACCACTCCGGCAGGCACTCCCGCCATTTCTACCAATTTACCAAACGCTAATGCACTAATAGGAGATTGTTTTGCAGGTTTGACAATGACTGTACATCCAGCAGCCATGGCAGGCCCCACTTTCCGCGTCATCATGGCCAACGGGAAGTTCCAAGGGGTAATGGAAGCAACCACTCCAATCGGCTGGCGAATCACCGATAGCCTTTTATTTACGGCAGAAGCAGGGATCGTTTCCCCATAAATCCGGCGGCCCTCTTCAGCAAACCATTCCAGGTAGCTTGCAGCAAAATCCACTTCACCCCGGGCTTCCGTAAAGGGCTTGCCCATTTCCATACTCATGATTTCTGCTAATTCATCTTTATATTCATGCATAAGGTCATGCAATTTCTTTAGATATTTACTGCGTTCCTGTGCTGTCAGTTTTGACCAGGTTTTAAACGCTTCCTCAGCAGCTGTTATTGCCGCATTCGTTTCTTGGCGTCCTCCATTTGGAATTCTTGCCACAACTTTCCCTGTTGAAGGATTTGTTACTGGTAAAGTTTCTCCGTTATGTGCTTCAGTCCATTCACCGTTTACATACATTTTCAGTTCAGTTAAATTGACCAATCCACTAGTTTTCAGCATAAATATATGTCTCCTTTTTTCGTTGGATTTGCAAAGCCCTTCATTAAATACACAAAAAGATTAGAGTCCTGAAACTTTAGTTCCCCCGTCAATGTCCGTGTTAATTGAAATCCTTTCATTTTTAAGAACGAATGCATACCCCACAGCAGCAATTAGGCAAATGACTACAGGTATGATCAGGGCTATATTGAAATTATTGAACTTCGCTATTAAGATCCCTGTTGCTACTGGGGCAATCCAGCCAGCGAGGTTCCCCACGAAGTTTTGCAGGCCTGCAAGCTTTCCTTCCGCACCCTTTGGAGCAACATCAGAAACAGTGGCCCAGAGAATACCCGCAGCCAATCCTTCACCGCCGATTGCTATTGAGATATACGTAAGTGCCATTATGGCGCTGTCTGTATAGATAGTCGGTATTATGGCTAATGGAAAAAGCATGCCGATGGCTAAAACAGTTTTTCTTGCTTTGATGGAATTCCAGCCTCTTTTAATTAAGAAATCCGACAACACCCCTCCTAAAATATTTCCCAGAAAGGACATGATCCAAGGTAGCATCGTAAAAAAACCGGCTTTTAAAAGAGTCATTTCCCTTTCGACTACAAGATAAGTGGGAAGCCAAGTCATCATTAAATACGTAAGATAGTTATGGGCGAACAAGCCGTATAACATAGGGTAAACACTTCTGAATTTAAAGAATTTAAATGGTGAGAAGTTTAGTGTCTTCGCTTTTTCGGTTTGAGTTTGCTCCTCTTTTATATAGGCTACTTCGGCCTCGTTTGCAATCTTACTTTGCTCTGGATGGTTTTTGAAAAAGAATAACCAGAATGCCAGCCATACAAAACCGATGGATCCAATTACCACAAAGGATGCTTGCCATCCCCAAGTCTGGATGATCCAAGCTAAAATGGGTGTTGTTATGCCAATCCCGATAGCTGTACCAGAATTAAATATCCCGTTTGCAATGCCCCGTTCGTGTGACGGCAGCCAGTCTGAAATAACGCGCGTATTGGTTGGAAACGCCGGAGCCTCTCCGATTCCCATTAAAACGCGGATACCGATCAGTCCGCCAAGCGAACGCCCCATTCCAGTAAACACCGTACAGAGCGACCACCAAACGATGGCAATCGAATACGTTAAGCGTGCCCCCAATTTATCAACGATTACCCCGACCGGGATCTGCATTAGGGCATACGACCAAAAGAACGCTGACCCCAATATCCCGAATTCTACTGCCGAAAGCGAAAGATCCTTCATCATCGAGGGTCCTGCAATACCAAGAATTGCCCTATCCATATAATTGATTGTTGTTGCGACGAAAAGGAGTACCACTACAAGCCATCTTCCATTGGTCTTTTTCATACGTCACCTCATTAGATAATTATATTCAGGTAGAAAAAATGCTGCGGGAAATCCATATGTCCGATAAAAATCGGGAAGGGGAAACTGATTCATATCCCCTAAAATTTCAGGTGATTTTCAAAGGTTTTATACATTCACGGCCGTTTCTGAACTTTTGGCACTGCTTGTATTTCGATTACCATAATTAAAACCTTCAAAGTCCCCCTCATAAGCCTTCTCTATAATCAGTTCGATATCCGATGCCTTCGTCAGCCTTGGATTAACGACCACATTACCGCTTCGCATGGAATCTTCCACTAATTTCGGCAAAACGTCCAATGAAACTCCAAGCTCTTTAATGTTAAGAGGAATATTCATGCTCCGATTCATTTCGATGATGGTTTCGATTGCCTTCTCGGCTGCTTGCGCATTGGATAAACCGCTTACATCCCTTCCTAAAGCTATTGCAATTTCTCTATACTGATCCTCGCATGCCGGCAGGTTGAATCTCATGACGAATGGCAATAGTGCTGCATTTGCGATGCCATGCGGGATATTAAAGACTCCTCCAAATGTATGGGAAATGGCGTGTACATTACCCAGGCGGGATTGTGAAAAGGCTGCACCAGCTAACAGGGAGGCTACAAGCATGTTTTCCCTGCTTTCCATGTCCGTTCCCACAAAGTAAGATCGTGTTAAATTTTCACCGATCATCTTAATGGCCTGCATCGCGAAAGCCTTGCTGACAGGGTTGGCAGATTTGGAGGTGTAAGATTCAATTGCATGAGTCAGAGCATCCATACCAGTAGCTGCAGTAATCTCTTGAGGCAAATTCATTGTAAGGGCCGGGTCCAATATAGCTAGCTTTGGAAACAGAAGTGAACTAAGTACACCTAATTTAAAAGAAGTTTCCTTATTCGTTACCACTGTCGAATTAGTAGCTTCACTGCCAGTTCCAGCCGTAGTCGGGATTGCTATGATCGGGAGCGGGGGATTGGAAATCTTTCCAACTCCTTCATAATCCAGGATATGGCCGGGGTTAGTAGCCATTGCCGCAATGCCCTTGGCTGTGTCAATGCTGCTTCCTCCACCTACAGCCAGAACCGCCTCCATCTTTTGTTGCTTAAGATAAACTGTCCCCTGTTGGATTGTTTGAGCTGATGGATTAGGCTCTACCTCATCGTAAATCTCAAAAAAAAGGTTTGCAGAAGCAAGGGATTGTTCAATGCCTTGTAAGAGACCGGCTCCTCTAACCCCTTTATCTGTTACAATCAGCACACTCGATACACCTAAATCCTTAATTAGCTCTCCTGTTTTTCCAGATATTCCGTTACCGCACTCCACCCGTGTCGGCATACTATATGTAAAAGGCATAAGAGACATTTTCATCTTCCTCTCCATTTATATTCTATTAGATGGTGAAAACCTTTCCGCCCCGGTCTGCAGATCCATCATGAATGGTTATGATGCTTACCCTTCCAGGGACACCATTCCTTTACAAGCAATCTATAAAGCTTTTCTAAGTAATTCTTCTAAACTGTGCTGGGTAGGCATTCTTGGGTTATTCCGAATCAGGCGATCGATTTGGAGGGTCTTCTCAGCAATTTCGGGAATATCCTCTTCTTTGATCCCAATCTCCGTCAGCTTTGTAGGCAGTCCAATTTCCCCAAGCAGGGTAACCACTGCTTTTGAAGCAGCCAAAGCGGCTTCCTTATCGGAGAGGCCATCTGAGTTAACATTGAATGCCTGGGAAATCCTCACCATTTTTTCTGTTTCTACAGCTGCATTATATTCCATGACATATGGAAGCAAGAGCCCGGTCACCTCTCCATGCGGCGACTTCACAAGCCCTCCAATTGGGTAAGCCAATGCATGGGCTGCTGCTGTACCTGCATTTGAAAAGGACATTCCAGCAAGCAGGCTGCCCATTAGCATATTGGAACGTGCCTCGAGATTGCTCCCTTGCTGCACCGCAATCGGCAGGTTTTTTGCAATCAATTCAATAGCTCTGTAGGCGAGTGCATCGCTTATGGGGATTGAACCTTGGAATAAAATGTTTCCTTCTGCCTGGATATATGCAGAAGGTTTGGCTGTGTATGCCTCTATCGCATGTGACAAAGCATCAATTCCGGAACAAGCTGTTACATAAGCGGGAAGCCCTAACGTTAATTCTGGATCAAGTAGAGCAACGGTTGGCCTTAAGTAGTTATCCGAGATACCAACTTTCAGGTTATTTTCCACATCGGTCAATACCGCCACTGATGTCACTTCTGAACCGGTTCCAGCCGTCGTCGGAATCGCTACAAGAGGGGCGATTGGTCCAGGAACCTGGTTTTCTCCGCCGTAATAGTCCAAGGGATGTCCGCCATGGGCGACCAACAAAGCAACAATCTTCGCCATATCAATGCTGCTTCCTCCGCCAAGGCCAATTACTGCATCAATATCCATTTGAGATTTAGCAAACTCATAACAGTCTATCGCCGAATTTACCGGAGGCTCCGGTACGACCTGGTCATAGATAACTGTTTCGTAATTTGCATGTTCCAACAACGATGAAATTCTGTCTGCGATTCCTACATTTTTGATCCCTGGGTCAGTAACGAGCAAGATGTTTTTCGCCTTTAACCTTTGCAGGATTGAATCCAATTGCCCGATCGCCCCGTTTCCAAATACGATTCTTTCGGTAGAGTAAAAATCCCATGTATTTCTCATATCCCTTACCTCCAAAGTCTATAGATTGATGACGACAAGCTTTTCGTCTGTCATCTCTTGCATGGCATAATGCGGTCCTTCTTTGCCAATTCCGCTGTCCTTCACGCCGCCATACGGCATGATGTCGGCACGGTATGTAGAAACATCATTGATGATCACACCGCCAAAATGAAGTTCCTGTGTTGCCCGCATGGCTAAAGTGATATCGGATGTAAATAAACCAACTTGTAAGCCGAACTTCGTATCATTGGCCTGATGGAAAGCCTCCTCGATGCTATCGAAAGGAATGATGCTGATCACCGGCGCGAACACTTCCTGGCAGACTACCTTCATTTCCGGTTTCACATCTATTAATATAGTAGGTTCTAGAATCGAATCCCTCCTTTTCCCTCCATATAGCACTTTGGCACCTAGACGCTCAGCCTCCTGAATCCATTCTTCCGCACGCCTTGCTTCCTTCTCGGAAATCATGGGACCAATGTCCGTGGAAGAATCTGCAGGATTTCCGACCTTCAAGCCCTGTGCCACCATGACTGCCTTCTCCACAAACACATCGCAGATATCTCTATGAACGTAGATGCGCTGCACAGAGATGCAGGCTTGCCCTGCATTCACATACCCCCGCGTGACACAGAGCTCAACTGCTCTGTCTAAATCAGGGACATCCTTGTGAATGATATTTGGGGAGTTATTCCCTAATTCCAAAGTAACCTTACGAATCCCCGTACTGCTCTTAATGTGCCGTCCTACGCCGGGACTCCCTGTAAAAGTGAACATCGCAATTCGTTCATCCTCCAAAAGATATTGACCTGTTTCCTGCCCAAACCCGTTGACCACATTCAGAAAACCTGCGGGCAATCCAGCTTCGGAAAAGATTTCTGCTATCTTACATGCAATGAGCGGCGTCATTTCAGCCGGCTTCAACACGATTGTATTTCCCGCTGCCAACGCAGGAGCCACCTTGTGGATGGTAAGATTGAACGGGAAGTTAAACGGGGTGATCGCACCAATAACTCCAACAGGAACCCGGATGGTGAAAGCCATCTTATTGTCGTTTCCAGACTGCCCCAAAGGAACGCCTGTACCGGCAATCCGCTTTGCTTCTTCCGCTGATGCAATCATCGTTTGAATTCCTCTATCGATTTCCCCTCTGGCATCCTTCAATACTTTACCGACTTCCTGAACCAGAATCATCGCCAGCTCTTCTTTTCTTTCTTTCGCGATATCCGCTGCACGCATTAAAATCTCGTAGCGTTGATCGGAATCTAGCTTTCTCGTATTAAAGGTCTCCAAGGCATTGGTCACCGCTTCAGAAACAATTTCGCGGGACGCCCTGCCAATCCGGGCAATTTCTTCTTTGTTATATTTGTTCATAACAGCGATTGTATGTTGATCGGATATCCATTGCCCATTTATGAAATGGCCATAAAATGCATTTTTTCTACTAAGCGATGTGCTCATTGAAGATTCCTCCTTTGAAAAATAACGATCACATTTTTTCACTTCACAGTTATTTCTGCTAATTCAATAAATTTCAATCAAGAATACGGCAAGCATAAAGCGCTTCCATTTTGAACTTAAGATTTTGCCTGCCCATCCATACTCTTTAATTGTTGTTTATAGAATCCTGCTCAAAAATAGTATGTAATCATTTCCGAAAATATATCACATAATATATGATTTTGTAAATATTTAAAATTAAAAAGATTCTGTTTTATTGAATAATTCCTTATAAACAAAGGCTTTATTTCTTTAAATACTATCGACAGATTAAATAACTCATATTAATTTGGATGATATTATATATAATTTTTTACAAAACTTATGAATATAATATATAATTATCAGTAATGAGGATATTTTTTGTAGCTATCCAGCAAACTATAGGTCCCCTTATAAACTCTCTATTCTTGATATCAATATGGTTTCGCCTTATCTTATTGATAGAGGCAACAAGAAGAAAGCTACATCAGTAATAATTTAAGTTGTTACATCTATTTGAAATAACACTCGTTCTCATAGAAATTTTTTTAAGTTAGGGGCATTTCAATGATAAAGGAAAAAGAACGCGGAGAGACAACGGAATATGTCTACAATTTATTAAAAGAAAAGATTTTTGAATGGGATTTATCGCCGGGACAAAAAATCAATATCAGTCATTTAACCCGGGAAATCAACATTAGCGCCATACCTCTCAGAGAAGCATTATCTCGTCTAAACTCTGAGAACTTAGTCATCTTAGAACCAAATAAGGGGTATCGGGTCAGTGACATATTAGATACTGAAAATATGGCGAAAATGTTGGAGGCCCGGATATTACTGGAGACGCATGCGGTCCGGAATATTATCCGCTTAAATAATGTAAGCGTGACGGAAGAAATGGCCGCGCTTACAGATGATATGTTTTCCACAAACACAGGTGCTTCCAACAAAAAAATACTAGATTTTACTCATTTAGATCAACAATTTCATCATGCCATCATGAACGCTGGAGGAAACCCGTTTTTATTTGAAGCATATAAAGGCATGCACTGTCATCTTCATATAGGCCGGTTTTATCACGTCAAAGGTGAGATCGACCAAAAAGACGCACCATCGGAACATATGGAAATCATTGAGGCCATCCGGACAAGGGATGTATACAGAGCCGAGATTGCGATCTCCAGCCACATACAGGATTCCATAGATCGTTTATTGGAGAGGACAAAAAGATAATACTTGGAAGCTATTGAGGATAATCTTCTTCGGATATCAGTCATCGTAATTGCTTTGATCAAATTTCCGCAAAATGCAAGTGGATTTAAACAGACATTACCATCTCAAATGCTTAAAGAAAGTGACAGAAAAACATGTGAAAGATTTATGCACCAAGAAGAAAACAAGTTAATCAAAGGGATGAAACCAAAGGCAAAAGAAAAACTAACAAAAACCCTATAACTAATGGTCGTGGGTTTTCCTTAATGAAAAAACCTCCTTCAAAAAAAGATAGCATAGAGCACCAAAAAAAAAACGATTTTCCCTTACCGTGGGCAAATCGTCTTTTCTGGTTAATTTGAATAAGGTAAATGTAGCTCCCAAGACAGGGGTGTTCACTTTTCTTAAATCTTCTTCTATGCGTATTTGTATTTCATCCAGAAGTAAAAAATTACTCCCAAAAGTTAAAAAAGGGTTTGATATCTTCCCTTCTTACTCATAGTCCATATCCATAGTTATAAAATCTATTTTTCCAAATAAAAACAACCATCTTTATGGCTTAAGGACCACTTTAATACATCCATCTGTCCTTGTATCAAATACTTCATACCCATGCTTTGCTTGGTCAATTGGAAGTACATGGGTTACTACATCGCCAGGATCTACTTTTCCTTCTGATATTAGTTTATAAAGGTAGGGCATATAAGGAATAACAGGAGCCTGTCCGGTTTTTATATCCACGTTTCTTTGGAAAATATCTCCTAGAGGGAATCCATTATAACGGCCGCCATAAACGCCTGTTATTTGTATGGTTCCCGCCTTACGAACGGCTTGGGACGCAATTACAATCCCTCCCATGGCTCCCCCATGTAATTTAAGACCCGATGCAAGATATTCCATCGGAGTCATTTTGCCACTCATCCCGGAACAGTCAATAACGATATCTGCACCACCTTTAGTGATTTCTTTAAGGTATTCGCCAGTGTTTTCATATTGTGCAAAATTTACGGTTTCGACTTTATTCGTCCTTTTTGCATGCTCTAAACGATAATCGAGATGGTCGACAGCAATCACTCTTTTCGCCCCTTTAAACCAAGCGAATTTTTGAGTAAGCAGACCTACAGGACCACAGCCTAAAACGATAACCGTATCGCCAGATTTGACACCTGCGTGATCTACACTCCAGAATGCTGTGGATGCTGCATCAGCGAGCAACACCAATTTTTCATCTTCTACCTCGCAGTCTTCCGGGATTTTGAAAGGGGTGAAGTTTCCATAAGGAACACGCATATATTCAGCTTGCCCTCCCGCATACCCACCAGTTGTTTCAGAGTATCCAAAAAAACCACCCATTTCCCCATGAGGATTTGAATTATCACACTGACTTGTAAGGTCGTGGTCGCAATACCAGCAGCTCCCGCAGCTAACATTAAAGGGGATAATGACCCGGTCTCCCTTCTTTACCTTAGTTACCCCTGGTCCAACTTCCTCAACAACCCCCATCGGCTCATGACCAATGACATAATCTGTAGGCATATTGGGAATTAATTGATGAATCAAGTGCAAATCGGAGCCGCAAATTGCTGAACTGGTGACCTTTACAATAATATCATCCGAATTTTTGATGTTAGGGTCTTTAACTTCTTTAACCTGTACATTTTTATTGCCCTGGTAAGTTACGGCCTTCATAATGCTTTTCCTCCTTTATTTATTCGGCGTTGCGAACATGCCGAGTCTGTCAGTATCATTCGGGAAAAGATTCATTCCAGCGATACTAACCGCCATATCGGCTGATTTCAAATCTAATTCCACCTGTTTACCTACATCGTTCGGATAAAGCCAGCCCTTCCTGATCATTAAATCGGATAACTCACCATGTAAGTCAATGGATTGCTCCATTTGCTGGTACAATGCTTTTCTCAATGCGGGATTCGCTGTTTCAGATAATGCAATACCATAAGTATGAATCCCACTTTTGATAGAGAGTAAAAAATCTAGCGCGAAAGAGGAATCAGCCATTTCCGGCATATGTTCAGCGCCTTGAGGATCTAAAAAATCCATCTCCATTTAAATTTCACCTCATTTTTCATAGTTTGTTCGGGCTCCTGTATAAAAACCCTTTAGCTCGTTTATAGCAGCTATAGATTGTTGTACGTCTTTTTCCATTAATGCTTTTAAGTCATTGTCAAAGCAAATGCCTTGCATTAATTTTGATCTCATTAACCCTATTGTTTTAAGATTCAAAATTTCATGCGTTTCCATGGTTTCATGAAATGCCAAGCTTTCATTTTCCATACGTTCACCTCCCTAATCTATATAACAAAAATACCTTTCCCGGTTCATCTGTTTGTTATACGGATTATTGCCCGATAGGTAGTTTACTTCCCAAAATACACGTTACCTTTGCAAATGATGATGAATAAAAACTTTTGTATTACGAAAGATATGTAAGTGAATTCTCAAAGAAATGGAGGGAAAAAATCTTGACGAAAAATTTAGGACTGCATGAAACTCTAGAGGCGCACGAAATTTTAACTTTCAAGAGTCTTTGTCTAACAAAGTCCTCTACAATGAGCAGTTTAGTGCAGGATACAGAACTACAAAATATACTATTAAAAGACATGAGCACTGGGACACAAGATATTCAAACACTGCAGGAAATTCTAACGAATCGGGGGGAACAGTAATGACAAATTTTTTGCAAAATATGGCGGGTATGGGCGGCATGACTGATCAGGTGATTGCAACGGACTTCTTAATATCCGCAAAATCTGGAATTAGAAATCTTGCTTTTGCCATTACAGAAACAAAAACACCTGAATTGAAAGCAGCCCTAAGAGAACAGCTTCGTGTCGCTGTAGAAAGACATGGAGAGATAAGTAACTATATGATTTCAAAAGGTTACTATCATCCACATGATTTAAGTGAACAATTACAAGTTGATATAAATACAGCAAATACAGCCCTAAACCTTCCTCAACAATAAAGTCTACTCATGGATGTGAGAACAGACAGATCACACAGGGGTTCGGGCGAATGGAAAAAAGCAATGAATTTCTCAACTTTGAGATACATTGCTTTTTTTAGGGGTATATCATAGGAAGTGGTTAGCCAAGTTAATAATGGTAATGTAGGATTCAATCTTAGATGCTGTTGTTTTAACGAATTTTACTTCTTTCATACTAGGGTTAAATCGATTTCTTCATACCACACTCTCTGCATTTACGAATATATTTAACCGAACTTTCAAACTAAGTTTTACCGCAATTGTCACAGCGACCACTAACGTCAGGATAATCTTCGTGGTCATAAATAATTACCTTCTGGATTTTCTACAGACAAAGTAAAATCACCTTCACTATTTTATTTGATTATATAAGACAGGAATGCGGAGCAAGCCTGCCTTTGTATAATTTCTAAACTTCACCTTGCACTTAATCTTTAAACTCTATTATGCCAGCTGGCTTTATTCAGTTATTTTCTTCATCCCTAGAAGCAAACCAATTTCATCTTTTCACAATCCAGTTATCAATATACCGATGCAGTAATAAATAGATAACCTTGAGCCTTGCAATCGTTTACCAATCTATATTTTGAATTTGCTTATTTGACAATTCCTCCCAGCCTTCACTGTGTGTTCAAACTAAGCTTTTTCAACTAAACTACCTCTCTAGTTCCATAAGAAAAAGGCTGCCTCAGCAACCTCCCTTGTTGAAGTAAAGCACCCTATCGTTTAAGTAGAAACCTTCACATTTCTTTTGTGAATCAAAAAAAGGATGGGACCAATGCAATCCCATCCTAAAAATCTTTATTGTTCGTGTTTCTTTTCCTCTTGTTGTTTATGCTTCTCTTCCTTTTGTTCGTGTTTCTTTTCCTCTTGTTGTTTATGCTTCTCTTCCTTTTGTTCGTGTTTCTTTTCCTCTTGTTGTTTATGCTTCTCTTCCTTTTGTTTGTGTTTCTTTTCCTCTTGTTGTTTATGCTTCTCTTCCTCTTGTTTATGTTTTTTATCCTCTTTATTTCCACCAATTTCAAATGGTTTTTCTTTATTATTTTTTGTAACTGGTGGACTTTCTTCAGGATTTGCACCTTTAATGAACAGTTCATTATTCACCTGGTATACATCACTAGGCTGCTGGAATCTGCTTTGGTCTGTTCCAAACGCTTCCAGCATGACCTTAAACATTTGGTGCGAGATTTTAGTTGTATTTCCATCCATATAATTACCTGGACCATTTTTAGTATATCCAGTCCAAACCGCCATAGTGTATTGTGGTGTATAACCAGCGAACCAACTATCATTTACCGAACCGGTTGGATATCCATATTGTGCTCTGGTTTTACTGTCAAAATTGGTTGTGCCAGTTTTTCCAGCCACATCTTGTCCAAGAACATTTGCAGTTTTTCCTGTACCAGATTTTACGACTGTCCGTAACATATCCGTCACCAAATAAGCTGTGTAATCATGCATAACACGTTTTGGTTTTGGAGTAAAATTAACAACTCTGCCATCAGGATAGACAACTTTACGAACAAAATGTGGTGTATTGTATTCACCGTTATTTCCAAAAGCACTATATGCCCCTGCCAACTCTAATGGATTAACCGTATTACTTCCAATCGCATATGATTCGTACACCTTATTATTATTAAAAGTAATACCCAGATTTTCTGCAAAGTTTTGTGCCTTATCCATTCCTACTTCTTGAAGGGTAAGGAGTGCCGGAATATTGTATGACCATTGAAGTGCTGTTCTAATAGACAACATTCCGTGATATTGATGATCCCAGTTAGAAATAGATTGACCGTTTGAGTAGGTTATCTCATGATCATTAATTTGGTGTGCTGTAGACCATTTTGAATTTTCAATAGCAGGACCATAATCAAAGACTGGCTTGAAAGTGGATCCTGGTTGTCGTTTAATATCAACCGCAAAGTTGTTGCCTCGGAAGGAAGCTTTATATTGGTTTCGACCGCTTCCAATAGCTCGAACTTCTCCTGTTTTTGTATCTAAAAATACGAAGGCTCCTTGAAAATTGTCATTTGGATAAGAAATAATCGTATCGGTGTTCATTATTTTATCCGCTAAGGTCTGAGCTTTTGGATCTAGCGTCGTATAAATAGATAATCCATCCGAACTGATATCAACATTTTTCTGCTTTTTTTCAACTTCTTTTACAACAGCGTCCAAAAACGCCTCGTACGGCATTCCTTGTTGTTTCTTTTTTGGAACAAGTCCTGATGTAACTGGAACCTTCTTTGCATCCTCCAATTGCTTGTTCGTAATATACCCTTGTTTATACATAGCTTTTAAAACATTATTACGACGATTTGTTGCAGCTTTCACATGTTCCGGTTCAGTGGGATCGTAATAACTTGGACTCTGTGGAAGCCCCGCTAACATAGCGGCCTCCGGAAGCGTCAATTTATTTAGATCATCGGCATCGATTCCGTAGTAATTTTTGGCGGCTGCTGCTACACCATATGCCCCGTCTCCAAGGTAGATCTTATTTAAATACATCATTAAGATTTGATGTTTAGAATACTTTTGCTCAAGCTGATAGGCCAAGCTCCATTCCTGTACCTTCCGCTTTATTGTTTTCTGAGGTGACAAAAAGGAGTTTTTAATGACCTGCTGTGTAATCGTACTTCCGCCTTGAGATCCGAAATCCCCTATTAGGTTCTTGGAGATTGCTCTCGCAGTTCCTTTTATATCAATGCCATTGTGTTCATAAAAATGTACATCCTCCGTGGCAAGGAAAGCATGTTCCAACATTTTTGGAACTTGAGAATACTCAATTTTTGTCCGCTTTTCTTTACCATATTCGTAAAGGAAATTCCCGTTTTTATCGTATAATTTGGTAGAAAGCGGATCGACTAGTTTTGAAGAATCTATTTTAGGTGCATCCTTAATCATTGCTGCAACCGTAACTGCCCCTATTCCAATTGAAATAACTCCTAACAGAAAACACCAAAGTAAAACTTTTTTCAAGAAAGACCTTCTTTTAGGGTAGTTTTTACCTTTTTTTTGATCTTGTTTTGTTTTTTCCACTTGTTTTCGTTCCTGACGAGAACGATACGTTTCTGACATTACTCTTCTCTCCCATATTCAAGTTACTCAACAAAGTTGAAGAGAACCTTTTATTTACTCACTAGTCATTGATGATCAGTATGGTATTTAAAACAATGCATTTCATGCAAAACCTGTATATAACGAATTAAGGAAGAATTTATCCTATACTCTCCTTGGTCGGTTTTCGCAATAAAGTAATTACTTCGTACTATCTTATCTAATACATCTTTAAGAACGTCTTCCTTCTTTACATCTGGCCCTTTTATTATTTTTTCTCGTTTAATATCATTATCCAAGGTATAACAAACAATAAATTTCTTCAAATTAAATCCCCCTTTCGAGAACAACTTGTGATTTGTCTTAAGTAGGGAAACACGTCTACTTATTTGAAGCGAATAGTCTTAAAATTATCCTGAAAAGAATGCTATTATCGATCAGCTTTGTCTTAAACATGAAACAAATCCCCCTGTTGATAAAATGATGGATGGCATTCCTACTATTTTTGAAAAATACATTTGTGTACCAACTATAAATATTTCATGAATACCATAGATACCGCCTAAAAGGATCAAAGCGTCTATAGAAAATTTCATTCTTTTCAGTCCATTACACAGACCATTTATATTAATTCGAAAGGAACCTTAGTATTAAGGGGGCAAAAATATATAATCCTCGATTCCCCCCTCTATATAAAGACCAAATCTGCACTATATTCAATAAATAAGACACCAATTATGACAGCTGGATTTTGTTCCCGTTTATAAGCACATTCTCTTTTTCTATATATTATGTTTGTTTTACGTATTAACCCGGATAACTTACCTATCTATCGACCATAACAAGAATTATCCAAGAAACACCTAAGGATCATGGTGTTTATATGAATCCATCCTTGAAGCTTTTCAGGGATGGATGTTCCAAAATATTCTATACGGAAACGATTTATGATTGTCTTCAAAGATGGTATTTAAAGTTTCAGTATCTTTATTAACCATTGCATCATTAATCCGTTCATAAACGGCTAGGATTTGCTGTTTATCATCACTCATTTTTGTACTTGCACCCTCCTTTTTTCATATACTTCCATCCCATCTAAACATCAATTCGTTGAAGGTTTCTCTACTTGATTTACTCTTGCACGGCGTATGAAGAACGCTGCGACCAACCCAACCAATGCTATAATCATCGTGAACATGAACACGTTATGTGACCCGAACGTCATCGCTTTTGCCAAATCGGTCGGTTGAGTAGGCGCAGCGGAGCCCTGCAAGTAATGTTCACTGCCGCTCGTAAGAATACTAATTGAGACTGCCGTACCAATTGCACCCGCCACCTGCTGGACAGTGCTCATAACAGCCGTACCGTGCGGATATAACTCAGACGGCAATTGGTTTAAGCCATTGGTTTGAGCTGGCATAAGCACCATGGCGGAGCCAATCATGAGCCCGATATGCAAAACTACGATAAGAGTTAATGTAGAAGCGGTGGATATGCTGGAGAAAAGCCATAACATGACCGCCATGATAACGATTCCTGGAATCACAAGCCACTTCGGACCATATTTGTCATACCAGCTTCCCATGCGCGGCGATAGGATTCCGTTCAACGCACTACCCGGCAACAACATGAGCCCAGCTACCAATGTAGAAAGTCCCAAACCATTTTGATTTTGCAAATACATTGGCAGAATAATCATGGTAGACATAAATATCATCATGCACATTACAACCAAAATGACCCCAACAGTGTAAATTGGATACATAAAGACACGTGGTTGTTTCATTAAATTCTGACGCAGTATGAATAGTACGATAGCAACTAACCCAAAGATAATTGATGTCTTCACAACTAGACTTGTCCAGCCTACAGAGCCTTCACCTGCATGACTGAAACCAAAAACGATTCCTCCTAATCCAAGCGTTGAAAGTATGACGGACCGAGGATCGATACGGATCTTTGTAACTTCGGTGACATTTTCCACATACTTCAGACCTACCAACAACCCGATAATCAAAAACGGCAGTGACAACCAGAAGATATAATGCCATGATAAATATTGGATGATTACACCTGCCACTGTCGGACCAAGTGCTGGAGCGAACATATAGACAAGTCCGACTGCATTTTATTAATCATATGGTGTTCAACAAGAGGTGGGACTTTATATCCTTCTTGGATTTAATTCTATAAGTGCGCCATCAACTTCATGCGTAGCTATCTTTCTTTTCCAATGAAAAAAACCATTTAAAAGTCGTTTGACAAACTTGCGACTTTTAAATGGTGTTTTTCTTATTTTTATCAACTCATATTGATCTCATATTGACTCTAAATAAAGATATTTGCTTTGCAATCTTACTTAAGGAATCATCCAGGATAACACCCCATTCTGCAAATATGTCATGATTCCAACAATAATCACCAGTATAATACTATGCTTTATAGTGAATCGAAACAAATCAGATTCTTTCCCTGCTAGGCCTACTGCGGCGCAAGCTACTGCAATTGATTGAGGCGAAATCATCTTTCCGGTAACTCCGCCTGAAGAGTTCGCTGCCACTGCGAGCACCGGATCCATGCCTATTGAAGTAGCTGTAACTTTTTGCATGTTACCGAATAGTAAGTTGGCTGAAGTATCAGAACCAGTAATGAACACTCCTAGCCAGCCTAGTATAGGAGAGAAGAAAGGGAATAAAAATCCTGTTTTCGCCAATACCATCCCCATAGATGTGCTCATTCCTGAAGAGTTTGTTACATAAGCGTATCCTACAACAGAAGCGATTGTGATAATGGGAAATTTAAGTTCGTTTAGTGTTTCACCGAATGTAACTATCCAACCCTTCCAAGAAATTTTTACAATATATTTCGTAATGATTGCTGCAATCAGAACCGCTGTACCAGCAGCACCTAGCAATTCCAGCTTGTAAAAGGCAGGTATCGCTTCTCCCGCAGCGTTTATAATCTTATTATTTAATAATGGAACGTTAGGTATAAACGAAAATGCATGCCCTATAGAATTAATCATTGATAGAACAACATTTGTTCCTTCATAGTGTCCTGTTAGTGCCTGCTTTATGGTTGGAATTCCCCAAAGGGAGATTACTCCCGTTAAAACCAGGAATGGTGACCACGCTTTAAAAATTTGTCCGCCGGTATAAGTTAGCTTGTGGCCGGTAGGTTCATTTACAGCAAGTGTTGCAGCCATTTCTTGTTCGACTGAAAAACGGAAGATGGTTTTCGGTTTCCAAAATTTAAGGAAAACTGCTAAAGCAAGTAATGAAACAAGAGCCGATAAAATATCCGGAAGTTCTGGTCCAAGGAAGTTAGAGCTTAAGAATTGTGTTACAGCAAAAGTAATACCAGTTACTAAAATTGCAGGCATGACTTCGAAGGCTTTTTTAAAGCCTGCCATAATCACGATTAAATAAAATGGTATGACTACAGATAAAAACGGTAATTGGCGACCAACCATTTTTGAAATCTCCATCGCAGAAATTCCGGTAGGTCCCTCAAGCGCAATAATTGGTGCTCCTATTGCACCAAATGCAACCGGTGCTGTATTGGCAATTAAACACAAGCCAGCTGCATATAAAGGATTGAATCCAAGACCAACAAGAAGTGCAGCAGAAATGGCAACAGGCGCACCGAAACCAGCGGCTCCTTCAAGAAATGCCCCAAATGAGAACGCTACCAATAGTGCCTGAAGACGACGGTCTTCCGTAAGTGAAACAACTGAATTACGAATAATATCAAATTGTCCTGTTTTTACGGTTAATTTATAAAGGAAAACTGAACTGATAATGATCCAACCAATAGGCAAAACCCCGTATACTGCCCCGTGTGTAGCAGACATAATCGCCATTTGTGTTGGCATTCCAAATGCAATAACCGCCAACATCAAAGCAATTAATAGCGTCGTGAGCCCCGCCAGATACCCTTTCATTCTCTTCACTGCCAATGCC
The DNA here is from genome assembly GCF_026891895.1 of Peribacillus sp. AS_2. Classification (NCBI taxonomy): domain Bacteria; kingdom Bacillati; phylum Bacillota; class Bacilli; order Caryophanales; family Bacillaceae; genus Peribacillus; species Peribacillus sp. AS_2. Next base: position 113,506 of record NZ_JAPTGA010000002.1, read on the forward strand.
CAGAAGAAATAAAGTATTGGAATTACTGCAACGATAGCGGATAAAGCGAGGCTATCTCCTACCACTGTAAAGTTTTGTGTATATGTCATATTGTACCCTCCAATTTATAGTCCCTAAAAGTAATCGCTTACATATTTTTATTAAAATATGCTACCATTTCTTCTGCTCTAATTTACAAGAAAGTGAAAAAAATTTGAATCCACTGAAAATATTCAATTTTTTCGTGTTGTAAAGTCCGGATGTATGTGATTTTATCTTGGTTGCGTAATGATAAAATCATAATAGTGCTTGTCCGGTAAAGGGACTATAAAGTACTTTAAACCTTTAGTTACTAAAGGTTTATTGCGACTAAGGTGAGATATACAAAAAGAAAAACGCTAGCAAATCTGCTGTCTTCAATATTTCCCTTAACACTTTCTATCGGCATGATAACACTCTATAAGACAATTCCCCCTTTCTGTTTCGTATTAAGAAACAATGTTTCTGTAAGTTTGCGAAAAAACACTATTGTTTAGTAACTATATAAGTAGTTGTTATATAACAAACACTAATCCTATTTTAATTATACAAATTATTGGTAAAATTTTAAAACCAATTTCAAAATTTGCCCGATTATTTTGAAAAAAAGATATATCGGGCAAATTTTCTTTAAAAAAAATTCTAAAAATATATTGGAAAGTAATTCCACTTTAAAATCAAGCCTTGTTGGACCAGATATGATGACAGCAGCAATGACTTTCCCCGAATGAACAAAAATAGGAACGGCAATACAAGTAATTCCGTATTCATTTTCTTCTAGATCCAATGCATAGCCTTTAATTCTAACCTGAATGAGTTCTTGAAGGAAATCATCTTTATTCGTAATCGTTTTGTCAGTATACATTGGCATTCCCTTTTGCTCAAGAATGTTAAGCACGACATTAGATGGCAAATAAGCAAGAATTGCTTTGCCGACTGAAGTACAAAGCATGGGTTCTCGTTTTCCAACTTTAGCGTGCATTCGCAGAGTTTCGTTTCCTTCTAACTTTTCAATATACACCACTTCACCTTGGTCATAAACAACTAGATGGATAACCTTATTTGTGGTATTCTCCAGTTCTTGCAAGTATTGCCTTGCTTCCGATCTCAAATCAATTGATTCCAGCAATTTGGAACTAACCTCTAAAAATTTTTAACCGTACCTAATACGCTCTTGCACCTTCTTTAGCCGTAACAAATGTATTTCGAAGATTTCCAATTTCCTTTATTTCACATTCTATAACGTCGCCTGCGCCGACCAACTCTGCTCCAACAGGACTACCTGTTAAAATTACATCTCCCGGTTTAAGTGTCATAACTTTTGTCAGATAGGAAACCATTCTGCGAATTGGAATAATCATCAGTTCAGTTGCACTGTTTTGTTTTTCAACATCGTTCAGTTTTGCTTTGACCTTTACATTAAAAGGATCAAGTACGGTTTCAATAACAGGACCTAATGGAGTGAACGTGTCAAATGATTTACCAATTGTCCAGTGGCCATCCTGGTGGAAAAACTGGGGTGCTGTTACGTCATTTCCAACTGTGTATCCAAAAACATAATCCAGTACGTCGGATTCAGGCACATTTTTTGCCTCTTTCCCAATGACAATCGCTAATTCGGATTCAAACTTTACTTCCTTGATACCCTCTGGAATGATAATTTCATCTTCAGGTCCAATCACTGATGAAGTTGGCTTAAAGAAGAATACTGGAATTTCCGGGAGCTGTTCCGGAAGATCCTCCACATTTGAAACGAAGTTTGCACCGATTCCAATGATTTGATTTGGTTCTAGGGGTGCAATAGACTTAACTTCACCCTGAGAAAATGTTTGGCCTGTATACTCCCAAGCACCAAAAATATCGCCCTTAATTACTCTTATTATACCTTTTTCTTTAACACCTGTATGAATGGAAGAATTAGCTATAAACCTAGTAAACTTCATTGTTTTATTGCTCCTCTCAGACTTCTATTTCGATTTTTTTCTCGCAACACCAGACTGTATTGCTGCCTCTGCTACAGCATTGGCGACAGATTCTACTACTCGGTTGTCGAAAGCATTTGGTATTACATAATCATGTGTCAGTTCTTGCGGCTGAATTAAGTTTGCAATTGCATAAACCGCTGCCACTTTCATTTACTCATTATTTTCAGAAGCGAACACCTGAAGTGCCCCTTTAAAAATCCCTGGAAATTTCTACAGCTACTTTACATTTACATTTATTTTCCCTTTAGTACTCATATGAAGGTCTAGTGCTTTTTCCCGAAGGTCTTTCATAGCTTCAACTCCCCCAATCTGTTATCACTATTTAATAATGAAAGTTAGTTGTTGAAACTGCAGTACTTCAATTAAGTTAGCAATATACTCTTTACATTGTAAATCGTGACGTTGTAAAAAATAGAATGTCCCCTAGTTGTTTATTGTTTTATAGCAAACTTTGCTTTTGCTTCAATGCGGCGACGATGCAATATTGGCTCAGTGTAGCCACTTGGCTGATTATAACCTTCAAAAATCAGGTCACATGCAGCTTGAAATGCCACCGAATCGTCAAAATTCGCAGAAATTGAGCGATATGCAGCGTCTCCAGCATTTTGTTCGTCTACTACTTTAGCCATACGCTGAAGCGTCTCTAGCACTTGTTCCTTTGTTATGATACCGTGGTGTAGCCAGTTCGCCATGTGTTGGCTGGATATACGTAAGGTCGCACGATCTTCCATTAGTCCCACGTCGTTGATATCAGGTACTTTCGAGCAACCAACTCCCTGGTCCACCCAGCGAACAACATAACCTAGCATAGTTTGAGCATTGTTATCAATCTCTTCCTGTATTTCCTCCGGGCTCCAATTAGAATGTTTCGCAACTGGGAATTGTAAAATTTCATCCCTCAAGTCTCTAGATTCACTGATCTTTTCATTTTGGACCTTCGTTACATCAACTTGATGGTAGTGCAGTGCATGCAATGTAGCTGCAGTAGGTGATGGAACCCACGCCGTAGTTGCACCTGTTTTTACATGTCCAATCTTTTGTTTTAACATTTCATTCATCAAGTCCGGCATAGCCCACATACCCTTTCCAATCTGGGCACGCCCCTGGAAGCCGCTTACAAGGCCTGTATTAACATTCGATTTTTCATAGGCTTGCAACCAAGTGGATGATTTCATTTCACTTTTTCGAATCATTGCTCCCGCTTCCATAGAGGTATGGATTTCATCACCAGTACGGTCTAAAAATCCGGTATTTATGAATACTACCCGTTCCTTAACTTCGCTTATGCAAGCTTTTAAGTTTAAAGATGTGCGGCGCTCCTCATCCATAACACCAATTTTTAGAGTATTCCGTTTTAGACCGAGCAATTCCTCTACTTGATCAAATAGATGGTTGGCAAAAGCGACCTCTTTTGATCCATGCATTTTAGGTTTAACGATGTAAATGGATCCTTCGGATGTGTTTTGGTATGGGCCGTTTCCTAAAAGAGTATGTTTTCCAAGAAGACTAGTGATGATTGCATCTAAAATCCCCTCTTGGATTTCCTCCCCATTTTGATCTAAGATTGCATTATTCGTCATTAAATGACCTACATTACGAACAAACAAAAGTGAACGACCTGACAAAGACAATTCTTCTCCCGTCGGGGTAAAATAAATGCGATTAGGATTAAGAGTTCTTGTCGTTGATTTATTGCCTTTTATGAAGGTAGCAGATAAATCTCCTTTCATTAATCCTAACCAGTTACGGTAAACTAGAACTTTATCCTCGGCATCTACCGCAGTTACTGAATCTTCACAGTCCATAATCGTCGTTACTGCTGCTTCTAATAGAATATCTTTAACGCCAGCCTCGTCAGTTTTTCCGATTGGATGACTGAAATTGAATTGAATTTCAAAGTGCAGGCCATTATTTTTCAAAAGTACAGCACTTGGATTTTGTGGTTGTCCTTGATAGCCAGTTAATTTCGATTCGTCCTCAAGTCTTGTCGTTTCTCCATTCCGGAGTGCAACATTCAGCTTTCCAGACTCAATTGTGTATTTTACAGCATCTTTATGAGAAGCTTCCCTTAATGGAGCTGCTTGGTCAAGAAACTCTCTTCCAAACTCAATAACCTTCGCACCACGAACTGGGTTGTAGCCACCTTCTCGATGTGCACCATCTTCTTCACTGATTGCATCTGTACCATAAAGTGCGTCATAAAGGCTTCCCCAGCGGGCGTTGGCGGCATTAATTGCATAACGAGCATTATTAACTGGAACAACCAGTTGCGGTCCAGCTTGGATAGCTACTTCGGCATCCACACCTTCAGTGGTGATCTTGAAGTCTTCAGCCTCTGGTTCAAGATATCCAATTTCTTTTAAAAATGATTTATACTCTTCAAAATCAAAATCATTATTATTTTTTCGATACCAAGCATTTATTTGATTTTGAATCTCTTCACGATGTGCCAATAATTCCTTATTTTTAGGAGTTAATTCATTTATCAAATTTTCTAAACCAGACCAAAACTGATCACGATCCACTTCACTACCTGGTAGAGCTTCTGAATTAATAAATTCAAATAATTCCGTTGCAACTTGAAGATTCCCTGATTTAATATATTTTGTCACTATGAGTTCCTCCTTGTAAATCAAGATTTTATTTTAGATAATTCTTCTCTGGAAAAAAGTAATTTGTTCACTCTAGGATGTAATTATCCTAATTGCTCTGTTTGTTTGTTATTACAAAACAATGTTTCTTTATATGTCTATAAAAACGATGGCACGATACCTGATATGGATTCGGATATTTCATAATATTATAATAATTTATATTTATCTCTAAACTTTAGCAAAAGGACTTTGCCACGAAATGAATTGGCTTCATCCGTTTTATGGACTGCTCCTTACTAGACAAACATATTTAAGATATAGCAGCTGCTTCTTTTTCTTTTAAATCTCTTTTTATCTCAACACAGCGTCCCGGCATCGGGAATAATTTCCCTGCATTTAAAAGGTTATGAGGATTGAATACTTCTCGAATATCTGTTTGTGCAATAATCTCTTCGTCAGAAAAGACGAAACGCATTTCCTCTATTTTTTCAATCCCCACTCCGTGTTCACCTGTAATCGTCCCCCCAACATCAGCACATGCTTTTAAGCAGGCACTACCAGCTGCCAGGGCCTTTTCGCTTTCCCCAGGGATTCTGGCATCGAAAAGAACAAGTGGATGTAAATTCCCATCACCCGCGTGGAAAATATTAGCGATTCGCAAACCATATTCTTCGCTGATTCGATTGATTTTGTTTAATACCTCGGGCAATTTGCTTCGTGGAATAACACCGTCCTGTACTAAATAGTCCGGTGAAATGGCTCCCATGGCACCAAATCCTGTTTTACGATTGGCCCACCATCTACCTCTTTCGAGTTCATCCTGTGCTACCTTCACTTCAAGTACATTTCTGTACTTACACACTTCCAAAATGTGATTAATTTGCTCTTCAATACCTACTGAGATTCCATCCACTTCAATGAGTAGGACAGCCTCAATATCACTTGGATGACCTACTGGAAAAGCAGCCGCCTCCACTCCTTCAATCGCTGTTTTATCCATCATTTCAAGGGCTGCCGGTACGATTCCTGCTGAAATTATATCAGATACGGCCTGACTTCCGTCCTCCACTTTATCAAAATAAGCAAGAACAGTTTGTTTCGCTTCCGGATTTTTCAATATACGAACAGTGATTTTCGTTACAATGCCTAATGTTCCTTCAGACCCTGTCAACAGACCGAGCAAATCATATCCAGGAGAATCAGGAATTCCATTTACACCCATTTCTATAATTTCCCCGTTAGGAAGTACTACTTCCAGCCCTAGAATGTGATTCGTGGTTACTCCATACTTAAGACAGTGAGCCCCTCCAGCATTCTCTGCGACATTTCCGCCAATTGTACAACAATATTGGCTAGAAGGATCCGGAGCATAGTAATATCCTTTATCAGAGATAGAGTTCGTGAGTTTAAGATTAATAAAACCAGGCTGTACAACAGCACGTCTATTTTCGAGATCAACGCTTAATAGCTTCTTCATCCTGACCAGACTGATAATGACTTCATCATTTAAAGGTATAGCACCGCCGCTTAATCCAGTTCCAGCGCCACGGGCTAGGAACGGCAGTTTATTTTCGGAACAATATTTAACTAGTTTGGCTACTTCCTGAGTATCTTTTGGAAACACAACCGCTTTAGGTAAGTGTCTATGAAGCGTAAATCCATCGCTATCATAGGCAAGCAGATCCTCTTTGTGAAATAGAATTGAATTGGCGTCGCCAACAATAGCTTCTAAATTCTTTATATGTCGATCATTCGATTTTATTTTTTTCGGTGCCATTTACTGTCCCCCCTTTAGATCATCCTCTTTTTGATAAGCCCAATCCAGAAGCTGAATTGTATGGACGACTTTTTGATTTCTACCAAATTTCTGTACCCCCATTGCCATCTGAAGCATACATCCTGGGTTACCCATTGAAATCATCTCAACATCGCATGGCACATTTTGCATTTTGCTTTCTAGCACGGCACCGGCCATTTCCGGATTAGTGATGTTATATATACCTGCACTTCCACAGCAGCGATCTGCGTTTGGCATATGTACCATTTCAACTCCTGGAATACTGACAAGGAGGTCTCTCGGTTCCTGGCGAATTCCTTGACCATGTGCTAAATGGCATGCGTCATGATATGTGATACGAGTGTTCAATTCAGCTTTTGGTATTTCATAGCCTGTTTCATGAATATATTTAGAGATGTCCTCGACCTTCGCGGAAAATTCTTCAGCTTTATCATGCCATTCAGGCTCTTCACGAAACAATTCTGCATATTCCTGAAGCATACAGCCGCATCCTGCTGCGTTAACGATGACTTTATCAGCATCCTTAAACGCTTCGATATTCTGTTTCGCCAGCTTTCTTCCAGTTTCACGGTCACCGGCATGAACATGTAAGGCTCCACAGCAAGTTTGGTTTTGCGGAATTGTCACATCATTTCCGTTTCGTGTTAAAACATTAATCGTGGACTGATTAATATCACTGAACATAACGTCCATCACGCAACCTGTCATAAACGCCACTTCTGCTTTAGTTTTTCCTAATGCTTTGATCACTTTTTCATTATTGTATTTTTTGCGTACAGGCTCTTTAATTTCAGGCATAATTGCTTCCATCTCAATTAAATGCTGTGGCATAATATTCATTAACCCTATTTTGCGAACCACTTTCTGCAATCCGCTCTTCTGATAGAACTTTAATAAACTCCCCACTGTATTCAGTCTGTTTTGATGTGGGAACATTCCTTCAAGTACTAATCTACTTACTTTTCCTTTCACTCCTGTCAATGGAATCGCCTGTCGAATTTGTCCGCGAGCCTCTTCAATTAATCCTCCGACATCTACATTCGCCGGACAAGCAGTGGTACATGCACGACAGTCAAGACAAGCAAAAACAGGATCCATGAATTGCTCGTTCACCTCAAGCTTTCCTTCTGCTACTGATTTGATAAGATGAACACGCCCACGGGGAGAATGCTGTTCCTGGCCTGTTAGCTCATATGTTGGGCAGGATTCCAAACACATACCACAATGTACGCAATCTGCCCATTTGTTTTCATCAGGCTTATCACTCCATAGATAGTTGCTTAAGCTATTAGATGTACATGATGGATCTTGCTTTATATCAACTTCTCTCAGACTCACTATTATATCCCTCCCACGAATCTTTTATTATTAAGTACTCTATTAGGATCGATCTTTGTTTTAATTCCTTCTAACAAGAAGAAATGTGATGGTTTTTCACCCCATACATCTATTTGCTGACGCAGCGTTAAAGGCAGATGCTTCGCAATCACATAACCACCCAATGCTTCGACGGATTTTCTGAGCTTTAATATTACCTGTGTTAATTCTTCATCTTCAGTTCCCTTTAGGTTAACCTGGCATATTCCATGACCTAGTCCACCATGTGCTTCTACTGTAAGAGTACTAGAGTGATGTAAAATGTGGCTTTCTTTAATGACCTTCAAAACATCTAGGTTAACAACGCCTATTTTCAATGCCGCTTCTATCTGATTTCCACTAGCAAGTGTTGCCCCATTTGGAGAAATCGAATAAAATTTTTCCCAAAAAGCCTGTGCCTGATTTTGTGAAAGCACTGTCATTTTTGCGTTAGAAGGTTGGATGTTTTTTACAAAATCCTCCTGGTAATGAACAGAGCTCTCCACATCTTCAAATGAAATTGCTAAGGTATAAACGTTTTGACCCGTTAACCTTTCCGATAAAGCAGGATTTATCAGTTCCAAAGCGATTGGTTCCATCACTGAATCCAACAACTTAACTGCTAGTGACCGAACTTCTTCGAGATTTCCATTGGGAAACACTAACAGTCCAAGGCTTTCGTACTTTGGTATTGGTCTAAGCTTCAAAGTCACTTCAGATAAAATACCAAGTGTACCCATCGATCCTATAAAAAGTTTGTTCATATCGTACCCAGCAACATTCTTTACTACATTTCCCCCAGCTCTTATGATACTGCCATCCGGGTAAACCAAGCGAAGTCCTATTACCACATCTCTGGAAGAACCATAACCCAATCTTTTGGGACCGCTTTCATTTGAAGCAATGATTCCGCCAATTGTCGCATCTTCAGGCCATACAGGGTCCAGCGAAACCTTCTGATTATGTTGTGCCAAATATTCTTGCAATTCTTTAAATGAAGTACCCGCTTTAACCGTTAATGTCATATCTCCTACAGTATGTTTGACAATTCCTTTATATTTCGATAATGAGAGTAAGATATCAGCTGTTTCAATCAATCCTCCAAAACCTCTCTTGGTTCCGCCTCCTACCACCGTTATTTTTTTCCGTTTATCGTTTGCATACTTTAAAATACTTGCTATTTCTCCCTCTGTTTTCGGGTAAACAGATACCTGACCACCATTCCCAAGTGGATGTCTTTGGTTTTTCCCATCAACTATTTGCACATCAGGTAAAAATGACTTTAAATCTGATAGAAGATCCGCTACGATCAAAACCCACGCCTCCTTTTTGTTTCGTAATAACCAACATCGTTTCTATATTGTTGCAAAAAAAACATTTTAAACTTCATACCTTTTGTAAAATATTGTTTTGCAAAATTTCTTCAACATATTGTAAGTGGTTAATCATCGACTGATTAGCTTTTATAGGGTTCCCCATCTTTATTGATTCATAGATTTTATCATGTTGTTCATCCATCGTTTTTACGATGTTCTCATTCTCTTGAATATACCTGTGAAAATCAATCATTGCCTTCTTCATGGTGGTTGAAATGGTTTGCACTAATTGGATCAGGCTTTTGTTTCCTGTCGCATTAGCAATCGCCATATGAAAGTGGTAGTCCCCTTCCCAGCCATTGATACAGAGGTTTGAAAGGATTTCTTCCATACGTACCAAATCTTGTACCGACCGATTGGAAGCAGCCATTTCCGCAATACCTGTCTCCAATATTTTCCTGACTTGAAATAAGTCTTTTATGTCTTCACAGCTGGGGATTAACATATGGTTGGTAAACAATTTTGCGGAATCAAATTCGCAAATGTATGTACCTTCCCCTTGTTTCACGTAAACAGTACCTTTTCCTTTTAGTGTTGTGATTGCATCTCGGACAGCGGAACGTCCAACACCGAATAAATCACATAATTCCCTAACGGAAGGTAGCTTTTCACCTGACTGGAATTTGCCAGATTCAATCATCTTCTCTATTTCTTCTTCGACTGTTTCCGATACTTTCTTGGTGAATATTTTCCCCATATTTACACACCCATCCTCTATCCTTTCAGACATCACATATCCGATAAGTTATATTCTTACATTTATTAAAACACCTTCCAATATATATTTCAACAAATAATTCAGAATTTAACAAATAATTAAAAAATATTTATTATAGATTATTGGATACATACACGATAGCCAGGCCGAGCTTTGCAGTTTCTTAATGCACTAAACGTTGTTTCACCAGCACACATAAGTGGTGCTGCTTCTAATACAGATAATTCATTCGCCTTTAGACGGAATCTGTATAGCTTTCATAATTTTCATCACATATTAGCTCCTCAGTTTAGTAATGGAATTTTTGAAAATAAGATAAAAAATAAAATAGTTAATTGTTTAATAGAATGTTAAGTTACCTTTATTAAGGTCTGTTTTTTTAGATTAGTGATTTCAAAAACTGCCTGATCAGCTGCCAGGAGTGCACCTTCAAGATGTCCCCATATTGTGAATATTATATTGCTGATAGTGTCATTTACGATGATGAATCTTATTTTGTCGATAAAATGTATGATTTTGCATTCAACAAAGCATCCTACCTAGCAAAAACAAAAAAAGAGATTTCTCTGCATATGTTGATTTAAATACGTTGACTAAGTAGGTTTAAAGAAAAGACTTGTCTTTAAATACGTTACTAAGTTTAAGTATTAAGTACATCCAAATATCGGTTTCAAACATTAAGTAATAGCGAAAACTAAAAACGAATTTAGGCTTTATTTAAAAGCAAAAAATAAACAACCAATCATCCTTGGTTGTTTATTCTCTATAAGTAAGTCCAATAACCTATCTGTATTGGTAATACATCAGGTTAAATTTCATTCGATGAACAGTATGATTTACCTTTTATTTTTTTCTCTGTTACTCTTCCTTGCCTGCTGCCATATTCATGCTCGCTTCGACATTCTCCTGGCTGATGGTGGTGAATGGTAAATTTCGTTTTCCTGAGAAATTCTCAAGCAAGTCTTTGACATCAATTCCCGAAGATGCTTTTAATGACTCCTGCAAGGATGCCATTAAATCCGTTGCATACCCAGTCACTTTATTAGCCCCGCCATTCGCACCGCTTCCGCCTGTGTCCACTACAGTGATCTTGTCGATATTACTAAGCGGGCTTGCCACTTGTTTTGCATATTCCGGCAGCATTTTCAAAATCATGTCCATTACGGCGGCTTGCCCGAACTGTTCAAAAGCTTCAGCTATTTTCTGCTTGGCTTCTGCTTCTGCTACCCCTTTTAACCTGATGATTTCCGCTTCTGTCGTACCTTGTGCCCTTTGGGCGTCCGCTTTAGCAAGACCGTCCATGCGAACGCGTTCCGCTTCCGCTTTTGCCATGGCTTCAATTTTATATTTATCGGCATCCGCTTCTGTAATCTGTTTCATCTTATTGGCGGAGGCTGCCTGCTCTACCGCATAACGGTCGGCATCGGCCTTTTTCTTCACTTCTGAATCATATTGCTTTTCACGGCGAAGGATTTCTTTTTCCTCCAGCTCAATTTGCTTCTGCCGTTCGATGATCCTGATTTGCATTTCCTGTTCGGTTACATCCTGTTTAGACCTGGCCGTTTCAAGATCGTACGCTTGGTCAGCCCGTGCTTTGGCAATATCCTGCTCACGACGGAATTCCGCAACCTTTAGCTTGTTGATTTTTTCGGCTTCGGCTATTTCGGTTTTGTACATCTATATATGGTATAAATAGAACTGTTTATATAAATACATAGTATAAACCTCTTTATATAAACTTATAAAGAGGTTTATTTTTTTCCCATAATAATATATTATGGGATTAATAGATTAAAATATAAAAATCAATTTATAAAATAATAACTATAAACCTTTCATTAGTTTATAGAATTAGGAGGAGGTTTATATTATGGGTTTGGGTAGATATAAATTTGTGGTTAGAGAAACGCTCATAGAGGACCTATTAGGTAACAACAGGTTAGAAAACAAAAGAGTAATCAACATAGGGGTACAGGATATAGTAACAGGTATTATAGTTCCTCACCCTATTACTCATTTCATTAGATCTACATATGAATACAAAGGTGTAAGTTTAAGTGCTCAAATAAATCCGGCTAGAGAAATAGTAAAGTTCTTTAACTTCATTTACGAACAAATAGGCCTTCAAGAATCTGAATTTCTAAATTTACCTAAGAAAGGTATTAGAGGATTACAGCTTATTCACGGTGCCCGTTTTATTACTCACCAAACTCATAAAAAACTATCTCGTAATTATGTTCTACAAATCGAAAGATATCTCACACATTTCTTTGAATATTTAACAAAGATGGAGTTAATTGATGAAGAAATAGAGTTTGATTCATTTGTAAATAGAAAACAGGAAGAAATAATGATAAGTCCCTTTCGTCATCCTAGGTTAGACACAAATTACCCTTCCACTTCCGAACCAATAAAGGACAAACTAAAGGATTTTGGAACCGAAAACAAAGAAAGGCTGATTTGGGAATTTTTAGAGGAAGCACGGAGGGTTTCTCCAGAGATTGCATTTGGAATAGCCCTTCAAATTTTTGGTGGATTAAGAAGAGGTGAAGTCGTTAATCTCACTTCGGCAAGTCTTCCAACAGATTTTTTAAGTAATTCAAATTTTGTATTAGTACAAGATAATCAGCACCTTTTATTCAATCATATTAAGGATACTAAAAAGGAACAAGTTAAAAGGAATAGAATTCAAGCCATACTTCCAAGTAGTTACTTAAAAGAGATATACAATTCGCATATGAAAATGAACGAAAAGGTAAAAAAATCAAATCCCTTTGCTTTCTTTGTTGACGATAAAGGAAGAACCATTACTGGAGGAACATTCGAAAAGAAATTTGCGAAAGTTAAATATGCTTATATAGATAGATTAGCAGCAACCCCTGGACGTTACTTGGATTTTAAAAGGCTATCTGAACCTGTTTGGGGTACGCATATTGGAAGAGGAATTTTCACTAATTTTTTAGCTGAAAAGGGTCTTGATGAAAAACGTTTAGCCATAGCCAGAGGAGATAAAAGTACAAAATCGGCAAAAGACTATATCGATAATAGAAACGCAATAGCCAATTTCCAAACGGCAATGGAAGCGTTTAGTACACAGGAGATACTAGATGTTAGCAATCATCTAGAAAGCAAATGGAACGAGGAGGTTTTTACTGGTGGGGCGAAATATTAAAATAAAAGATGCCCATAAGTACCTGGGCAAAACATTTACACCCAATTCAATAAAAGTATTTGGCTTCAAAATCAAAAGATTAATTAATGCCGGAGTTTTAAATGGAAATGATGAAGAGGTTGATCTCGATTCTTTGAAAGAATATGAAGTATTTGAATCTAACGTTCTAGAGAATTATATGCCTATTAAGGAGTTTGGAAAATTACTCAATCTTACAAAATGGACACCCCTAAAAGAATTCATTAGGAAATTGGAAAACCCCTTTTCTTTTGACTACATTGACTTAGCATATACAATCAATCGTCAGTCCTTTTATGTAAGTAAAACCTCAGTGGATAAATTTTTTAGAAACTATATCGATGTAAAGGTGGTAATAAGCAAGTATAGCTGGACGAATAAAGATTGGTATTATCGTTGTAATAAGTACGGAATTACCCCTCTTGTATTAGGGCTAAAAAGTAGATACGTAACAAAAAGTGATTTGAAAACAATTGAGGAATATGAAAACTATGATAGATCTGATTACTATACAACCAAGGAATGCAAAAAGATTTTATCAGTTGAATGTAAAGTTGCTTGGACTCAATTTAAAAAAGATTACAATCTTGAAAGCCAGGTAGTAGAAGGTGGCTTCCAAGCCTTTAAAAAAGATGTGATAGATAATTTAAAAACTCAACAAACCGAATTAATAGAAAAATATATAACTTATGAAGAAGCTGTAAAAATCGCTTCCGCTCACGGATTTTCATTTCACCCCAAAAACGTTAAAAGTGAAATGGTAACTAGTTTGTTCCGTCCCTTTTTTAAAAGCAATAGACGTATCTTTTTAAAAGAAGATTTCTCTTTCTGGTTGGGAGAACGAGAAAAGTCTATTCAATATGGAACTGTTGAGCTTGACTCACCTTTTGATACTTTTAAATATCGATTAGGCCTTAAAAGTATCGATACAAGTAAGTTGGGAGCATTTACATCAGAAACGTGGTTGCAATTTGTTAGCAATACACTTAATTCATCAAAAGGAAACCCGATTACTATAAACAATGAGATTAATAAATTCGTTAATTGCACAATTCATTTAGTAGGTATGGTGTGCTCAGTGGAAAATAGAGAAATTTATTCGTTAACTTCAAATGATTTCAATACCTTATTTAATAAAATCCCAGTACGCCAATCCCGGAGAATATATCTTTATTTAAAAGCTATAAATCATAAATTGTTAGAAAAAAACTTGAAGTCCTTTAATATGAAGAGAATATTAAATCCTTACCAGTTTAAAGTTGAGCCTCAAGACAAATCTATCTACAGGTTTGAAGAATATAAAAAAGTATACAACTATACCAAAGATATCTCTTTGCATAAAGAAATGGCGATAAAAGATACTTTAGAAGAGATTTCAACAGGAAAATCTCAATATTATGCTTCCAGTTGGTTATATGTTTTGCTTCATATGAACAATGCCTGGAGACATTCAGATGTTATCACATTTCCTAGAGTAAATTTAAGTGGTACAAGAATTTCTGATTTAAATTGGCTCTTAGATAATGAACTGAGTGAGGATGAAGCTAACTATATTGTTACACAAGTACACAGAAAGGAACTAATAATATCTAAAACACAGGTTAATAATTATTTTTTCTGTTCAGAGGAGTTAAAAAAGCCAATCGCTACCTCTATTGCAATTTGTGAACTAAGAACCAACATACTCTCTCCTCAACGTGAATCTCTTATTGATTTTGGAAACAAGAATAAAGTGTTTACGTTGAAACAAAAGGAGAGTTTTTTTGGCCCCTATGATAAAGAGTTTGAATTTTCCTCAAGAAAAATGAATAGATCCTTGTTAACTTATATTTACGTATTATTGAGTAAATTAAAAAAAGGTGAGGTAGCATTAAAAACTGCACAGAAACTAAGAGGTCATATTGATCAAGAAACAACCAATTTATACGTAGAAATTCCGGAAGAAGAACTTAACTTCCTTAGTAAACAATTATTTGCCAGAGGATCATTTGGTTTTATACACGATACATTTCTAGATCTTTTACAAGGAAACGAGGTTGACAGAGAAAAAAGAACAATTGAAATACACAACCTAGAAAATCACTTTGGCGGAATTCATAAAATAGAAGAAATTTCTAGATTCTTGAATGTGATTCAAAATGAGAGAAAGACCATCTTAGATCAAATTCTTTCTATGAGTTTGGAAGAAGCCTTGTCTTTCGTAAATAAGATAGATACAAATCAATTACCTAGCAAGGAAGATAATGTACAATGTATGGTTTCTGAAAAAGGGTGCGTAAAAAAAGGACAAGGTATTTCTTGTTTTGACTGTGCTTATTCTATTCCAAGTTATTATGCCCTATCGGCCTTTGGGGCAAGTCTTCAGAGAAGATTGAATAGTTTTCTAGAATCCAACTTAAAAGAACTAGAACTCCCCTACTATGAAAATAGAAAAAGGGCAAGATTACTTTATTTACACTTAGAGTTATTTGCACAAGCAATTGAAAAATTTGGATTAGATGTATATGAATTTATATCAGACACTCGAGATGAGTTTATATGGAAAAACAGCAAGATAGGTTCGTTAAATGACCAATATCAGTTAACTTAGGAGGAAAACGGATTTGCAAATAGAGTTATTAGAAGATCATATAGACATAGATGCTTTATCAGAAGAAGTATTTTCCATTGATGTAAGCATAAATAATGCAAAGAGGATTCTGGAGGATCTTCAAGAAAATGACGAAATCTTTGATGGAAAGTTTGAAGATGATCAATGGGTTTTTGAAAAGAATTCTAGTAAAGGAAATACGCATATTATAGACTTCACTATCATTAAAAATTCTGTTAAGTTCAGGAAAGAATTAGATATATCGGATGTAACACTTATTAAGTGCTGGGTTGCTCAACTTTTAGAGGATTCTTATCCGGCGTCAGTACAAAGAAACTTAACGTTTTTAATTAGGGTTATTCAACAAACGAACTTTTTTAAACCAGAAATGTTAAATAAGTTTATTGAATACTTAAAAACCTATTCTCCTGGTGACAAAGGTATTGACGGAAAATTAGTCGTTAGACAAATGATAAACGCTTCGTTAAACTTCTTGACATTTTCTGAATTAGATTCTTTTCATACGTACCACAAACCTCTGATTAAACTAAAAAGGAGCCTGAAAATTGATAAAAATAATAGAGTCCTACCTAAGGGAAAAGATGTATTAACGTTGGATCATTGTATAGCCCGATACTTTGAAAGTGGATTAACCTCCCCTTCTACAATACTATTCTCTCCTATTTTAATATGGTGGAAAATTACAAATATAATACCTATGCGTATAAGTGAATTTTGTAACATTAAAAGAGAGTGTATATTTCCTAGCAATGGAAGTTATTTTATTATATTACCACGTAATAAACAACCTGCTTCTCATAGGAGAGTGCAAGTTGTAGATACGTTAGAAGTAACCAAAGATATATATTATTTAATCTATAATTATATCCAAGTTACCAATCCTTACGGGAAAAGTGAAACATTAATATCATACAAATCACTAATATCAAACGATATAGAATCTGGTGCCTTTAGAGTAACCAAAAAAGATAAAAATAACTTTCATAAGGATATCTTTCGTCAACTCTTAAAGCGGTTTTATAATGAGATTGTCTATGGTGTATACAAGAAATCGGTAGAACGAAAAGTAAGACCTAATGACACTAGACACTTTGCATTTTGTTCGTTAATGATGCAAGGAATATCCCCGCTTGAAATTGCTAGATTGGGTGGACATTCATCAATTGAATCGCAGTATCATTATTCAAATCATACCGAGTATTTTATTGATGTGGAGGTCGATAAACTTACTAACGCTTTAAAAAATGTAGACGGAACAATAAGAGGAACTACTTTTGAAAATGGTGAGATTTCTTTTGCAGATATTAAAAAAAGAAGTTATACTTTTCCTCAAAATGATGTAAGATTGCCGATGCAGGTTGGTTTTTGCACTGATGAAATGCAAGGTTGTGTAAGCGAGGAGTGTATGCTATGTCCCCATTGGTGGATTCATCCAAATAAGCTGGTAGAAATAAAGCCTATTATTGAAAAAAAGATTTTTGAAAGAAGACAAAAAATAATTGAAATGGGAGACTTTCTAAAGAAGTTAAATGAAAGTTTCACTGCCACTAAAGAAGCAGACGTCCATCCAAACGTATTCACTAAAATGAAAACTGATGGAACATCTATACAAGAGCATTTAGAGCAAATCGCTCGTCTTGAAATGTTAAAGGGGTATGATGAAGAATGAATAAAAGACCAGGAAGGAAACGGTTGGAATACAACCAGGCAGAACTGTATAGAATCATAAAACATTACAGGGAAAACGTAAAGCCTCACGGGGATATCGAGTACAGAAAATTATATCGTTATCATCTAGAACTCCACAAGATGCGACCTGATATTTGCAGCAAGACATACTCGGATGACTTTTGGAGAAAGAAGGGTCAACCAGGGCGAGAAGCAATTGATACTGCCAATAAGATTAGAATGGTAACTTTAGTCGACGGTAATGATAATATCAAAGACATCCCTAATGTCGTTGATGTAGTAAATAAATATCAAAATAAACCTGAGTTGCTAATCAAGCATTTGCAACCTCTTGAAAATGAAGTAAGAAGAAGCATACAAAAAGAGAGAGCATTAAAGGAGAAGTGTGATGCTTTGAAGCAAGAATTGGAGCAAGAAAAAGAAAAACGAAGGGAGTTGAAAGATAAGATAGTAAAATATCAAGATCTTCTTTTTAAATTGTTTAGATACAGCGATGTAAATGGAACTCCTTTAGAAAACCAATTAGATATGAATAATAAGAATAAGCGTATTAAAAAGGCATTAGATGAGGTGTTTGATACTCCACAAGATTTCTATACAAGTTTTGAGGAACAAAAAACTAATAAAGCTACCAAAGAAGATAATATTGTGCCCTTTACTGATGTTAATAAGAAAAAGAAAAGAACTTTGGCAGATGATTTTGATGGTAGATTTTAATAAATTCAAAAGAACCAAGAGGAACATTTTTATTACTTGGAATTTAGGAAAAAAGTTTATACGGAGCTCCGCCGCTTAAACTTTTTTCCCAGTTATTATATTAAAATTGTTAGTAGTTGCAGCTTTCTTCCACAATTATACTTACCTATGTACGTCATTTTTTACTACTATTAACTTCTTTAACAATGAAAAATAGTAAGTACTAAATCAAGAAATCAGAAGCCAGACTAACAAAGGATGCTTTCTTAATGACCGTCTCTTATTAATTGTGCCTCTAAAACCAGTGCTTCTTTGATTTTAGTTACAGTGTTATTGTAGTCATCTTTATTACTTTGACTTAACTCATTAGTAAACTCTCTTTTTTCCATTAAATCAATGAGATTTCTCATAACTTTGATCTTAGCAATTGATATTTTCTTTAGTGGTTCTATTGCTTCAATTCCCTGAACGTGTTCTAATTGTTCAAACCCATCTTTAATTTCATTTAGTTCTGGAAAAAAGTTAATATCTTTTTTTAATGATTTATCGTTTGAAATTTCATCTATCATTTGACTTATAATGTCCTTTTTTTCCGAAATATGTTTAAAATTAAAATCACCCTTTTTATAACTATCTGCTATACTATCATTAATTCTTCCTATATCTGAAAAAAGGTAATAGTACTTTCTTAATTTTCTACGTTGTAAACTAGTCCAAATACCTTTTATTTCACCTTTTGCCTCGAAAAGTAATTGTGCCAGTGAAATAATAACTTCTCTATTATTTCCACCTTTATTTTCCTCTGTCATAATACCACTCCCATATGAATTATTAAATTTTAATTATAATCCATAATTAACCAATCAGGCAAGCGTTTAGTTTCAACCCTTATTGAACTAACTTAGGGGTACTTACTCTTTGTTATTCTAATTTCAACAGATATCAGAAACTTTCCTTCATAAATTAAACTGCCCCGTTAGTTCCATAGCAAAAAGCGTTGACGCAGCAAACCCCGTTATAGAAGTAAAGCACCCGTTATTTCATTAAGGCTTATTGTAGAGTGGACACAAACTGTGATGTTCAATCCGAGATTAAATGACAATGGACTCGCAGGTAAAATAGTTGCCATAACAAAGAGAAATATAAATGTGTAAATTGAGATTATCCAAATTTAGCGATAAAACACCCCTTTCTATTAACATAGCCAATATTAAAAGGCTAAATTTATGCCAGTTTACCATATTACCCTATGGAACTATCCTGCCCCATTGTTGAAACAAGAATACCCGCCTCGGTGCCACTCCATTCTTTAATTCTTATACCAGTTAGCTTGTAATGCCTGATTTTCTTTCAACTATCATTATCCCCCCTCCTTCTTGCTTCAATATATTTGTCAGCTTGGATTTCGTCATCAAATGGTCCAAGGATATCATATTTTTGGCGGTTACCGTGGAAATTGGTTGAGTGTGTTATTCTTGCTGCGGCTCTTGCATTTTCTAACGATTTTCTTCTTATAATGCTAATACCTCAAAGAATCAGTTGGGACCGTTAAGATACTGTTTAATTAAATCCTGTGAATTACATCAGAGTTTTTTTACACCTATGTTGAAGATAATTAATTACAGGTAAATAATTGAACCATTAAAAAAAAAGTGGGAGTTTGACAGTGACATAGAACACAAAAACGCTCAGAGCCTTTTCCACTCTAAGCGTCATATTTTAATCCCCCAATTGAGGGCCATTTACTGTTGTTCCCACAAGGAGATGTGGTTATCTTCCTGATTTTGTACAGCACTCTGTGAGATGTCAGCATTAAGGATTCCAATCACAAGCCATTCCATCTCCGTCCCTGTCCAAATCGTGAGGGTCAGAATCTGGTCCCCCATTTGCTTCAAAGAACAACTGAGCATCGCTTTGGGTAGAAAAATCGGGGCAATTATGATCTACAGTAGTATATTCATAAGGGTTTTCATTCGTTTCATCTCCTGTTTCAGGATAACCGGCATCGGTGTCTTCAACATTAGTTTTCGTAAAAGGAGGGAAATCAAACATCCATAACAAAATGACCACGATAATTGCTCTTATTCCCCATCTAAGTGCAAATTTACTTACATTTTCTTTCTTATTTTGTTTTACTGGCGATTGATATGGAGAATTGGGTGCAGAAAAAGTGTCATTATTTGCTTTTGGAATAGATGCAGCAACCTTTGATACATTACTTTTTCTTTGTCTCTTTTTAAAGCATTGGTAACAGCGAATATAATTATTGTTTTTAGTTTTCCCACAATCGATACAGGTTCTAACCATTTCTTCGCCCTCTCATCATTTCATTATTTATGTAAGAAAGCTACATTAAGTAATAAGATTCACAGTTCTCTACTTTTTCTATTAACTAAAGCTTCGTCTAATCCCATCAACGTTCCACCACTCGTTCTATTTAAAAGATATTTTTTATCAAATAAATTGATAAAATTGTCTTCGTGCCCGTTCAGTTCGTTAGTGGGATACACAAATATTCTCGTGGTATCATAAGCTCTAAAGCTATCTATTGATAAAATGGAATTGTCTTTACTTCCGAAAATTAATCGGTCAAATTCTTTTTGTTTACTCCAATGAGACTGTATGCGTTTTTTAATATTATCACTTCTACCGATATAAGCTTGTGAGTATTCATCCAACACCATAATGTAATATCCAGGTACCTTATCAAAAGGAGCAAGGTCAGTAATTTCCTTAAAAAATTTTGTTTTACTGACAAATTCCATAAGTTCATTATTAAATTCTTGTTTAAGTAATGAATTATAATATTTTATATTCAAATCATAATTATATAAACTATCTACTGTATGATCATTTATGAATGAATCAGAGTAAACTTTTCCTGAACCAAACGAACTTATATTTCTTACTTTAATGTAATTATCCCTTGTTAGTTTTAAACCATCAGGTTTTTCTCGTGTAGTCACACCAAAATGTTTAACCATTTTTTTCTTACTCTCCCTATATATATCTATTTTCCACATATTGTACCATATAAAGCTGACCTGCCCCTTTAGTTGCATAAAGAAAAAGCTGCCTTAAAGACAGCACCTGTTTCAACAATCGGGACTTCATCTTAAAAATCTAACTAATTTAAACAAAATTATTGAAATTCCATATTTTCTTGGCTATTCCGGCAAGATAGGCACTCCTAATCGATATTTCTTCAAAGGTCCACTTTTCTTCTTGGCATATTTCTTTGGTCAACATTATTATAGATTGCTCATATTTTTTTTTCTTTTCAAGAAAAGGATAATTTGAAGCTGAAATGTTAAGCTCACTTCCAAGTAGAGTTAGATTTCCTATTCTATTCACAAACATTGAATACTCAGGAGCTCGTGATCCTAATTCTTTTTGCCAAGTGGTTTCAATTTCTTTAACACTTTTTCGTACTATTTCCCTAGGCATAATATGCTCTATATGAACATCCGTTCGACCACTTATCGTTTTTTCTTTTGTATTGTTTGTCAATGCATTTTCTATCATTTCTAAAATATATTTTGTTTGTGCCGATCTTGTAAAATCTCGGTTTTGAAAGTTCAAATAAAACTCATTATCAGTTGGGGCTCTTTTCTTCAGAAATTCAACTATATAAGAAACCGGATTTTCTTTAGAAAAGGATTCTAAAGCAAGGTGATTGTAAATTCTATCAATGTCTCTGGTCGAAATATTGCAAATACTACGTCTTAGTGTAAACACTTCAATGGCTTCAAATATGTTAATAAATTGTTCTTTATTTAAATTCTCAGACAAGCATTTCATAAGAAGTGGATAACTTGTGGTTCCTTCTATACGGACTATTGTTTTTAAACGATCATCTACTTCCTTAATACCTAATGTTCCATTATACAACTTTAAATACATTTTAGATTTGAGCCATATATCTTCAACTAAGTTATATAAATTATCACTTGAATCAATTAACTTTTGATATTTCGAATATAATTTTGGTATTGGAACTACCCCATATTCAATTGAGAACAAATAATGTCTAAAAAATCTCACTTTATCGTGACGAACCGACTCTATATCCTCAATATTTTCGATGATACTATCCCATATCTCAATGCACTCTTCTAAAACCGATTCATTGGCTGCAAATTTACTTAACAAATAATTCTTTATCAAATCTACAGATGAAAGAGATAGTCCACGATTGTTTAGGGTCTCAAATAGCCTAAATGCGTCATAATAAGAATCTGTTACCATTAAAACAAGATCAAGTGAGTCTAACAGTTTTGTATAAATATTCTGCCATTGTAACCTACTGTCTTGAAGCATTTCTTTGAAAAAATAATATGCTTGAATGATTTTTTCATTTTTCAATTCTTCCCTTTTAATACGTTTTTCAACTAACTTTTTAAATACTTTGTTATCTTTTCTCCCTAATATTAACTTGGCCTCAACTTCATCTATTGTTGAACTTTTTAAAAAGTAGTTATTTATGTAAGAAGCACGATCTTTATCGATTTCTTCTGCTAAATCACGAATCGCTGTTAGAAGTATAAGAATGGTCGTGATTCGCTGTTGCCCATCTACAACCTCAAAAAAAACAAATCCATTTTGACGTTCTTGGCTTATCGTAATAATAGATCCTAGAAAATGAGTCTCATCTCCATCAAGTCTAATTAAATCCTCCCACAAATCATTCCATTGATCTTTCCCCCAATTGTAAGGTCTTTGATAAAGCGGTATTCTAAAGACTTCATTTACACTTCCTAGTAACTTTCCTAAATTCAGTCTTTTCGTGTCGATTGACATTTTTTCACCTCTAAAGTTGGGTTTGATATGCACCATTATATTCATATACGAATATTTTTAAACATAAAATATTCGATTTCGAATAAATAATTTTTTATTTATTCATTTTTGCTATGATAATCCCACTAATACAAATAAATAAGTTAAAGAAATAAAACAAAATAGAATGAGGGTTTTATCTATGAATAATTTGGGTGAACGATTGAGAGCCATAAGATTAGAAAAAGGTATATCAAGTAATCAACTGGAACATCTATCAGGGGTTAGTCAATCATCTATTAGTAAAATCGAAAGTAGTATTCATTCCCCATCTATTGAAAACCTTTTAAAAATCTGTGAGGCTCTAGAAATTTCTATTATTGATTTATTTGATGACAATGAAGAAATTTCTAGTGATTTGTTGAACCTAATTAATACAGCAAAAAAATTGTCTACACATCAAAGGAAAAAAGTTACAGAAATGATTGAGTCATTTTTAAAATAGTTTCAATCTTAATTCCTTTATAAGTCACCAAAAAGAGACTAGACTTAACTAGTCTCTTTTCGTTTAGTTAGAATATATGATATATTTCCTACACATAAAATATTTTATAAAAACAATCACTGTGGTTCTCCTGGTATTAAATTATCAAAAATTACTTTTATTTCGTCTAATAATGTTAATATCTTCTTATTATTTTCCTCATCTTTTTGTTTATCTCCTTTAATATTATTTCCTATCTCCTCCAAATTACTGTTAATATTGTGTAATTCATTTTTTTGTTCAACTAACTTAGTTTCTAACCCATTTTCTTTTTTATCTTGAAATGAATATGTAATACAAGATACAACTCCTATAATGCATAATGTAATAAGGGAATTTCTCAGAAAGGAATAAGTACTACTAACATAATTATTAATTTTTAAGTTAATTTTAGTATTTAACTCCGAATAAAATGATAAAAAGAATATAGTTTCCTTCTCTTTTTCATCATCATCATTTAATAATCCTAGATATTCGTAATCTGTTTCCGACAAATCATATGTCTCTTTTAATTCTCCTGCATTTAACGATGCTATAGAAAGAATAGCTCCTATGGTGAGATATATTAAACAAAATGAAAATAAAATCCCTAAAATTAACAAAACAGAGTTACTATTTAATTTATCTTTTATTCCGAAAAAATAATTTGACAATCCCAAAATAACCGTAACAGAAACTGTTACAATTAAAATATTACTTTTAGCTTTGTCTTCAATAGTTTTTCTGTGTGTAAGGACTTTATCAAAAAGTTTAAGTGCCTCTTCTTTTTTTATATTTTTAAAAGCATTCATATAATCCGACAAATAATTATCATCATTTGATACTTCTAACTTTAATGTTTCTATGTCCTTATTTAACTTCTTATTTGCCTTCACCATTAGAATTAAAGGGAAAAACCAATCAATAAGTCGATAAAGCATAATTTTCATCACTTTCTAGGTAATCACAGATACCTTTATAAATTTGTAGACCCGAACTGTCTACTAACCAAGCCCACTCTCCAGTTGGGTTAACCTCAATAAAATAATATTCCCCATTTGATTCAATTAAGTCTATTCCACCAAAGGCTAATCCAAGTGACTTAACTATCTCTACACAATATTGCTCAATATTTAGTGGAAGGTTAAATGGAATATAGGAGAGGTTGTTTTTTTCTAATCTCCAATCACCATCAATCCCTTTCCCTTTTTTTTCAATTTTCACAGGGTATACACTTTTCCCTATCACAGTTACCCTAACATCAACTTTAGGGTAAATATAATCCTGTAATACCAAGGGTGATTTGCTCAAGGTAGAATCTAATACTTCTCTGCCTTTAACAACAGAACTATATATAAATGCTTCTTTATTTTCTGTTCTTAGTAAGGCCGTATCCAACGTTTTAACAATATAATCTTTTTGGGGATCAATCTGAAGGTTATTTGTATTAGTAACTATAGTACCTGGGATTGCAAAGCCAATTCTAGCAGCATATTTAAGTTGCAATAGCTTATTTTCCGCTTTAAAAGTTGAAATAGGATTATTAACCCATTTTACATTTTCAAATAAAGTTAAATTTCGTATAAAGGCAGTCCATTGAGACCTATACAACTGTTCTTCAACATCAATATCAGGTTGAAAGTTATCTCTAAGATAAATCGGAGCACGATAATAAATGGCTTTTAACGTTTCTTCCCTTAGAATAAAATTCTTATTTTCAATTTTCACTTGAAGTATCAATTCATTTATTTTAAAAATGATTTCGTAATTTTCAAACTCATCACGATTCAATCTAAGATATTTTAATTTTCTTCTTTCTAACTCCAAACATATATAATCAGTAGTAAAGTCAAATTTATTTGAAATAATAAGAAACTCGATCTTATTCACCTTTTTGATCCTCTCCTGTTTCAACATCTGCTTTTTTGGTTCGTGGCTTTGGTCTTTTTGTATCAAGAACATAGGGCTGGCTGTCTTTTTTGTCAATCCAATAACCGGACTTATCTAAAAAAACATAATCATTTAACTCAGGTTTTTGTCTTGGCTTTTCATAAATAAAAGCCTTTTGAATTAATAAATGTTTTTGCTCTTTACTACTCATAATTTATCCTCTTTTCATTTTTTAATTGTAAGGCTCATACCTGTAATCAATTTTGAATAATTCTTGAGTAATTATGTTTTAAGAGATAAAGCTAATTCTCAAGTAATCATCTATTATTTCTTAACTTTATTTATATTCTCTTTTTCAGGATAATTATAACATTTTATATAATCTAATTTAATTAAATTTATAATAAGTGTGTAATTTCCCATCAAGAAATTTTTTGGGGTACTAAATACGTATTATAATGAAATTGAAAGGAAATGATCGCTTAGAAGATGATGTTAGTTCTATAAAACTGTATCAGATGAACAATCTTGTAGAAAGCTTAATGTTTTTTTCCTTTTTGTTTCCATTCATAGGTTTCAAGGTTAAAATATGCACCATTTTGCATTCTAAGCCTTGTAATCTTTATATCTTCGTCAAGTACTGACCTTACATTTTTTACCTGATTTCGATTTGTATTTAATCCAAAATAAATTCCTGTTGGTTTAATCGGAAAATCTTCTAACCCTCCCTTTCCATCGTCGCCCTGTAAAATTATTCTCCATTCTTTTTCATAACTCCAACTCTTATGTTTCAAGAGCATTGAGTAAAGTAACATTATTACTGATTCTGAATGATTTTCACCTTCAAAAATCCTCTTTAGTGTTTTTGTGCCTTCATATCTTTTTTCTTCATATTCTACTGGATATAGACCTCTTGATAATTTACTTTCAAAAGGGAGTTGAGTCAGGTCATATTCAACACAAATACCTTTATGATTATCACCGTAGTGTGCCCACATTGGCATATTAAAAGGATTTTCAGTAAAACACGTGATTTTAGTCATTCTCTGTAAAATTTCAAGTGATGAATTGATATTTTTACTATTTTTAATACTGAAAACATTTTTATTTGTCAATTGGTTTAATAAAACTTCTTCATCATAATATAAAGCTGTACAATCAAATGGGTCATTTAAATTTTTTGGATTGGAAAACCATACTTTATTATTCTTTAATGAATCAATGTTCCTTTCAGAAAGGGATTGATACTTATATAATTTTTGAGGTATATGAAAATGTTTAAATCTATATGCCTTCTCTCTATCACCATTACTATACAAAGCTATAAATTCATTCATCCATTTATTCACTGAAATTCGCTCCTTAAATTACAAAATTAGTTTTTTTCTAATATCACACAGTGGCATTGCAATAAAATTAGCCGTTTCTGTTATAATGATGCTCGTACCTTTCTAACTAAAACGGCCGCTGAGCTGCTAACAAACTGAAATCCACAATTCTGCTCCTGAAATCTCCCTTCCTTTCCATATACATTCCTTTTAGCTTCATTTCAGGCTTTTACTTGCATTCCCTATAAAAAACACCTGCAATTTTCTTTAAAAGGAACAATGACTTATTTCCAGGGTCATACATCAGTTTAAGATTTGTAATTAAAATGTCCTCTAAGTTCATTCATTGCTCCCATCACCAAATCTAAGTCTTGATCTAAAATATGACAAGGGTACTTATCTTTTATTTCTCCTCTTTTTCTTGCTTGTTCAAAATCAGGATTCGTCCCATATTGTACAAAAACAACACAAGCTCGATGAATGTGATCAGGATCTGATGAATGCCAATGAACGGTACCATAATACACACGATAATACCTTTTTTTTCCTTTTATTTCTCCGAAACTTGATGGAATTAGTTTGTTTCCCCATTCCTGATAAAGTGGCTCTGTATACATTTATCTCACCTCAACGTTTTGTTATGAGGTAATCATAACCTGAATCTAAATATTATGTACAACGTCAAAATAGAGGTTTTTTCCTATGAGATTTCTATAACGATTATAGAAATATCCCCCGAATACTTTGAATTTCATACATTTAGTAATTTTCGTTCAATTGAACATAAAATCTTATTCTCAGCTTTGATTTGAGTTATAATTTTTGAAGATACATTTAAAGCCAGAGAAAAATGACATCAATGATAAGAATACTTTTAAGATATAAAACTGGTAATTTTGTATTTCAAGATTTCCTACAAATGATGATGTGTTGTTTGTAATTGCCTTTATACCTAATAAGCAAGTTTCAAGGTTTTTCTTTTTTGAAGTAGCGGCAACAAACATTTTAATGAAAAAAACTCAATGATGCTAAGTCTATTGAAGAAAACCACATAGTTTTCTTTGAAAATTCAATGAATTATTGTCGCCCACTATTGGTTTGATTTGTTTAATATATGACATTAACAAATTCATTCTTATTAAAATCAATATTTGTATTGAAAAAGAGGCCTAGGTAAATTAATTAAATTTTAAAGGAGTTTTTATGGAACTAAGACAACCAAAACCACAAAAGAACCCTAATTGGATTCCAATTATTATTTATAAAAATGGAATAGAAGTCACTGAGTTCAGAAACTTGCAACAAGCCTTTCGTTATTTCAGACCGCTTGTATCTACTTCTAACACCCATATATATGAATTTCTTACAGTAGGAGTATTTGAATTCGAACCTTATTCGTTAAATAGTGATTTATATGAATTTCGTACTTATGATGAAAGAAGAAAAAGACGTTTTGTAGAACTTGAATTGAATAAAGAAACAGGAAGAAAAGGGAGAAAACGAGAATAGTCTTGGAGAAATATTTACGAAATCCGTTGATAGAGACTTATTTCATTACCTTTCCCAATTTTTAAAAAGGAGTAATTTTATGTTCATAAGTGATAGACCAATTACTAAGCCAAATGAAGATATACTAGATAGAAAAGCCTTTTCAAAGCACTTAGGAGATGCAATATGTGATTGGAAAGAGAATGAAAGTTTAGTTATAGCATTAAATGGAGAATGGGGTGTTGGGAAATCATCTATCATTAATATAGCTTTAGACCAAATTAATGATGACATTAGTATAGAGAAACCAACTGTTATTACTTTCAATCCCTGGATTTATTCTGACCTAAATAATTTAACTACTGTGTTCTTTCAGGAAATATCCAAAGAATTAGAACTACAGAACCAAACTATCAAAGATAAAGAAATTGCCCAAAAGTTAAGACTTTATTCTAGCTTATTAAATGTTATACCAAACAAAACAATTATAAAGACAAGTTATAATAAGTTGATCATTGGTTTAGGTCTGGCTGGCATTTCATTAAGCACATTATCAAAGTGGTTAGGTATTTCTAATTCTACATTAGAAATTTTATTATTTCTTGCTGGTGCTGGATTAATCCTCACAGAATTAACGAAAGAAACACTAACAAAGCTATCTGGTTTTTTTGAAACAAGGTCGATAACATACGAGAAAACAGCCATTGATGTAAAACAAGAAATAATAAGTGAATTGTTAAATCGAAATAAAAAGTTAGTAATAGTCATTGATGATATTGATAGGTTAACTAGTGGAGAAATAAAAGAAATTTTTCGTTTAATAAAAATAAATGCTGACTTCCCAAATACTATTTATTTACTTTCATTTGATAAAGAAGTTGTTGAAAAAAATCTTGATGTATCACTAGGTGTTTCTGGCAAAAAATATATGGAAAAAATTGTCCAAGTGACATTTGATGTTCCCAATGCAAAAACAGAATATATACATCAATATCTTTTTAACGAACTTGATCGTATACTATCACGACTACCTGATTCTGCAAAAAAATATTTTTCATCTGAATCTTCTCACTGGGCTAATGTATTTCAATCTGGAATAAAATGTTTTTTTAAAAATCTTAGACACGTTAAACGTTTTGTAAGTAGTCTTGAATTAAATTTGTTACAAATGTGTAGAGATGATGTTATTGAAGTTAACCCAGTTGACTTTATTGCTATAGAGTCAATAAGAGTATTTGTTCCAGAGTTCCATAATTTTATGAAGCAAAACAAAGAGCTTTTTACTTCAACAAGAAATCACACTGACTCCTCACGACACAATAATGATAATCAAAGACAAAAATCTTTAAAGGAGAATATTACTCAATATACAGGTCAATATGAAGAATATATAACAAGGCTTTTAAAGCATTTATTTCCTCAATTAGAAGGAGTAATTGAAAGCGGATATTCTTCATATGGGTCTGATTGGATACCAGATTGGACCCGTAACCTTAGGGTATGTTCCCCGACCCATTTCGATAGCTACTTTGTTTATCTTCCAAAAGGGTCGAGTGATGAAATTAGTCAATATGATTTGGAAAATATCCTAAAGAAAATAAATAATAAATCTGATTTTGAAACAGAGTTAATCCGTTTTTTGAAAAATGAAAAAATTAATGGTTTACTAGAATTATTGCAAAACTATACAAATGATCAAGCTAAAATCCCTTCCGATTGTTTCAAAAATATAATAGTTCCCCTTTTAGATATCATAGACTACTTACCACCTGAAAGGACAGGAATATTTGATATCAGTGAAGATATGAATATTATGCGAATTATTTATCAATTATTAAAAAGGGAAAATAATCAGGAAAATAATTATGAGTTACTACGTGATGCTGTATTACACTCAACCTCACTTTATGGAATTGTTAAAAACATCTCCTTAGGAACTCCGAAGAATGGTGAAGAAGATAGCAATATGATTAAATTGGTTAAAGATGAACATTTATCCATTCTAAAGGCACTATGTGTTAAAAAAATTAAAGAAAGTGCTAATGATAATACTCTTATAGAGAATGATCACTTACCTTACATTCTATATCGTTTAAAAGAATGGGATAAATCTGTTGAAATTGTTAAGTTTGTGGATGAGTTAATTACTGATGAACAATCACTATTAAAATTTTTATCTACTTTTAAGAATACATCTTTCTCCTCATCAATCGGCAATTACGGTACAATTAAAAGCGATTATTTTGATATTAAATCATTAAATTACTTTGTACCCGATAGTGAAACTATAATAGAAAAACTAACTCAGATTAAAAAGAATAATAATCTACTATACGAGGAATATATTGAAATTATAGACTTATTCTTAGACAGTTATGGTAGTGACAGCATTTAGATTAATGGTAACAATACTTATTTGCAAAGATTTAATACTTTAAGACGGAGAGCAAAAATATCCAGATAGCCTGAACTAATGGTTGGATGTCACGTAGTCTAAAATCGACTTACGAGACATCCCTTTTTCTATCGCGAAATTAAACTTCCTATAATTCTTCCTTGCAAAAAATACATCTTCCCCTATTATTTTGTTGGAATATACTTGATAATACACGATATCTTTGTGAGTATACCCACCTTCCTAAATAAAAGTGCTCAATAATCTTTAGCTACTTGTATGGGGAAATTAACTTGTATATCACCTTTAGACGTAAGGTTCAGAACATACAATCTATACTAAAACTGCCAGCTGAAAAGACCCCCTCATCATTGGATGAATAAGATCTTTTATATATCTGAAGCTTTGTTGTTTAAATAAAGGATGTGTATTTAATAAACTATCATATCCTTAGCAACTTTCTTAATCCATTTTTATTTTTAACGTTATCTAAAAGCAAATGAGATAGTTTCCCTAACATTTCGGTTAATTCGTTCTCGAATTGAATGGTATTATCATCCGTTCCTGTATAGGCGTGCACGAGTTCGTGTACAAGAGTGCCAGCAAAGGATTGCACACTACTCAGTTGCTCCCGTTTAATCAGGATGCGTTTATTGGATGGATCCCATAAACCCAGGGCGTCTCCCCCACTATAATGATCCGGCCGCATCGTTTCAGAAATCACAATACTCTTCACAATCGCCTTTTTGCTGGGGAACCAACCCACAATGGTATCTTTATAAGCGAATATTTCTTTCTCTTTTTTGCTCAGGTTTTTAACATCCACAATGTTAAACTCGAAATTTTGATTCCATTCTTCCGCATAGGTCTCTAAATTTCTAAAAGTATTGCCATTTAAATCTTTATTACTTTCCAATTTGGTGGCCAGGTTGTCAGGGATAGTAATAATTCGCATTCCTTCATCCTTTGCATAACTGAGGTATTTTCCTCCATCCATTAGATCATACGCCGTTAAAAACAACACCTTTTCCTGACTATTTAATATTCTACAAGCGTGCAGCTGAACGTCTACCCATAGCAATTCATCGTGAGCATTCCCTGTTTGGATCCTTTGTAAATCATCTACTAATTTCCCCGCAGAAACCGGACTGGAGCATTCTAATAAAATCGATTTCACACGATCGGAGTATGCACTTCTTCCTACGTTCGTCCGCTCTCTATTCAGAGATTGGAGCAGCTTCTTCGTCATAGAGGTAATATTATAAGAAAATAACCAGTTATCTTCTTCTGCCACACATATTCCGTTCACATAAATTCTAGCCGGCTTCTCTTTATTTTCGATGAGAGAACCATACTTTGTTTCTTCTATAACTTGTTCTCCTGAATACAATAAAAAGAAATCTTTGGCTTTTTCAATGTCATCATCTTGAAGCCCTGTGAATATAAAGTCTGTTCCTATTGGGTTAAGGACGGATGGTTCATTAACAATCGCGTGTAGGGTGACCACATCATCGAAATCACCTTTTGGTAGTTTTTCAATTGTAATATCGCTGAATTTAGATTGAATGATGATCTCTATTTTTCTTCTATCAAAAGTGGCCAGAGCATCTTTTAATCCTACCCCAAACTTCCCTATTACTTTATTCGGATTTTGGGTTTTCTCAATATTTTCGTTTTGTGTTAAATGCTCATACTTTAATCCTCTTCCAAAATCCTTGATATGCCACTTACCTTCTTCGTCTTTGAAGATAATAGGCTCCTCAGTTCCCGACAGATTCGCTTCATCTAAAGCATTCGCAATGATCTCCCGCAATGCGTGCGGAATAGTCCAGTGCTCCAATACCTTCTCAATATTTAGGTCGAATTTTTTCATTGGTATAGAACCCCTTTATTAAAAATAGATATTTTTGTGTGCAATTGAATTTTAAACCATATTGATAAATAAATAAAAAGAATCTTTTCATTTGTATGTATACATCTTTATGCCCATATTCGAATTGCATACCTGGTATTGATAAAACGGTTGATCTTGTTTAAGATATTTTGTTGGTAAATGAATGTTTAATTAGGTTTAGAGCATTTTAAAAAAAGCAACTCATAATAGAGTTGCTCTTCACCAGTTACTTTTCTTTTTTCAACTCTTCAAGTTGTTCAGGAAAAATACCAGTTATATCTAAAATTGTTTCATCTGGGTATTTACCAATACTTCTTTTAGCCTGTACATATTTTCTTTGCGACCTATTTCACGATTTTTTAATATATTAGTTATTGAACTATCTTCACGTTCTTATTCTGCCTCTTGCATAATCACCATCAAAATCATTTTCCTTTTCTCGATAACCACACTGGCTGTCTGCATACTCGCGTTCCTGTACGCTTCTTCCAGCTAAATCCACTAAATGTCCCTTCCGCTACAACCTTAATAGTCGTTATGGACCCTGTTAAAAGGGATAGGGATAGAGATATAAAATAAAAGAAATAATTAAAAATAGAACAATAGAGATACCTGCTTTAATCCAAATTATTTTATTGCTTATTCCAGCTTTTTTTTCTAAGTAATTTATGTAACCGGCTGTAAGTATAAAACCAGCATAGGCAATGATGTATCCTTCAATATCATTCATTACAACTTGATACTTCAAAGCACCTACCCCGACTAGAATGATACCAATAGTTCCAAAAAACATATTTAAATACAAATGATTTTTTATTTTATCCATTTTTTCTCCCCTAAATATTTTAAAAATCATAATTTAACTACCTACCAATCTTGAACCATCCTTCCTAAAATTTCAAGTGAATCTATCGAGGGTTTAAAAATGTTAAGAACAGCCATCCTAAAAGCCTTTAACGACAAAAGAGTAAGTTGCTAAGAACCAAATGGGGGAAGTCGATTTTTATATTTTAGAATATTGTTCATATAATTTTTGTTATTTTTGAGAGAACTATAACATTTGATAGCAACAATTGTGAAAATTTAGTGTATGGGTTAACCTTAAATTATCTCAAGGTACAAAATTAAAGGAGAAAAGTGATGGGTTATCTTGGAATTACTTTAAAATGCCACCAACTTTGAAATGCTCCAGAACTTAGGAGATTATTGAAAAAGATTTTTAAAATTCTCTATTTTGTTTTTTATCCGGGCAGAATTCTATCTTAATGACTAATGACTGATATAATATGAATTATATGGCTATATGAAATTTGTTAGATGGCTGGGTGCCTGACTTCACTAATAAGTGCTGATCAGCCACTCATTTTCTTATGGAATAAAAATATATTTGAAGCAAAAAGCTAGATTAATCAAGGCGGGGGAAAAAGATGGATGCGAAAAAAGAATATTTAGTTCGAACATTTTCCAGGACTAAAAGGAAAGATTATGAGAATTATATTTTAAACAGGATTTGGAATCGATTAAATCGGTTAGATTTAAAACCTGTTACTCAACAATATGTGAAACGAGCGGATGGTAAATACGCCTTGCTTGATCTATATTTCCCACAGATTCATTTAGGGATTGAATGTGACGAAGGGCATCACAAAAGTAAAGCACTTAATGATGAAATTCGAACATTAGAGATTGGAAAAATGTTTCAAGCAGTTAAGGAAAATGAAATTATGATTGAACGAATTGATGCCACCGACTCAATAGAAATGATACATACTAAAATTGAACAGATCGTTCAACTAATCAATAAAATGGCTTCTAACAGCGAGATAATACCTTGGTCTGAAGACATAGATAATGCAGCGTTAGCAGTCAAGAAGGGGACATTATCCGTTTATGATGAGTTTACGTTCTGCACAATTTCAGAGGCGATGCGTTGTCTAGGAAAGAATTATGATAGTCTACAAAAATCTTATTGGAAGTTTAATGAACGCTTTATGATGTGGTTCCCCCAGTTATCTATAGACATTGGACAAGGAAATGTCTCAAATACTCGAGGATGGATTAATCTTTTTAACGACAATTGGACAGAAATTGAAGAAAAAAGAATGGAAAGGGATTATATTCCACTAAACCTCCCGGAGGGTACACCAAGAGATCGAATTACTTTTATGAAGGTTAAGGACCCCATATTTAGAACGAATAAGTATCAATTTGTTGGTATTTTTCAATGGGATCATATCGAGGGGAATTCGGTAATCTATAAACGAGTTGCCGAAGAAATTGATATAACCCCCTACAATAAATAAAGGGGAATGATAATTGCGTCTCCATTTTAGCAAATAGCTTTAACGAGGGAGGAGTTACCTCAGTAATTTCATCTTATTTAATATTAGAGTGCATTGTTAGCGAGTATACAAAAAGGCCTTTAATCGGGGACTTTAAATGTATTTCCAACCTTCGTCCATTCAAATACCCTTATAAAAAAAGTGTTGGTTCGTTACCAATTGTACCAAACTACAACTCCCAATATGATAATGGGGACGCAAGCCATAAATACTCCATAAATAGAAAATTCGAATTCCTCGGGATTTCCCATAAACGCTCTTTGACCAGCTCTATCCAGGGAAGGTTTGTGTATTTTACTTTGTTCTTCAGTTTTTTTACTCATAACTTACCCCTTTTATAATAAATTTGTGGAAATCATTGAATTTACGTACCTTTTGCTATGCATCGCTTGTTTAGATACTGAAGTTAATATTAACATAATTATCCAATCAATTTAAAGCGTGATTAATATAAAATAAAGCGGACTGAGGTAAATCAATTAGAAAGAGTATATAGTTTAAATCGACATTTTAACCAGTAAGAAAAATGATTACATTATTTAATAGGCTTTGTTAAACATTAATTTTGATTTCTGACGAAATAAAAAGACCACTTATGTGGTCTCCTTTATCCAATGAAACTAACGTACCTGTTAGTTGAAGTACAATCCCTTAGATCTTATATATTGGTCGAATAGTTCTTACACCATCTTCAGACACATACTGTCCTTTAATATATGATTCGAACATTTCTAGACTTATAAAAGTTACAACATCATCTTCATCTTGAAGTTCTATTTCTAAGGGCTTTGAAGTTATGAATAAAAAATGTACATTTACTTCCCCTTCAGTAGCACCAATATGTTTCTTTAACTTATCTGGTTCGCTTAAAACTAAGTTATATCTTCTCCTACATTTAAAGTAATATCCTTTATCCCGAAACATCTTATCATAATCAGAAACCATACTACTTGAATTAAGTGAATCACATATATACTTCGCCTCAATTAAAAAAAGTTCATTGGTCTCTTTTGAATAGAACATTACATCAAAATCACCATAGTCTATTTCTCTCTTGCCCCATATTGTAGAATAACGTACTTCAATCTCATCAATTGTACCATTATAATTTTTTCTAAGTATATCTCTGGTCAGTGTAACTAACCTATCACCCAACTCTTTATTTCTAGATTGAAAGGCTGTCAACAAATCATCTATTGGGTTCTTAGCATATACGGCCCCACCATTTAATAAATAACTAGTCCAAGTATCCATAGCCCTTTTAAGTAATTGTACATTAGTCATAATATAACCAGAGTTTAATTGTATAAAAGGCTTCAAGCTAACACGATGTTCATTAGTCTCGACTGTCCAAATAAAATTATCATTCGCTCTTAAATGGGTAACAACATCCCCTTCCTTCAAAGTTAAATTATTATATACTACATCTGAATTAACTTCTTCAATTCCTAAATTTTCAATAAGCTGGGTAAACTCATATTTTGACATATATTCCTTTAAACCATATTGCGGAAGTCCGTAAAGTATAGCCATATAAGAGAGAAATGATAAACCATACTTATCTTTAAACTTTTTTCCAATTTCCATACTATTGGCATATTTAAATTCTTCATCGCTATATAAATTACCTTGATTCCCTGTAATTATTGGATTATCATAAGTTATTGGATGATCTCTATGTGCTTGTATAGGTATGTCTTTATTTGGTGTTATGTCTAATCCATAAAAGAACTCTCTTGCACCAAGCCCTTTCAAATCCGACATATGTAGTAAAGAAAAATTCATCGACGCTACACCATAAAGATAAGCATCTACCAATAATTCAGTATTAATTTCATTGCTTTGATAATATGTTGCCTCACCAATATTTTGAAATAAAAGTGCATTTTCAATCCATACACTTACCCCGTCCAGAAGGCATTTCGAAATTTGTTTATTAACTTCAAACATTTCTAATGCCTCCCCATCACGAATATTTAAAGACTTCATTACTTGTCTAGCTTCTTTTTGCTCTATATAGACCTTATAGACCTTGGCAAATATACTGTGGAGTTGACCTATTAGCACCCTGGAATCAGTATCCTTCATTCTTATTCTCATATTTAACTGTATTTTTTTTATCAGCGTGTCAAGTAGTTGAACTGCTTCACTGCGAGTACGAATCTCTCGGTTTTTTTCCCCAAGATAGTCATTAAATCTTTTCTTTAGGATACGTTGGGGTATTTCAATTTCGTACCATAAACTCCTAGTTCCAAAAAACATCGTCATATTACTTACCTCCTATATTATTATACAAATTACTTCGTTCATTTTAATAGTATCAATAATACCGACATTAGAAATACGATTAGCATATATTGAAAACAGTTCCTTATTACGGAAAATTTAAAAAAGATATTATTAATCTAACCTTCCCCTAATAAAAAACCTGCATACTCGAAAGTACACAGGCCCTTGGTTGTATTCCGGCTAGCAAGATAATTCGTAGAAACCTAGAATGCCTAACTACCTCCATAAACGAAGATCTAAAAGATGAAGGTACCCGAAAATGATTTTTTTAGTTCCTATTATCCGCCTTCTTCACAGTCTCCGTAAGCTAAGATATAGGTTACATTGGTTCCTCCTATTTAGGAATCCCTTTTGTAATTCACCTTACCGTTCATTAGCGAAGTAATAGGCAAGAAGTATTTGAATTAAATTGTTGGTAACAAAGTTTACAACCTTATTAGTGTCAATCAATTCAGGATGTACCTGAATGAGCCCAACAACTACTCCTTGCCATATAAAACTAGCAACTAATACAAACACTATCACAAACAATTTTTTTAGCTTCATATCGGACATTCTAGATCCCTCCACAAATTATTTATTGCGGATAGCTAGAATACAACCACCTTAAAGGTGGCCATAACAGCCACCCCCAAGGATTTAATTTATTATAATATAAATTGGATAATTTGACCACATTATATCTAGAAATTAAAAACAGCCCTCTGCTTTATGGAGTACTGTTTCTCTCTATACTTTACTGTGCATTCATCCAATCATAATACTCTGGTTGCGAATGGGATGTTGTTCCGAAACTATTACAGCTGCTTTTTTTAGTTCATCCATCCATTTTCCATTTAACGGGTTTGATGCTGCAAGATTTGTAGATCAAATTCTGTTTTTATTTTAAACCCTCAGTTAGCAACGATCTTTGAAAAACCGCCAAAATAAAAAAACCTTTTCATAATTAGGTTTTGGTTTGATTAGGATATTATAATTATTCACAAAATTTTTATGTATATATTTATAGAGAGTTCCGAGATTTTGTTGGTACATATCCTTTAATGAACTAACAACATTAAAAGAGAAATATATTTATTTCACCCATATAATTTGGGGAAAAATAAGTACAAGTATATTGAATATTAGATTCCTTATATTTATCCCCAACAAATCAGATATACAATCGGTTGCCCTTTCAAGTTCGGCACGCTGAGCTTCCTTCGATGCTTCGGCTCGCTTGATTCGCGTTTCTTTCTCTGCATCGGCGGTAGCTATATCGGCATCCCTCTTCACCTGTGCAATCCTTGGCTTTCCGAGCGACTCAAGATATCCATTTTTGTCACGAACATCTTTAATCGTGAACGATACGATAATGAGTCCCATTTTAGCTAAGTCCTGCGAGGCAACCCTCTGTACTTCCTGGGAAAACTTTTCACGGTTTTTATAAATTTCCTCGACGGTCATCGAACCAAGGATGGAACGAAGATGCCCTTCCAATACTTCCCGCGCTTCCTGTTCACGGTCATCTTTCGATTTACCAAGGAATTGCTCAGCAGCTGTGGCTATATCGGTGATTGAACCGCCAATCTTGATGATCGATACACCATCTGCCATGACCGGAACTCCCTGTTCTGTATATACTTCGGGAGTGGAGACCTCAAGCTTGCTTGACAATAAGCTTAGTGGTTCCGCTTGCTGGAACACCGGGAGAACGAAAGCACCCCCGCCGCGGACGATTTTAATTTTATTTCCTGATTCGTCAATGTGAACATTTTTGCTTCCTAAGTAGCTTCCGGTCACGATTAATGCCTCATCAGGACCAGCCGTGCGATATTTCGTAACAAAGACAGCAATAAGTGCGATAAATAAAACTGCAACTATGGCGACAACTATCCAAATCAAATCAAACATACCATACCTCCTACACTTTTTTAATCCTGGTGGGGCATAACATAGATAACCCCATTTTTAACTTCGATGATCAAGACCTTTGTATCCGAAACAATTCCTTCATTCTTATAGCTGGCCGCAGTTTTGGCGATACTTCCACTGATGCTTTCTATCAGGACTTCCCCAAACCCGTCAACGGGGATTGATGTGAGAACCCTGCCGACCCTTCCTCTCAGGTCATTATCATGAAATGTCAAACTTTCTTCCGCTGATGAGATGGGAATCAAAACAAATACATTCAGTAAAGTGACGATGGTAAATGAAATGATGAGGGAAATGCCGGCACATAATCCAGCATTAAGCCCTGAAAGCGATTCAAGTAAAAAACCACTCGCAAAAAACACGGTCAAAAAGCAAAAAATGAGCGTAGGATTAAATATATCCGGTAATTCAAGGCCGGAAAATATATCATTAAACAAGATAAATAAGAATGTTAACCCCCCGAATATAATTAATCCATATAAATAGACTGTTTCTAATGGAACTCCAAATAACTCCATCTCTTTCATCCTTTAAATTCGATTTTTCCAAGCCGCATACTACTTTAATGGCCTAGGATAAGCGTTTTACCAACATTAATAATCTATGGTTATAATCCCCTCCATTTACTTCGCTTACCATTCATACGATTGATGCATTTAAAAAGTTTCATTTATTTTCCAAGTTTTGAATTTCATCCTAGTAAAACCCTGTATTCTCTAGGTCCATTATTGAAATAAAATGCATAATACCATTGACAGTGTTTACTTAACATATTAAAATTCTTTATATGTTAACTCGTTACATATCCAGGTTTACATTAGGAGGAAACACGATGAAGGAGCGTCATGAGAAGTTAAGAATGATGATGGTTACAGCATTATTTGCAGCACTTATAGGAATACTTGCCCAAATTACCATTCCACTGCCCTTAGTTCCGATTACAGGACAGACTCTAGCTGTTGGACTGGCAGCAACGATACTGGGTTCACGTTATGGAA
This sequence comes from Peribacillus sp. AS_2, assembly GCF_026891895.1. NCBI lineage: Bacteria > Bacillati > Bacillota > Bacilli > Caryophanales > Bacillaceae > Peribacillus > Peribacillus sp. AS_2. Next base: position 153,377 of record NZ_JAPTGA010000002.1, read on the forward strand.
CCTCTTCCGTTTTACTATACCTGTTCATAGGGGCAGCGGGAGTACCGGTTTTCGCTGAAATGTCTGGGGGACTAGCTAAGATATTCGGTCCGACAGGCGGTTATTTATTATCCTATATCCCGACAGTATACATAACGGGTCTGATATTGGAAAAAACCCGTTTCTCCGTTGCAATGGCTTTCGTTGCAAATACAATCGGGATGATAATTACTTTGGTAATCGGTACGGTTTGGTTAAAATATATGAGTTCATTATCTTGGCCAGTGGCATTCGCCAGCGGTTTTGCACCATTTATAATCGTAGGCGTTTTAAAGGCATTCCTTGCATCTTGGCTTGGCATTACAATCCGTTCAAGGTTAGCGTCGGCTAATATGCTGCCAAAAAAAAATGCACCAATATCCCAATGATGGGTAAATCAAGAGAGGATACCGCTTGTGGTATCCTCTCTTTTCTTCTATATTCAACTTCCAGAATACTGCAAAAAAAAAAGACTCTTAAAAAAGAATCTTTTTTGCAAGTGTTTATTGCGGTCCTATCCCCATAAGTCCGAATATGAATAGCAAATGTATATTATCCCCTTTGCTAACCGTAATCATTTTACTATAGGAACAGTAATTTGACAACTATTGAAGGCACACAGAAACATGCAGAATATCGTTACGGATTTTAGTTACTTATTACTCACTTTATATTCTTTTTTCGTACCATCATCGAAAACGATCTCTAAATCAAATTCTTGATAGCCATCCTTCAAATTAAAAGCTTTTGTAACTTCTTGAATGACTTCCTCATCTGTTGAATCTTTAGTGAATGTCAATTTTTCTAGAATCGGGGTCAACTCTTTCATTGCTTCATCACCGTGAACTTCGTGTTTGTTAAGCTTGTCCTCGATTGAAGCTTCTGTTTGGGCTCCCATTGTATCATATTCAGCTTCGTATTCGTTATCATTGCCGGTATAATCCACTTCTAATTGAAAATCCTTATATGTGAAAGGCAGTTTTTCATTATTATCCTTGCCTGTTTCAGGATTATTTTCAGCTTGATTTTCATTTTCCTGAACCGGGGGGTTTTTCACTTCATCTTTTTCTTCGCCGCATCCAGCCAAAACAAGCATAGCGGCAAACGGCACTGATAATATTTTGATTGATCTCCCCATTAGTTTTTTCCTCCTTTAGTTTGTATACCTTACTTATTTCCTAATGGGGGTCATTTAAAACCTCAACCAATCCCTCAAATACATCAAATCGGCCAAGATATCATTGTGGAAGGATATAAAACAATACCGCAAAAAAGTGTGTGGCAGTTCCCCCAAGCACGAATACATGCCAAACCGCGTGATGGAACGGAAAACCCCGCCAAACATAAAAGATGGCTCCGAACGTATAAAGCAATCCCCCTGCAATCAGTAGCTGGATACCCGCTGCAGGCATCGTAGCTGTAAGTGGTCCCCAAACGATAACGATCATCCACCCCATGGCAATATAAAGGATCGTCGAAAGGAAGAGGAATTTTTTCACATAGAAAGCTTTGAAGACGACGCCAATGATTGCAACTCCCCAAATGATACCTAGCAGTGTCCAGCCCAGTGACCCTTTGATCACAAGAAGCATGATTGGCGTGTATGTTCCTGCAATGAATATATATATGGCTGAATGATCAAAGATTTCAAAAATATCCTTTGTTTTACCTTCTGGAAAACTATGCACTAAAGTGGAAGAGACGTATAAAAGAAGCATGGAAACACCATATATGACCGAAATGACTACATTCCAAGGCGATCCTGTTTGGGCTGAGAATATGATTAAAAGCACAAGTGCGGCAATACTCAACAAAACGCCGACACCGTGGGTTATCGCATTGACCACTTCTTCTTTTCTTGTATAAACATGAGTATTGGCCATGTTACAGCTCCTTAATTCCGGATTAATTTTTTTAGTATTCCCCTAAAGTATACATCAGATCTTCCAAGCAATATAGAAAAGTGAATAGTAACTTGATTAACTGCCACTAATTAGATTATTATCTAATTAGATGTTAATCTAATTATAAGGGGGGATAAAGTGCAATTAGAAAAATTGGTCGCTTTCCACAAGACGATTGGTGATGTGACAAGGATCAGGATAATATCCATCCTGGCAAACGGTCCAAAACACGGACAGGCACTTGCAGGTATACTAAAATTGACGGCTCCGACCATCTCACACCATTTATCGAAATTGAAAGACATTAATTTAGTGAAGGACCGGAGGGAAAAAAATACGGTCTATTATTTTTTGAATGAAGATGTCCTGAAGCATTATTCGTCAGCATTGCCTAAAATGGTTTCAACTAAGGGGGACTTCAGTAAAATGGAAAATCAAAAGCTGATTTTAGAACATAAAAAGATCCTTGACAACTTTTATACTCCAGATGGTCGACTAAAAACTATACCAGCACAAAGAAAAAAGAAAATGATCGTTCTTCATCATATTGGAAGCCTTCTGGAAAAGGGACGTAAATATCCAGAAAAAGAACTGAATGAATTCATCCAGTCTTTCCATGATGATTATGCAACGATAAGACGTGAACTCATTATCGGAAGCATCATGTACCGCGAAAACAGCATTTATGAGCTGAATCCCCGCGAAATGTGGGCTGATATCATTTAACGGTTTTCTAAAAAAAAGAACCGGTCTCCCATTTGGAAAACCGGTTCTTAAGATGCAGTTTAGATGGCAAAATGGTGCCCACCGATAATTTTTATTACCTCTAATTGTTTCATCCATTCGCTGTCCGAAATACTTGGATTCCAAAAATACAAGGCATCATTTGTGTAGCCATGAATAGCCAATGCTTCATTGACAGCTCTCTTGGCATCCTTTCCTGCCGGTTTGTTTATACTGCCATCACCAACAGGCGAGAATTGGTTTTTTTGATAAATCACTTCCCGGACCGTATCAGGGAATTCATTGCTATCAAGGCGATTCAAAACAACTCCCGCTACCTCGACCTTGCCTCTGTATGGTTCCCCTTTGGCTTCTGCATGCACAAGCCTAGCTAATAATTCTTTATCTTTATCATTCATTACATGCGGAATAATCAATGTTTTACCAGGTTCGGCAACATTATTTACGTTATGATTGACTTCTTTTAACTTACCGATTGGAACACCGTACTGCTTTGCAATATCCCATATCGATTCACCTTGTTTAATGACATGTTTGGTTGCCCCATCAGAAGCTTCACTTGTCGTACCCTTAGGAAAAGCTATACCAAGTACGATGACACTTAGAGTCATTATCACGGATATTAATACTGATAATTTCATCCTGTTACCTCCTCGTTAAGCATCTTCCTAGGATAACAGACCATATGGGAGAAAACAGTGCTAAATTTTTTCCAAGGAAATGAAGGAAATATTTTCACGTTTCCATTTACCTACGGAATTTTAATGATTCCCACTCTTCCCGCAGCATTCCCATTCTGATTGAATCATAATAATAACCATCATGATAGCGGCATTTTCTCATTCTTCCCTCTACTTGCATTCCTACCTTTTTCCCAACTGCGATCATACGTTCATTACCTGACCAAGTTGTAAGTCCAACCCGCTCAATCTCCAGGTTTTCGAATAAATACCCACTGAACATCATTAATGCTTCTGTCCCATGACCGCCATTCCAAAACTGGGGATCAAAAATAGTAATTCCGATTTCAAGCCAGCGTGAAGGTTCATGTTCCCAGTAATATACAACAGATCCTATAATTTGATCGTTTTTTTCCATTAATAGCTCGGAGTAAGTCCCGATTTTTTCATCATAGGTTTTATGCTTCGTTTCTCTTTCGATAAACGTATGGAAATCAATGAGTTCAAGAGGGAGATAAGGTGCATCCCATTTTTTCCATTCCGGATCGGTTTCGCCATATTTCAGGCTCCATAAACGTTTTAAATCGGCTTGTTTTACATTCCTCAATATGACTTTGCTACCTTCAATCCGAACATCGTCCACTCCGCTTCCTCCCACTTCATCCATGCTGAACCTTCCATTTTACTGGTCGACACATAATTTAATAAAATATTGCCTTTCTCTTGGACCATCGAATTCACAAAAATACACACCCTGCCAAGTACCAAGGACTAAGCTCCCTTTATGGATGATCACCTGTTGTGAAGAACCAACCGTACTTGATTTCAAATGGGCAGCCGTGTTTCCTTCCATATGTAAATCCAATGTATGATTCCATGGGTATTGCTCATCCAATCTCCTCAATATATCCTTTTTGACATCGGGGTCAGCATTTTCATTGATCGTGATCCCTGCAGTCGTATGTGGACAATATATAAGAGCTACACCCTCTTGAATCCCCTTTTCCTTGATGAATGCCTGTACTTCTGTCGTAACATCAATCATATCATCCCTTTTCACCGTTTTTAAGGTATTTTTCTTCAGCATGTACATTCACTCCTTTTATTCATTTTAATACTCCTTTACCCATAAACATAAATATTCATGCTTTCTTAAACCATGCACAACTAAAACATAGGAGATTTTATCGATGACAATCAAAAAAAAACATCCCTATTGATCTTTTTATTTTAGGCTGTTTTCGCATACTTTGTGCGGTGTGGTTGCTTTCCCTCCAGATGCTCGCTTTCCTTGGTGCGGGCGGTGAGCCTCCTCGGCGTAAACGCCTGTGGGGTCTCACCTGTCCCGCTGCTCCCGCAGGAGTCTCGCACTTCCGCTCCAATCAACCTTAAATAGAGTCGTTTTAAAAACAACAACCTTTACGAAAAGAGCCTTATTTTAAAATTGGATATATAAGGAATTGGAAGGCGTTGCAAAATGAACTTCCTTTTTAAGTCAATCGACCATTACCAATTAGCATCTCCTAATACCGAGGACCAATCAAGGAAGTTTTTCACTGAGATACTAATGTTCCGGGAAGTGAAAAAGCCTCTGTCATTAAGTTCCAATGGCGGGTTATGGTTCGAATCGGGATCGATCAAGATTCATGTCGGAACGGAGGATCATTTCATTACGCAAAAAAAAAGCGCATCCAGCACTTGAAGTTGAAAATCTCAACGAATTTAAACAACATTTTAATAACTAAGCATTTTTCTTTTACAGTAGATGGGAGGTTGCCCGGTGCAACCGTATATATTTAACCGATTCCTTCGGCCGGATCGAAATATTGGAATGGGAATAATAAAAAGCGGGTCCATTTATCTCGGACCCGCTTTTGTAGTATATTATTTTTGTTTCTTTTTCCAGATTCCCAATATTAAAGCGGTAATGAGGGCTCCTATTAAAATCGCCAGCAAATAGCGGAAAGGATGGTTGACTAGAGGGATGACGAATATACCCCCATGCGGCGCTGGCAATGTTACACCAAAAGCCATTGACAGCGCTCCTGCCGTCGCTGATCCAATAACACTGCTGACAATAACCCGCAATGGATCCGCCGCCGCAAAAGGAATCGCTCCCTCTGTAATGAACGAAGCACCCATGAAGTAATTAGTGAAGCCGGATTTCCTTTCCATTTCACTGAATTTACTTTTAAAGAATGTAGTTGCAAGTGCGATTCCAAGAGGAGGAACCATTCCACCAGCCATAACTGCAGCATGCGGTCCGAAACTTGATGCTTCAATGGCTGCAATCCCAAAAGTGAATGCCGCTTTATTTAAGGGGCCTCCCATATCCACAGCCATCATGCCCCCAAGAATCAAGCCGAGGAATATTGCGTTCGTGCCGGATAAGCCCTGCAGCCAATTAGTCAGGCCCGTGTTAATTGCTGTTACTGGTTCATTTACGAGAAATATCATGATAAACCCTGTAATTAACATTCCGAATACAGGATAGAGTAAAACCGGTTTAATGCCATCAAGTGTTTGCGGTAACTTGGAAAACAATTTTCTTAATAGTAAGACGACATAACCTGCAAGGAAACCGGCGATCAGTCCGCCAAGAAAACCGGCATTAGCCTGTGCTGCCAATAATCCACCTACCATACCAGGGGCAAAACCTGGACGGTCGGCTATACTTGAAGCAATGAATCCAGCGAGTACTGGGATAAGCAAGAAGAAGGCACCATTTCCCCCGCCAATATCACTTAGTGCTTTGGCAATGGGATTATAATCCGGACTTGCCGGATCGGCTGCCTCGATTCCAAAAAAGAAAGAAAGCGCAATCAAGATTCCGCCCCCGACGACAAATGGAAGCATATTACTTACACCATTCATTAAGTGCTTGTAAATCCCCAATCCTCCCTTAGCTGAATCACCTTCATCACTTTTACCATTTCCAGTTCCTTTGTAAACAGGTGCATCCTGATTCATGGCTCTGGTTAACAGTTCCTCGGTCTTCCGGATCCCCTGGGCAACAGGGACAATAATGACATGTTTTCCATTAAAACGCTCCATTTCCACCTGCTTATCAGCCGCAACAATAATGGCATCCGCCTCTTCAATTTCTGCGGCGGTTAAACCATTTTTAATACCTGTGGAACCATTTGTTTCCACTTTGAAATCGATTCCCATTTCCTTCGCTTTAGCCTTTAACGCATCTGCAGCCATATAAGTATGGGCAATTCCTGTTGGACAAGCTGTAACGGCAAGGATTTTACCTCCTTTATCGTTACTGCTGGCGCTATTACTCAATTGCTTTTCTTCACTTTCTTCTTCATAAGCTTCCATTTCTTTTTGATTGATTATCTCCAACACTTCCTCACCAGAAGAAGCAGAAATCAATCGGGCCCTGAATTTATCATCCATCAGTAACGAAGAAAGCCTGGAAAGAGTTTCCAAGTGATCTGCATTCGCTCCTTCACTGGCTGCAATCATAAAGAACAAATGGGCCGGCTGTCCATCAAGCGATTCATAATCCACACCACTGACCGATTTGCCGAAACAGATGGCAGGTATCTTTACAGCATTTGTTTTTGCATGCGGTATGGCTATCCCTTCACCAATCCCGGTTGTGCTTTGTTCTTCACGTTTTAAGATGGCAGCTTTGAAACCATCCAGATCATTTAACCTGTCTGCCTCGGCTAACTTTCCTGATAGTTCATCAATGACTGCTTGCTTTGTAACACTTTGCAGATTGATTATGATTGTATCCAATTTTAACAAGTCTGTAATTTTCATAGAGTCAGCCTCCTGATAGTTGATTGATAGCAATTTGCGGTAATAACTCTTCAATTTTATCCAATGTACCGAGATCGGATGAAAAGGCTGTAGCACTTCCTGCCGCAAGACTGAAGCGGAAAGCAGATAGAATATCCCCTGTCCTTTCATATGTCCCGATGAAACCTGCGACCATGGAATCACCGGCACCCACTGAGTTGATGACGTTCCCTTTTGGAACATTTGCGGAATATGATTCTCCACCCGAGCAAAGCACGGCACCCTGTCCCGCCATTGAAACAATAACGTTTTGTGCTCCTGCTTCAACCAATTTAGCGCCATATTCCCTAGCATCATCAATGTTACTTATTTCGGTGAAAAAAAGCTCACCCAGCTCATGATGATTGGGCTTTATTAAAAATGGCCGGTGTGGAAGGACATTCAGTAATTCCTTGCCACTCGTATCCACCACCACTTTAATGCCATTATGGGTACAAGACCTTGCCATGGCTTCGTATACATCCGAAGGAACGCTTGGAGGGATGCTTCCTGACAAAATGAGGATATCATTATTGTTCAACTGTTCAATCTGACTAAATAATTGTTGATAATTCCCTTTTGAAATGACTGGCCCTTGGCTATTTATTTCGGTCTCAAGCCCTGTTTTCAATTTAATGTTAATTCTTGTATCTCCAGCTATTTCTGTAAAGTCCGTGAAAATCTCTTCCTGTCTTAAAAACCTTTTTACAAATTCACCTGTTTGTCCACCGATGAATCCTAACGCTGTTGTACTATTTCCCAGCCTTTTTAGCACACGGGAAACATTGATCCCTTTCCCTCCAGGGAATTTTGCATCATAACTGGTTCGATTCACCTTGCCCATTTGAAAGCTCTCCACTTCGACCAGGTAATCGATGGATGGATTGAGTGTCACTGTATAAATCATTAAATGGTCACGACCTTTACCTTTGGATTTTTTTGAAGGTGAGCAACAGCCTCTTCATCATTGCTGTCAGTAAGGATAATGGCATCGCTTACATCTGCCACCTTGGCGAAAGTAGCTTCATTAAGTTTTGAACTGTCAGCAAGCACGTAGGTCTCGTTAGAGAGACGTAATGCCATCTTCTTCAGCAGGGCTTCCTCAGGGTCTGGAGTTGTGAAACCCAATTCTTGATGGATGCCGTTCATTCCCAAGAAACATTTATCAAAACGGTATTCATTCAAAAACTGTACAGCATTACTTCCTATAATCGCATTTGTCGAAAACTTTATCGTTCCGCCAACTAACACTGTTTTGATTTCCAATTCGATGAGTTTGGGAATATGCATAAGACCATTTGTCAGCACCGTTATATTTTTATCCTTTAAATAAGGAATCATTTCGGCAGTTGTCGTACCTGCATCAAGATATATACAATCATTTTTCTCTGTGAATGAAGCAGCCAGCTTTGCTATAAGTTGTTTTTCAGCTCTTGCTTTGTATTGCTTTTCCATAGTTGTTGGCTCAAGGCCTTTTCTTTGCAGTAAAGAGGCCCCGCCATGCACGCGTTTCAAGAGCTTCATTTCTTCGAGTTGCACTAAATCTCTCCGAATGGTCGACTCCGAGGCTTGTAACTGATCTACAAGCTCCTGCAGCTTTACCGTTCCTTGTTCTTTAAGGATCGATAAGATGAACTGATGCCTTTCCGTTGTCAACAATTCGCCCACCTCACTTTAATATCATCATCATATATGAAAATGAAAGAATAATCAATCATAAACGTTTAAAAATAATCAAATTCATCCAAAAATACATTCAAAAACATTCATTTTTATTAGAGATGAACTTTCTTGAATTTCATTATCTTTTTTTCTATGAAAATATCCTTTCTTGTTCAACAAAAAAAACCCCCATGTCAAGATGACAGGGGGGTAGTATTATTTTATTAGCCTTGAAGTAAAAGTTGTTCTGGATCTTCAAGCATATCTTTGATGGCCACCAAGAAACCAACAGCTTCTTTTCCGTCTACGATACGGTGATCATAAGATAATGCAAGGTACATCATTGGTCTGTTTTCGATTTGGTCTCCAACAGCGATTGGACGAGTCTTGATTGTATGCATGCCCAAAATCCCAACTTGAGGGGCATTCAATATTGGTGTTGATAATAGGGAACCGAAAGTCCCTCCGTTAGTGATGGTAAAAGTACCACCTGATAAATCTGAAAGTCCCAGTTTGTTGTTACGCGCTTTAACAGCTAAATCTGAAATGTTCTTCTCGATTTCAGCAAAGCTTTTGCGGTCAGCATCCCTTACAACCGGAACGACAAGACCTTCATCAGTGGATACTGCTACACCGATATCATAAAAGTTCTTTTTCAGGATATGGTCGCCTTGGATTTCAGCATTCAATAACGGATATTTTTTCAATGCGCCAATGACGGCTTTAGTGAAGAATGACATGAAACCAAGTTTAACATCATTTGTTTTCACGAAAGAATCCTTATGGCGGTTACGCAATTCCATGACTGCAGAAAGATCGACTTCGTTAAAAGTTGTAAGCATGGCTGCTTCTGATTGTACTTGAACTAGACGTTTGGCAATGGTTTGACGACGGCGTGTCATTTTAACCACTTCAATGCGGTCATCATTCACTTCAACAGGAGCTGCTGCTTGTTTAGCTGCAGGAGCTTGTTTTGGAGCTGCCGCAGGTGCTGCCGGAGCTGCAGGTGCATTACTTGCTGCTTCTACGTCTTGTACACGTACACGACCTAGTGGATCTGCTACAGGCACCTGAGTCAAGTCAATTCCTTTTTCACGAGCCAATTTCCTTGCAGCTGGTGATGCAATAACTTGTTGAGTGGATGATGATTCTTTCGCTTCTGCTTTAGGAGCCTCTTTAGCAGGAGCCGCTTGTTCAGCCTTAACTGGTTCTGCTTTAGCTTCTTCAACCTTAGGAGCTTCCGCTTTTGGAGCTGCTGCAGCTGATCCATTTTCATCAACGATGGCGATAGCCTGTCCGACTTGGACAGTATCGCCTTCTTCTGCTAAATGTTCAGAAAGTGTACCAGTATAATCTGAAATGATTTCAACGTTCACTTTATCCGTTTCAAGTTCAAGGACATATTCTCCTTTTTCAACGTGATCACCGGGTTGTTTTAACCATTGCGCAATAGATCCTTCAGAAATTGATTCTGCTAATTCAGGTACTTTTACTTCAGCCATTTTATTTCTCCCCCTCATTATTGCGTGTAATTGCTTGAGTCATAATCCGTTGTTGTTCATTTTTATGGACAAGTGGATCTCCCTCAGCCGGGCTTGATCTGCGCTTCCTTCCTATATATGTTACTGAAAGATTGCCAGGAGCCGCTGCATTTAGGCGAGGTTCAACAAATGTCCAAGCACCCATGTTTTTAGGTTCTTCTTGAGCCCAGAAGATTTCTTTAAGATTTGTATATTTTTTCAGGGCTTCTTGAACTCCAGTGAATGGGAATGGATAAATTTCTTCGATACTGATGATTTGCAACCAATCCGTATTTTTTTCGGTTGCCGCTTTTTCACGAAGTTCAACCGCCAATTTACCTGTTGCAAAAACAATGCGTTCAACCGATTTAGGTTTTTTACCCAAAGTTTTGGTTTCTACGAATGATTCAAACGCGCCTTCACTGAATTCTTCTGTTGTAGAAGCCATCACCTGATTACGAAGCATACTCTTCGGTGTCATGATGACAAGCGGACGTACTTGTTCTTGATCCAAAATCTTAGCTTGTCTTCTAAGGATATGGAAGTATTGAGCTGCCGAACTTAAGTTAGCAACTGTCCAGTTGTTTTCAGCTGCTAATTGAAGGAAGCGCTCCAGTCGTGCACTTGAGTGCTCTGGCCCTTGTCCTTCATAACCGTGTGGAAGCAGCATGACAAGACCTGATTTTTGACCCCATTTTGCACGGCCAGCAGCGATGAATTGGTCAAAGATCACTTGTGCTGTATTAGCGAAGTCACCGAATTGGCCTTCCCATAATACAAGTGTCTCAGGTGCAAAAACGTTATACCCATATTCATAAGCCAGAACTGCCGTTTCCGTAAGCGGGCTGTTATGAACAGCGAATGAAGCTTTGGCAGTTTCAAGTGTGTGAAGTGGTGAATATGTTTTTCCATTAACACTATCATGTAACATGATATTACGTTGTGCGAATGTTCCACGCTCTGAATCTTGTCCTGTCAAACGGATTGGCGTGCCGTCACTTAAAATCGATGCAAAAGCCAATGTCTCGGCATGTGCCCAATCGATTTTTCCGTCAGGACCAAAGGAATCCAAGCGACGTGATAAGATCTTTCCTAATTTTTTATTAGGGGTGAATCCTTCCGGCCATTTAACAAGCTCTTCGTTAATTGTAACAAGTTCTTGTTTCGGAACTGCCGTTTCAATGGCTGGAAGTCCTTTTTCAATAATCCCTGGAGGATTACACTCTTTGGAAGCTTCCGGTTTATTTCCGGAAATTTTCGCATATGCATCCGCAAGCCTTGTATCCACTTGCTCAGCAATCGCTTTAACTTCAGCTTCAGTGAACTCGCCTGATTCAATAAGTTTTTTCCCATAAAGCTCTTTTACGGTTGGATGCTTATGGATTAATGCATACATTTCAGGTTGAGTCACCAATGGCTCATCCATTTCGTTATGGCCGAAACGTCTGTAACCGATCAGGTCGATCAAGAAATCCTTGTTGTATTTTTCACGATATAGGTTAGCAAGGTTCACAGCAGCCATACATGCTTCTGGATCATCTGCATTTACATGCACGATCGGCACTTCGAAGCCTTTTGCCAAATCACTAGCATATAAGGTTGAACGTGAATCTTCACTTTCCGTTGTAAAACCGATCATGTTATTAGCGATGATATGGATTGCGCCGCCAACTTGATAACCGCGTAAACGGCTTAAGTTAAACGTTTCAGGTACAATTCCTTCACCTGGGAATGCAGCATCACCATGAATCAGGATTGCAAGAGATTTGGAAATGTCTTGCACAGGGAATCCTTTTTCTGTACGGTCTTCTTGAGCCGCACGAGAATACCCTTCCACGATTGGACCGACTACTTCCAAGTGACTTGGGTTATTGGCAAGTGTAATCCTTGCTTTTTGTATATTAGCTTTAGTAATCTGTTTATCCAGACCTAAATGGTATTTAACATCACCTGTCCATCCATTGTTAATGCCTGTTGAACCCTCGGAAGGAACCAAATCTTTATTCGGTGAATGTTGGAATTCAGAGAAAATGACCTCATAAGGCTTTCCTAATACATGTGCAAGCACATTCAAACGTCCACGGTGAGCCATGGCAATATTCACATTACCCGTTCCGTTTTGGACAGTTTGTGAAATCATTTCATCTAAAATCGGAACCATAGCATCCAGTCCCTCAATTGAGAAACGTTTTTGCCCTACATATGTGCGGTGAAGGAATTTCTCGAAACCTTCTACTTCATTCAATCGTTTAAGTAATAGTTCTTTTTTCTCTTTTCCCACTTCCGGGAACATGCTTCCAGATTCGACCATATCAGTAAGCCATTGCTTTTCATCCAAGTCATTAACATGATGAAATTCAAAGGCTATCGTTTTTGTATAGAGTTGTTTTAGGTATTGTACGGCTTCGTATCCGTCTTTCACGTCTTCAGGTGATTCCGGACAAATAAAGTCAGCCGGTATTTTCCTTAAATCATCTGCAGTCAAGCCATATTTTTCAAAGTGAATTTGTTCAGTGTCCAGAGCTTCTTCTTTTAAAGGATAAATATTTGCAGCAAGATGCCCGTATGCACGGATATTTTCAGCTAACTTCACTGCAGACATAATTTTCTTCATTGGAAGAACTTCTCCAGTTTGTACAGTTGATGCACTTACAGTCGTTGTTTCTGCCGATACATCGAATGAAGGAGGACCTGCTACTTCAAAAAAGTTTTTCAGTTCCGGATCCACTTCTTCCGGGTTGGCTAGAAATAAATCGTATTGCTCCATGACATACCCAAGGTTTGGACCCGAAAAAGCTTTCCAGTGGTCTAATACCTTAGAATCATTGATGGTCATTTTGTAAACCCCCAAATTTTTCTCATAATTTTTTTCATTCCGTTTTATCCATCCCCAAATTTCTTTCTTCTAATTTTCCCCAAATATAGGATATATATAAGATATATAATAAATAACTTGGTTATTGAATAATAAAATTTTAAAGGATAAAACGTTTTCAGATGTTATATTAACATGTTTTTGTCGAAATATCCAAAGGTTAAACCACTTTATACAACCTTTTTTCAACTATATTTCTGCTTAATTCGTCAAAAATCGCTTTTAACTGTCTTTTTTGCTCATTTAAGTCTTTTTTTCGCTAAAAAAAGATTTTTGTATTTTTGTATAATGATTATTTTTCAGGTAAATTTAACTAGTTTGAAAACCCTTTCAGCTCACTCAAACTTCCAAGCTGTTAAACTTAGATTGCCATATTGAAAGCTTCTGTGCAGTAAAGCCGCTTTTTTATTGTCATCCCCTGAGCCCATTGCGATGACCAATGGAATGAAATGCTCTTTGGAAGGCACAGCCTCTGTACTGTAAGGGGCGATATTTTCATAATTGAACAAAGATTGCAAATCCCATTTCATGATTTTTTCTTCGACCCAGTTCTCAAACTCGATTGCCCATCCCTCTGCAACATGCATATCTTCCTGAATATGTGTGAAATTATGGACAATTCCACCGCTTCCTATGATCAGGACATTATTTTCCTTTAATTCCCTCAATGCTTTCCCAATTTCATACTGCTTGTCCAATGGCAGCGAAGGACTAATGGACATAGATACGGTCGGGATATCAGCTTCTGGGTACATGATATGCAAAAGCCCCCATGCTCCATGATCCAGGGGGCGCCTTTCATCAAGTTCCCCCAATACATCTATCCTGGACAATAAGGTTAAAATTCGATCTGACAGCTCCAGGCATCCCCTCGCAGGATATGTTATCTGAAATACTTCTTCAGGAAATCCAGCAAAATCGTAAATGACTTCATGCTTCCCCACTGCAGAAATCATTTGATCTTCATTTTCCCAATGTGCTGACAAAATAACGATGGCAGCAGGTTTCTTCATAGTTTGCATATACTCCTTCAAAAAAAGAGTATAGCTATTCTTTTCCAACGCTAATAACGGTGTTCCATGTGATAAAAACAATGATGGCATCATAGAGACGATAAATCCTTTCGCATTGTAATCTCAATATCCTATACCTTAATTTACTATAGTTAAACAATGTGTTCATCAATTAAATTGCATTTTCGGCGTAGTCTCATCAATAGTATCAAAGGTATATCCTTCTTTTTTAAGGAATTCAATTATATCAGGCAACGCTTTCACTGTATTTTTCATACTATTGATATCATGCAATAAGATATTAACATGCTTTTGATTTTTCGTCCCTTTTTGTACAGCAGAAATGATTTGTTGTTCACTTATTGACGGACTGAAGCCATCTGTCGAGTCAATTGACCAATCAAAATAAATATACCCTTTTTCCTTTAGTTGTTGAAGGATTCCATTGATGATTGGTTTCGTTGACGCCTGATGCCGCAGCCGATTATTCGAGCCGCCAGGAAGGCGCACAATACGGCTTTTTATCCCATATTCCTCTTGCAGCATGGTTTCAAGCCTATTCAAATCTTGAAAGAAACTCTCAGTCGACCGATAAACGATGGAATAATCATGTGTATAAGAATGAAGGGCGATCGAATGACCGCGGGATATCATTTCCTGATAACAATTCTTTGCGTATGGTTCTTCGTTACCTTTAACGAAAAATGTGGCCTTAACATGATAGCGGTCCAAAATATTCAATATCTCCATGGTATTCAAGGATGGTCCGTCATCGAAGGTCAAATAGGCGATTTTCTGATTCGCCTTACTTTTTAGCAACGGGGTCATCTCTTCGGGAATAACTGCATGTACTTGAATGTTTTGCACATCCACATCAGACAAAATAATAATGAGAGAACTCGCCATGGCAAGAATTAATTTTAGCATCTTCTTCATAGGTGCTGCATCCCCTTCCTTTTGACCATTAAGGTGTACCAGTTAAGGGGTTTCATGCGCAATAAGGCAGCGGTAAAAAATACCGCTGCCTTTATTAAATGAAGTTATCGATTGACATTAAAGTAACGGGCTTCAGGATGTGCAAAAACAATGGCTGAAACGGAAGCCTCTGGTTCCATCATGCATCCTTCAGTCAATTCCACGCCAATATCTTGAGGTTGCAACAGGCGGA
The DNA here is from genome assembly GCF_026891895.1 of Peribacillus sp. AS_2. NCBI lineage: Bacteria > Bacillati > Bacillota > Bacilli > Caryophanales > Bacillaceae > Peribacillus > Peribacillus sp. AS_2. The sequence continues at coordinate 168,756 of NZ_JAPTGA010000002.1, forward strand.
ATAGCTTCTCCTGGTCTTCCAGATTAGGACAAGCAGGATAACCAAATGAAAACCTTTGCCCGGTGTACTTAGCTGCAAACCGCTCTTTCATTGACATATCAATCGGATCGCTTATACCTAAATCATCCCGCATTAATTGATGAATTCTTTCCGCGAACCCTTCAGCTGTTTCAAGAGCAAGTGATTGAAGGGCGTGATTTTTCAAGAAATCACCTTCAAGTTTCAGTTTTTCTGCCCATTTTCTGATTCCTTTTCCGGCAGTGACCAAGAAGAAACCAACATAATCCATTTGCCCGGAGGAAATCGGTTTTGCGAAGTCCGCTAAACAAAGATTCGGATTCGTATCTTGCCGGGGGAATTCGAAAGTTTCCAAAACCTCATGATGATTGTCCGGGTTGTATATAAATAGCTTATCTCCTTCGCTTTGAGCAGGGAAAAATTGATAAACTGCATTCAAACCATAATCCGGTTCCGTCTTTAGGAATTCGATCAATTCGTCTACGAGATCATTGAGCTGCACTGCTTTTTCATTCCCTTGCTTAAGCAATTCGGTAACTTTGCCTTTTAACCCCAAATGATGACCAATCAGCATTTGCCTATTTATATATGGCTGGACGACATCCAATGGATAGTTTTTCAGGACGTGTCGTTTGATGTCACGCGGTGTTTGAACAGGAACATCGCTTAAAGGAGCCGCTGTGGACTGCTTACGAACAGGTTTTTCCAACGTGGCAGCAATGGCGGCATTCGCTTTCGATCTTTCTCGTTTCTCGACCAACTCTTCCAAGTACACCACTTTTTTGTCGGCGTCATGTAAAATATTCGTTACCGCCAAACCATCCATTGCATCTTTAGAATATAAAACCGGCCCTTCATATTCAGGTGAAATTTTAAAATCGGTGAATTTACGGGATAATGCTGCCCCTCCAACTAAAATTGGGGTATCTATTCCCGCTTGCCTTAAATCTTGCGCGGTTAAAACCATTTGCTGTGCAGATTTGACAAGTAGCCCAGATAGGCCAATGATGGTTGGCTCATGTTTTCGAACCTCTTCAATGATTTGTTGCGGTGCGACCTTTATTCCCAAATCAATGACTTCATAGCCGTTATTGGAAAGGATGATATCCACTAGGTTTTTCCCGATATCATGCACATCTCCCTTGACGGTCGCCAACAGGATTTTCCCTTTCTTAGCACTATCTTCAGCGTTTTCCATAAGTGGTTCAAGGTGAGCTACAGCAGCCTTCATCGCTTCTGCACTTTGAAGCACCTCTGCGACAATAAGTTGGTTGTCATTGAACAGCCGCCCCACTTCACTCATCCCATCCATCAATGGTCCATTGATGATTTCCAATGGGGTATCACCGCGCTCTATCGCTTCATTTAAATCATCAATCAATCCTTCTTTCGTTCCTTCGATAATATAGTTACCAAGACGTTCGTCCAATGGCAGGATCACACCATCATCCTTCTTCTCCGCTTTTTTTCCACGATAAAATTCGGTAAAAATCGCTAAAGTTTCAGTTGATGTTTCAAACAGGAGTGCCTCCGCCAATTTCACTTCCTCTTCCGGTATCAAGGCGAAACGTTCAAGTTTTTCTGTATTCACGATAGCATAATCGAGACCCGCTTTTGTACAATGGTAAAGGAAAACGGCATTTAATATTTCCCTTCCCCTCGCCGGCAGACCGAAAGAAACGTTGGAAATTCCAAGTATCGTTAGACATTCCGGAAACTTTTCTTTAATCGCCTTTATTCCATTCACCGTCTCCAATGCAGATCCAATATATTGTTCATCCCCGGTGCCTACAGGAAATACCAGCGGATCAAAAATGATGTCATTTTTGTTTAGACCGTACTTATTGACGAGCAAATCCACAGACCGCGTAGCCACTTCCAATTTTCGTTCAGCATCGACGGCCATCCCAATTTCATCAATGGTTCCTACCACAACGGCAGCACCATATTGATGGACTAAGGGTACTATTTTTTCAAAGCGCTCTTCACCATCTTCAAGGTTTATGGAATTTATGATCGATTTTCCTTGTGAATGTTTTAATGCTTGTTCAAGTACGACTTCATCCGTAGTGTCGATGACCAATGGGACTTTCACTTTTTTGACGACCTCTTCTACAAATTCCTTCATGTCGCCAAGCTCATCCCCATCAGGATCGGCAAGACAGATATCAATGACATGGGCGCCTTTCTTTACCTGGTTACGTGCAATTTCGGCAGCTGGCTCGTAATGCTTTCCACGTATCAGCTCCTTGAATTTTCGGGAACCGATAACATTCGTTCTCTCCCCTACGAATAAAGGACGCATTGAATCATCATAAATTAGCGGCTCTATCCCTGATACGGCATGACCATGAGCAGCCTCCATAATTGTACGGGGCTTCATGCCTTCGAGTACCCTGGAAAGTTCTTTAATATGTTCTGGTGTCGTGCCACAACATCCGCCAATGATATTGACCCATCCCTTTTCGGCAAATTGCTTCATTTTCTCTGCCAGGGATGTAGGTGATTCATGATAGTGGCCTTCTTCATCAGGGAGCCCGGCATTCGGATAACAGCTGATGGCGCTATTTGATATATCTGCAAGTGTCCTGATATGGTCTATCATGAATTCCGGCCCTGTAGCACAATTAAGGCCGACAGCTACGGGCTTCATATGTTCAACCGATAAATAAAAAGCTTCTATGGACTGGCCGGCAAGTGTCGTGCCCATCGGTTCGATTGTTCCTGATATGATGACAGGCACATCTTTTCCCGTTTTAGCGAATGCTGCTTTGATTCCAGAAAAGGCAGCCTTGACATTAAGCATATCCTGACAGGTTTCCACCAACAGCAAGTCTACCCCGCCATCCAAGAGACCCAGTGCCTGCTCTTCATAAGAATCTGTTAAAACATCAAAAGTCGTCCCGCCCGTTACGGAAAGCGTTTTTGTAGTGGGGCCCATCGAGCCAGCTACATATCTTGGCCATTCATCATTGGAATATTTTTCACAAGCTTTAACGGCAAGCTCAGCTGAAATTTTATTTAGCTTGTAGGCAATCGTACTTATTTGGTATTCCTCAAGGACGATGCTGGTCGCTCCAAAGGTATTTGTTTCTATGATATCTGCGCCCGCTGCTAAATATTTTTCATGAATGGATTGGATGATTTCCGGTTGCGTCAGTGATAAATATTCATTGCAGCCCTCGAATTGTTCCCCGCCAAAATCGTCTGCTGTCAAATTCTCCGCTTGAAGCATCGTTCCCATCGCCCCATCAAGTAGGAGAATCTTAGAATTTAACTGATCTTGAATCGCTTTTTTATTCATGTACTGCCACCTCTGATGTCTGTTTACTATCGACTTTTCTAATATATTTCGTTAGTTCCGCCGTCATTTCATAGCGAAGGAATGGAGTGATTAAATATATGCCCTTGAATTTTTCCCTAGCCGCGTCCACCAGTTCCCGCGCGATATTCACCCCTTCAATCCTTGACTTTACAGGGTCATCCCCCGCTAGAGCCATGGCCCTTCTAACATTATCAGGCAATTTGATGCCTGGGATCTCATTATGGATGAATTCGGCGTTCCGGGTGCTTGTTAAGGGCATGATACCGATGAAAATCGGGGTTTCCAGATGTTTTGTCGCTTCATATACTTCTTCGATTTGCTCTACGGAATAAATTGGCTGTGTCAAAAAGGATTGAGCACCGCAGGCAATCTTCTTTTCCATTCTCAGTACGGCTTTATCCAGATATTTCACATTGGGATTAAAAGCTGCCGCAATTTTAAAATTTGCCCGTTGACCCAAACTTTGACCGGAATAGGAAAGACCTTCATTAAATTGTTTGACCATACTTATCAGGTCAAAGGAAGATAAATCGTAAACCGAAGTGGCACCCGGGAAGTCCCCAATTTTTGAAGGGTCTCCGGTGATGATCAATATTTCGTTCAGCCCTACCGTCTGCAGACCCATTAAATGTGACTGCAGGCCAATCAAATTTCGATCACGGCATGTTATATGCACCATCGGATTTATATTTAATTGGTTCTTCAGTAAATTAGCCAGTGCATCATTCGATATCCTTGGTGAGGCAAGTGAATTATCCGCTAATGTAATGGAATCGACCCCTGCTTTTTTCAAAACCTCAGCACCAGTCATGAAACTCTCTATCCCTAGCTTTTTCGGTGGATCAAGCTCAACAAGAATCGTCCGTTCCGTTTTGGCTTTTTCGTAAAGGGGAAGTTCCAATTCCCTATCGTTCACCTCAATTACTTCTATTTCACGGGATTTCGTAAATTTCTCTTTCACGGGAGCCAAACTTCCAATTGCATGCTTTACAGCTTGAATATGCAGTGGAGTCGTTCCACAGCACCCTCCTATGATCGCGGCGCCTTGCTCACGAAGTTCCAGGGCACTAGAACCGAAATATTCCGGGACAGCTTTATAAACGAGCCTCCCATCGACATAATCCGGCAGGCTGGCGTTAGGGTAAATGGCAATCGATGCTTGCTTTGGCAAACTCACTTCTTCCAAGGCCCGAATCATATGATGTGGCCCAAGGCGGCAATTCACACCAACCACATCGGCACCCAATTGCTCGAGCTTTTGAAAGGCTTCATTTAAATGGATTCCATTTTGAAGATTACCCAGTTCATGCATCGAGACATTTGCGATAATCGGCAGTCCGGTTTCATTTTTAACGATTTGCAGGACGGTTTCCAGTTCTTCCAGGTCATAAAATGTTTCCAGGAGAATCCCATCAGGATTTTCCATCAACAGACTGTATAGCTGTTCACGAAAACCCCGTTTTATCTCCTCCATGCTTAAATCCGATTTCCTGATACTCCGCTGTGCCCCTATGGTGCCGAAGACGTATGCCTTTCCTTTTGCCGCTTTTTTAGCAAGAATGACTCCCTGGCGATTGATTCTGCTCACTTCATCTTCAAGTCCATACCGCTTCAATTTATTGAAATTGGCTCCGTATGTATTCGATTGAAGGATATCTGCTCCAGCTTCCAGATAGGCTCGATGGATGGACTCTATTTGATCTGGGTTCGTGCAGTTTAATTCCTCATAACATTGATCAATGCCATTAGAGTAAAGCAGGGTCCCCATTGCCCCTTCCCCAACCAGCATTCTTTCTTTTAATTCTTTACGAAAATTCATCATTACACCCTCTCTCAAAAACAATCCTGTTTTTGTCGTATTCTATGAGTATGAGAGAAAAGGAAAAAAAACCTTCTCAAAGAAGAAGGTTTTTGAAACATTCTCCTCATCTATCAAGCTCTGCTTGCTGGATTTAGCACCTTTGCGTAAGCTGGTTGCTGAGGTTTCTTCGGGCCAGTCCCTCCACCTCTCTCGATAAGATCCTTTTATATAATTTTCATAAGATTTCAAAATTTGATTATATTTAATTTACATTAATAGTCTGTCAATTTCAATACCTGATCGACATTTTTTTCACTTTTGCAAAAATCATTCAATCTTTAGCTGCTTGAACCCTCTTCAAGATCCTTTGTTTCCAGTCTTCCGCTAACGAGTCTAGTGTTAGTAAAGCCTTTGCACCTTCAAGCCCATCCCGTTTATGAAGGATGACCTCTGCTGCGTAATGGACAGAAATTTTTTCTTGTAGACGATCTATCAGCACAATCTCGTTTTGTTTATTTATCGTTCCTTCTTGAAGTACTCTTGCAAAATAACCAGTGAAACCCGTTTTCAGCACGTGTTCCAAAAACTTAGGTTCTTGATTGAAGAGGGAAATGGTCGAACAAGGTATCCTCCCTTGGTTAATTTGAACAATCACATCGCCTATTTGATAAATATCGCCGATAAACGTTGTTTCTTCCTTCATTCCCGCTATAGTTAAATTTTCACCGAATGCAGGGATATCCAGCTTTTTAGAGAATTTTTCATTCCATAATGAATAATGCTCAAATGGGTAAAAGCACAAAGCCCGATCAGGACCTCCATGGAACTTTACATTACCGACACCATCACCGATTATGCCAGCTTTAGTCACTTTCAAATTATCCTGTGCTTGTTTATCCATGGCTGAAAAGATATCGATATTCGAAAAAATTTCTTGTTTCGGCTTCCCCGCATGTAGTGATTTGATTTTCCCATTTTCCATTTTGCATCTTCCATTCATATTAAATTTATATCGTTCTATATGTATAAATTATACTAAAAATCCATTTTATTCAGTACCTTTTTATATGTATATGAAATGAAAAGGCCATATGCGGCGTTAATGGGCTAAATATCATTGATTTCCAGAAAAATTCATAGGTTAGTTTCAGTAATTTAGTTGCTATTTCAGAATTAAATATGGTAGAATATGAACACAATATATAGTCGAAAACTACAACCGTTCGCCTATATGTTGATTTTCACGATTGAATTCCTCATTGTCGCTCTTTAGGGAGCGAATTTTTTTTGCTTTCGTTAATATCCACTAATTTCCTGTAATTCCATTCAGTTTCTTGCATCGTGATCGACTCACCTGTTTGTACGTTCCTTCCCTCTTTATCAAGACCTTTTCATCTTATTAGAAGCCTGATTCCTTGCAAAAACAAGCAGAAAGCCGAGCGACATCATCCGTCTTCCGCTCAGCTTCCTGTTTACGCTTGTTTCTTTTTTTTCGGTGCCGCTTTCTTCCGGGTCGTCTTTTTCTTTTCCGGTTCATCATGTTTTGTACGGTCTATGGATGCTTGTAATGCCTCCATTAAATCAGTTACATTGTTGGAAACTGGTTCTTTTGTTTTCGCTGTAATCGTCGTCTGTCCCGTTTTCTTTGATTCAATCAATTCTAGTAACGCGGTTCGATAGTCATCGGTGTATTTTGTCGGATCGAAAGTAGTCGTTAATTGATCTATCAATAATACGGCAGTATCGATTTCTTTTTTTACAATGGTATCATTGGCAGGGATATTCGGAACATCCGCTGTGGAGCGGACTTCATCCGGATAATGAATCGTTTCCATAACCAAGGTATTATCAACGACTCGGATTACCGCCATTTGTTCTTTGGAGCGAATGATGATTTTTGCCAACCCAACCTTATTCGATTCCTTGAGGGCCTGCCTCAAAAGGGAATAAGCTTTTATCCCCCCGTCATTTGGGGACATGTAATAACTCCGGTTAAAATAAATAGGATCTATTTCTTCAATTTTAACGAAATCCACGATTTCCACGGCTTTTTCTTCGTTTTGTTTTTTCAGTTGTTCTAGTTCATTGTCTTCCAATACAACAAACTTTCCCTTTGTATACTCAAAAGCGCGGACTATATCATCCTTCCCCACTTCTTTCTCGCATACTGGACAAACCTTTTCGTATTTAATCGGTGTATGACATTCCTTATGCAACGTCCTTAAAGATATATCCTTATCCTCCGTTGCAGCATGAAGTTTGATCGGAATGTTCACCAAACCGAATGATATGCTCCCCTTCCACATCGTATGCATATTCGTCACCTCATAACTTATTTTTGATGAGAAGAACAATTTTATTATTCCCCTTTGTTCAAAAAAAACCGAAAAAACAATTGCCAACTTTAACACTTCGTTTTTTTGGCAAAATAATGTTATCAATTATTTGCGGAGGTAAATACAAAAATGAAACCGATGCTGCCTACCTATTACCCTGAAGCCCCCAACTCCAATGATTGGCGTTATGAAGTCAAGTATGACGGCTTTAGGGCTATTTTAACGATAGACTCCGATACCATAAGCATTTCGAGTCGAAATGAAAAGGAATTATCACCTCAATTCCCAGAAATCATTGCTTACATCAAAGACCTGGACCTGGAAGGTTATCTCCCGCTTCAATTAGATGGAGAATTGGTCTGGCTTACGAATCAGGCGAAAGCGGACTTTTTTCAAATACAGTGGCGAGGACGCCTTGGGAAAGAATCCTTAATTTCAAAAAATGCCCGTTTTTCCCCATGTCGGTTTATAGCGTTTGACCTGCTTCGCATCAGCGGAAAAGACATAGCAGATAAACCTATGTTGGATCGAAGGGAATTGATGTTGAATATGGGGGGAAAACTCGGTCTTCCTATGCCTCCTGATCCCAACGATAAGGCTTTGATACAATTAATAGAGAGTTTTGACGTTTTGGAAAGAGCCTTGAATAAGGTCACCTTGTTAGATGGCGAAGGGATTGTCGCCAAGGAAATTCGGGGTGCTTGGCAAGAAGGAAGACGTACTACATCTTGGATTAAGGTAAAAAATTGGAAGACCGTTTCTTGTTTCATCACAGCATTGCACAAAGAAAATGGCTACGTGTCCCTCGCAGTTTTCAAAGAAGGTGCCGTAACGAAAATCGGGAGTGTCAAAAATGGACTGAGTGCTAGAGATAAAAGTATATTGCATCAAATGATCAAACAAAATGCATCAGATGAAGACGCACAATTTTTTTATATCCATCCATCCATTTGCATTGAAGTTCAATTCTTGCACGTTTATGAGGAAAATGAATTGCGTGAACCTCAGTTTTCCCAGTGGCTTTTACAAACTTCTCCCGACGAATGTACCTGGGAGAAATTCGTGCTAGGCCAATATACATTTCCAGATACTGTACAAATAACTTCCAAGGATAAACCGCTTTGGAAAACAGAAGGTAAACAGGTGGTAAAAATAGAATATCTTCATTATTTACGGGAGGTTTCAGCTTTCTTCTTACCCTTCTTGAAGGATAAGCTTCTAACCACAATCCGCTATCCTCATGGAACTTTGGATAAAGAAAGATTTTTCCAGAAAAACAAACCTGATTATGCGCCGGACTTTATAAAAACGTTCATGGATGAGGATATCGAGTATATGCTGTGTAACGACATTGAAACTCTCCTTTGGTTTGGTAATCAACTTGCATTGGAATTTCATGCCCCATTTCAGAAAGCCGGTAAAACAAGACCCGACGAAATCGTCCTGGACTTGGATCCTCCTTCCATCGAATATTTCTCTCTCGCGGTAAAGGCTGCACAGGAAATAAAAAAGGTGATGGAATCATTAAGGATTAAAGCTTTTGTAAAAACTTCAGGTAACAAAGGACTGCAAATTCACATCCCTCTGCCTGAAGACAGATTTACTTATCAGGAGACACGCATATTCACTGACTTTCTAGGTGATTATTTAACAAGTTCCAATCCGAATGATTTTACAACGGAAAGAATGAAAATAAATCGGCATAATCGACTTTACTTGGATTTTGTTCAGCATAGTGAAGGAAAAACCATCATTCTTCCTTATTCCCCACGAGGAAATTCTTTCGCTGGTGTGGCTACACCTTTGTTTTGGGAGGAAGTGAACGAAAGTCTCCAGTTAAAGGACTTTACGATTGATACCATACCAAACAGAATAAAAAGGGACGGGTGTGCGTTTATGGATTACCGACTGGTGGATAATGGACCAGCCTTTTTGGAAGTATTGTCGTTCCTAAAACAAAAAAAGATCAATAACTAATTGGTAAGATGGAAAGTTGCTCTAGAAACTCGCTTTCCGCGGGCAGTTTTTGCTTTGATGCAACTTGGCAGACAGTCGAGCGGTTAAGGAGCAGACTTCTGAAATTAACTCGAACATTATTTTTGAAGGTTAGTAATTCTGATCGTTGATTGGAACGTAGGGCACTCGCTTTCCGCGGGCGGTCCGGGAGCCTCCTCGGCGCTCTTGCGCCTGTGGGGTCTCCCTTGGACTCGCTTTTCCCGGAGGAGTCTCGCGCCTTCCGTTCCAATCAACTTAGTGTATTAAAAGAAAAAACTGCTGGCTCGTCTTATTCCGAATCCTATTTAAGACTAGTTTATCCTTCAGTTTTTTCCTGTAATCCTTAATGGATGGATGAAATTTGTGACACTCCTGCAGAATAACTGGCTAGTCGAGACCCCACAGGTTCTTTTAGCCGAGGAGGCTTGGCAGACAGTCGGCGGAAAGTGAACGGATCTTTGAAATCAACTGCAACTTTTTTCAAATAAGAAAACTGCAGGAAAACTCGTTTTTTTCGAGTTCGCCTGCAGTTTAAAAATTTCATAATAATTTTGTTCTCAAATAACTTTGCACTTCATCCTGCAGCTTGGCATATAAGCTTGTTTCCAATTCATAATCCTCTTTTTCAAGTATTTCAAATTTTTCAGGCTGATCTAAGTCCATTTCAATCGATACTTTGAATTCATAGGTTGCATTACCGATTAAATCAATTGAATACGTTTGGCTTTCTCCATCATGGTGGACCACGCATTTAACTTTTCCGCCGTTATTGTAGACAGATATTTCACTTTCCAACGCGTTTAACCCAACAGAGCATGTTACTAGGCTAGAAGCCGACATCGCCGTTCCACATGCATTCGTGAAGCCTACTCCACGTTCGAATGTCCGCACATAAATGCTCCCTGGTTCCAACTCTTTCACAAAGCTGACATTGACACCATCAGGGAAAAGTTCATTCGGTTGATTGACCTTTGTTGAAAGTTTTTCCTGCAAATCACTTTGTAAAACATCACTATCGACGAGTGTGATCAAATGTGGATTTGGAACCGCCAATGCCGAAAATAAAAGGGTATCATGCAGTTCCGGCAATGTTTCGTTTTGCAGCTGTTCTTTAGCCAATACAAGAGGTAGATCCTTCACATTAAAACTTACCGGTGAAATTTCCACCTTGAAAGTCGGAATGCCCTCATAAATATCTTCCGTTTTTTCGACTAGTAAATTTGCCTTCATGGTTTCCACGATCATTTTATCTAGTCCCAGAACGTCGTTCGCGTAACGTGCAACACAGCGAAGTCCGTTGCCGCACATCGAGGCTTCCGATCCATCCGCATTAAAGACACGCATCCGGCAATCAGCATGTTCACTTTTCATTACGAACAAAATACCATCCGCTCCGAGCCTCTCCCGATTGCATAGGGCCTTCGCGAAATTTTTCCGCTCTTCTTCCGTAAACGTCAGGGTCGTAGTCAATTCATCAATTATCAAGAAATCATTTCCTGAACCATGGCTTTTTAAACCTTCAATAATCATCCTGTCACATCCTCTAATATGCTGCTTGTCATTTATCATTTTTTTAATATTCTATATCATAGCATTTTGAAGATGGATGTGTCATCGCGTAAATCACATTAAATCCATTTTTTTCGACGAAAAAACCAATAAGAAGAGCGGTTGGAATAAGAATTAACTCATTCCAACCGCTCTTTTGAATTTTAACCGATCATACCAATGATGAAATAGACGATAAACATTCCGGCACTCACATACATCGGGGCTGACACTTCTCTCGCTTTTCCGGTTACAAGCTTCAGGAATGGGTATAGGATGAAACCGAATGCCATTCCATCGGCAATACTGTATGTGAAAGGAATGATCGTGATGATCATGATTGCAGGTATGCTCTCGGTTAAATCACTGAAATTCAGCTTTTTTATGTTTCCGAGCATCAAAATGCCAATGATAATCAAGATGGGGGCAATGGCGCTATCAGGGATTACTTTAATCACCGGTATAAATAACAGTGATAGGATGAATAGCACGCCCGTCACCACTGAAGTAAGACCAGTCCTGCCTCCTGATGCGATTCCTGCTGCCGTTTCTACTGTTGCGACGGTAGGACTCGAACCGAATAAGCCTGATAATAGAACGGACACACTTGTCGCCTGCAGCGACTTTTTATAGGCATCCTGGCGGTTGATACTGTCTACATGCCCGTGTACAAGACCAATATTTTCAAAAACAAGAACCATCGTCATCGCAAATACACTTATCCAGAATTCAATCCGGTTCGCTTCCAAGAACGATAATGAAAAGAAGAGATCGCCGTAGGAAGCTGTGTTAATGCCTGAAAAATGGATTTCCGATAGTTGAACCGTCCCGAACCAATAGGCAATGAGGCTGCCTGCCAGGATGGTTATCATGAAATTACCGGGGATATTCTTGATGAACAGCGTGATTGCCAGTAAAAAGGTCAACACCGTTGCAAACACCGCTGGATCGCTTAAATCTCCCAGTGCGACGATTGATGATGAACCTCTTGTGATGATCCCGCCCTTTTCAAGTCCGATCAGCATCAAGAATAGGCCAAGACCAACAGATATGGCTTCTTTTATCGAACTTGGAATCGAATCACTGATGATTTTGGAATATTTTGTAAAAGCGATGATTACAAAAATTACCCCTGAGATAAACACAGCACCAAGAGCCGATTGCCATGATAGACCCATTCCTTGAACCATGGTATAAGCAAATAGGGCATTGACGCCCATTCCTGGAACGAGAAGGATTGGGACATTCGCCCAAAGTCCTATCATGACACAGCTTAAAGCAGATAAAAGAATCGTGGCAATCACTGCACCATTAATCGGTATACCCGCTTCCGATAAAATCAGGGAATTCACGATGAGAATATAGACTATCGTAAAATAGCCGACCACTCCAGCAAGGATTTCACGTTTTCCATTCGTTCCATAGTCGGAAAAATGAAAAAACGTTTCCAAGTTTAATTTCTTCATGTTGTATCCTTATCAAATTTTTCCCTCGCCCACCCGTTTGTATTAGTGACAAACTACACTTGGCGATTTTAACAAAAAAAAGGATAAAAATAAATAGCAATGATAAAAATTTGAAAAAAACTGTCGGAATTGCTCCCGACAGCCTCGATGAATATATTATTTTTGTTCTTGCGAATAACCATCTACTACCAATTCCAGCTTCCCTGTATCAGGGGAAATGATTAGACCATGCACAGGAATATTTTTAGGAATCAATGGATGTCCTTTAATCACTTCGACGCTGTTCTTACAACTTTCATAAACATCATCAAATCCGCGAAGCCAACTGCGGATATCGATTCCTGCAGCTCCCAGTGTATCGATGGTGCTCTTTGGTATATCACGTTCGATCATCTTGTCCATGACAGAATCGGCATCGACTGATGCCATCCCGCAGTCATGGTGAGGTATGACCAATACTTCATCTGCCTTTAGTTCATAGATAGCAACAAGGATACTCCGCATGACACTTCCGAATGGGTGGGAGACGATTGCCCCGGCAGTCTTCAGGATTTTGACATCACCATTTTTGACATTCAAGGATTTTGGCAATAGTTCGACGAGCCGAGTGTCCATACAGCTTATGATGACCATACGTTTCTCAGGAAACTTATCCGTCCTATACTTAACATATTCACCTTTTTCTACAAACTGTTCATTATAATCCAGAATCTCATTAAGTAAACTCATATTTACCACCTTTTTATTATGTATTTAATCTATGTATCTCCTATTATTATATCAGGTATTTAAAAGAATTGCTAAAGGGGAACCGTAGTCAATTTGAACGATGATTCAGCGTGGCTGCACAGAACCCAAAGACAATGATTTTAGGATTTTCAGCAACATTTGATGAAAAAGAAAGTATGGGTGTATTAGTCTTGAATCGTTTCCCCCACTCCAAAGGCATCCAGCCTTCTTGGTATGAAGCGATCTTTTCCCCGTCTTTTGTGGCAATCTCGAAAGAATTTACACTTCCCGGAGTTTCAATTGGCATCCATTCCGTACCATCTTCCTTATAGATCATTCCATTTACCTTCACGAATGACCGATTTTCTTGATACGTTCCAATAATGCCGCCCTGATCATCCAGGATCGTCATTTTATTGAAAAGCCCCCTTTTGATATGGTACTTAGCCAGCAAACGCCCCTCATGGTCCACCAGTTCATATCGCTTGGCCATTAGCATCGACAAGAAATTGGGAATCATCCACATGAACCACTTCATATTCAAATCCCGTACCTCGCCCATTAGCGACCCATCGGGCGCAAAGAGAAGCAGTCGCAAAGTCGGTGCTGGCATAAAAGTCAATAAAACATGTTCATTTTTTAATAACCCGGCATTCGTCCCGATATGTTCTTCAGGCAATTCCTTCATTCTATTTTCATATATACGATGACTGACAAATTGAGCAATGCTAAAGAAAATAAAAGGAGAAGTTATCAATAATATATTGCCCGGAATCATCGCAAAAATATGGCAAATGAAAAAAACAACGGCCAAAACAAGAGATACCCAAGATGCATGAAAATTTGAATTGCTCGTTTTCTGATAATATTCACGTATATTCATATCCCGCTTTGCTCCTCACTCCTTACAAGAAAGATTACCGCATTTAATTTCGGCCATTGATTAGCAATACCACAATCCGCCCGGATCCGCTTCCTAAATGTGCAGGGAAGCAGTTATCATAATACTTTATTCGCTTTAATGTGATCTATTCCCTTTTTAATGAAGGACAATTCCCAACATGGTCCAAATAAAAAAGGTCCGCTTCGAACGGAATCCTATTGTAGACAAAATGGGGGCCTATCCAATTTTAAAACAAGATTAGATTTTTCTTAATGTCTTTTTACTGTATTCCTTATTGGATGGAAGTAATTTGCGACACTCCTGCCGAACTACTGGCTAGCCGAGACCCCACAGACGCTTGCGTCGAGGAGACTTGGCAGGCAGTCGGCGGAAAGGGAGCGGATTTCTGAAATCCACTGGAATGTTTTTCAAAAAAGACTGCAGGCAAACTCGCTTTTCTTCGAGTTTGCCTGCAGTCTCAAAGGACTCCGAATGAACGGAATTCTTTTACATCATTCTATAATATCCTGAAAATCAACGGGAATCGATAATCCGTTCCTTCGTAAGCCCTAACAGCAGCAATGATGGTGAATACGACTAAGGCTATCCCGATTACCGGCAATAGCAAGAATCCAACCAATACTATAGTGAGTATCCCTGCGACTATTGAATACACGGTGTAGGAAATGAAAAAATTCAAGTATTCCCTTCCGTGATAATCCACAAATTGTGACGAGTCCTTCTTCAATAACCAAATCACCAAAGGACCGATAAATGCTGTAAAAAAGCTGATCACATAAATAAGGGCAGCAAACACTCTTTCATCTTTACTAGGCATAGTGTCTTCTCCTCCTTTCTCATATAAATATTTACGAATCAAATGAAAAATAGTTTCATTTTTCCTCTCATTATATTCGAAAGAAGGTAAATCTGGACTGCCTTTTCTTGATATCACCACTAAAATCCGGACATGTTCATCCGTCTTGTGCATACAGTTTAAATAATGGATTGTCCTATACCTTCTAGAATGGAGTGATGTTTTTTTGCTGAATGAATTTCAAGCCTTCATCCTTGGGATCATTCAAGGCTTGACTGAGTTTTTACCTATTTCAAGCACTGGACATTTATATTTAGGTCGGCATATTTTCCACCTTGACGAGGCGGGCATTTTTCTTGATACCATGCTCCACATCGGAACCTTGCTGGCATTATTGGTCGTTTATAAGAAGGACATAATTGCCATTTTGAAAAATCCTTTCTCCAAAATGACTCTGCTTCTCATTGCTGGGACGATTCCTGCCGTGATTGTTGGCATTTTACTTGGTGATTGGTTTGACGGCCTTTCTAAAACAGGTGTGACCATAGGCTGGGAATTTTTAGCGACCGGTCTGATTTTATGGGTAGCCGACGGTGTAAGAAAAGGCGGCAAATCCCTTAATGAAATTTCGGTTAAAGACGCGCTGATCATCGGTACTTTCCAAGCTGCTGCCATCATGCCCGCTCTTTCGCGCTCCGGCTTAACGATAGCAGCTGGCCTCTTCTGCAGGCTGGATAGGGCCACTGCAGCCTATTTTTCCTTTTTGCTTTCCATTCCTGCCATTACGGGGGGCATCGTATTTCAGATGAAACCGATTTTTACAGGAGAAGTTGAACGGCTTCCACTCACTGCGCTTTTCGTCGGGACCCTGTCAGCAGCAATCTTTGGTTATATAGCTGTAGTATGGATGATCGATTTCTTAAAAAAGCGTTCACTCAAAATTTTCTCCATCTATGTATGGGCCCTTGGCGCAATCATTTTATTCATGCAATTTACAGGTAAATTTTAAAGAAAAAAACGGGCGAAACAATCAGTTTTTCATGGAAGAATGCAGACGTTTGCCTAAAGATTTCACCCTTCAAGAAAAAGTTGAAATTTGACGAAAAAAAAAGGCAAAAAACCTATTCCCAAACCGTTTTTTTTTTAGTATTATACCTTCGTAAGGTTCTTTAGATTTGCATACTTTCTGACAATAAAAATAGGGAAGGCAAATGGTGCGCCACCGGTTTCCGGTTCTAGTGGGTTCGATTCCCACCCCGAAATTTTTTGATGAACGACTTAAAAAATTTCGAGGGTGGGCAGCGACTACGCATAAGAACTGCCCTCAAACGGAGGGACGGAAATGTTAAAAAAGAGAGATTTCACAGATTGTTTTTCTCTTTATGAACAAATGACGCATCCAGATGTCTTCCCTTTCGTGCGCCATAAGGTAGATTCATATGAAGAATATGTTTTCATTACTAAGCAAACGATCGAAGCCGAAGATGCTGGGCAACTCATTTCACGAACAATCTTGGATGAATGGGAAAATCCCATCGGTTGTATTTCTTTATACGATATTGAAAATGGTGCAGGTTTCTTAGGCACATGGCTTGGCAAGCCTTATCATGGAAAAGGGTATAATGCCATCGCAAAAGATGCTTTCTTCAAAGAGCTTTTTTTCGAGCTCGGTTTGGAAACGGTCTTCATGCGAATTCGCAAAAAAAATATCCGCTCCATAAAAGCCGCAGAAAAGCTTCCCTATGCCGTCATTGCCAACGAAACAAGAAAATCCCTTTATGATCAGATCAATCATGAAGGAGATATCTACGATCTGTATGAAATCCCTAAAGATTTATACACCTTTCATATCCTTAGACAGCATGATGATGACGAACAGCAGTTACTTGAAGCATAGAGCGGAGAACATTTCAATATGGCTTTGTTTATCCTTTCATATAATGGCCGGAGCTTCCATACCTGGAAAGCTCTTTTTTCCAGTTTCACAGGATGTTAAACATAGATTGCTGCAAATCCCTATTCTTTTTAGGGATATTTTTTTATAATGAATACAATTGACCAATTCAATAATATATTCAAAGCGTCATTGAAAGGACTTAATCATGAAAAAAATATTTGCTTTTATCGTGCAGCTTATCTTCCTGCTCATCATTTGCAAGCTTGGCTATTATTTAGCCAATTTACTTCACTTACCTATACCAGGCAACGTCATCGGCATGATTCTGTTATTCGGTTTATTACAGACTAAGGTCATAAAAGTCGAATGGATTGAACTTACATCAGGATTTTTGGTAAAGCACCTAGCCTTTTTCTTCATTCCCATTTCAATCAGCTTAATGACCATGGGATGGCTTTTCATTGAATTCGGTTTGCCTTTGGCACTTACCTTAGGTATAAGCCTGATATTTGGATTCATCGTTTCAGCATGGACCGTTCAGAAGCTATCCAATAGAGGAGAGGTTAAACAGCATGACAGCGTTCATCACAACATATAGCATCTTGATAACCATCCTTGCCTATTTCATCGGAAGGAAAATATATGCTAAACACCCATCCCCTTTTACGACGCCCGTATTTTTCAGTACAGTTACAATTATTCTCGTACTGCTGATCAGCGGTTTGGACTTCGAGGATTATTCACCTGGAAAAGACATCATTACCTATTTCCTGGGACCAGCTACCGTTGCTCTGGCCGTACCACTTTATAAAAACAGAAAAATAATCGTTAAATATGCAATGCCGGCTATTAGCGGGATGATTTTTGGTCTCCTTGTCACATTGATCATTGCCTTCGCCATCGCTAAAGCATTTTCACTTCCACCATTCATATTCCAAGGATTGGCGGTTAAGTCCATTACAGTGCCAATCGCGGTTGAAATCACGGAACTTTATGGCGGGAATTCCAATATATCAGCTGCCTTCGTCATTTTGACAGGGGTGCTGGGTACGATGATCGCTCCAAAAATGATGGATAAACTAAACATTACAATGCCCTTCGCACGTGGTATCGCCTATGGTACGATCGCTCATGGACTTGGAACGGCTCAAGCTGCCCAGGAAAGTGAGTTTACCGGGGCTGTCGCAGGTGCGGCAATGGCTATCGCAGGTATCCTCATTTCCTGTTTCTTTCCTTTTATAAGTAATTTCCTATAAAAAGAACCGCAACGTCAACGCGTGGCGGTTCTTTTTATGATTATTTTTTTTGCAGATCCTCGTATAAACGCCTTAGAATATAAGTCTTATACAGCTCCAGCTTTCTTTTTTCAATTGGATGATAGCTAATCCCTGCGGCTTTTAGCTGCTGAATGAACCATCCTTTGGAATACTCATAAGCCATTCTACCCCCTCCTCTGTTCGAAAAAGATATGCTGCATAGAGGGTAATGATACTTATTTTTTTGCAGCCATTACTTTTAGCAGTAATTCATACATTTCAGCTGCCGTTTTGAATGGGCGTTTTTGACGCATCTTCTCTTGATATTCATCCGATTTTTTCAATAAATCCGCTAATGTAGCATTAAAAATCCGATCATTCAGCTCTTCTTCTTGGAGGACTTTACAAAAACCCTGTTTTTCAAAACTTGACGCATTCAGGATTTGATCTCCCCGGGATGCATTGGCACTTAGAGGGATAAGCAGCATCGGCTTTTGCAAACCAAGGAATTCAAAGATAGAATTTGAACCAGCCCTTGACACAACGACATCGGCAGCCGCCAAAAGATCGAATAATTCTTCATGCACGAATTCAAAAGGAGCATATCCCCTTTGTTTCAATTCGGTTTTCACATTTCCCTTCCCGCAAATGTGTATAATCTGATAATCCTTTAATAAGGCATCAAGGTTATCTGTAATTAAATTATTGATTTTAACGGCCCCAAGGCTTCCGCCCATAACGAGTAACACCGGTTTGTTTTTCGTGAATCCACAAAATGCTTTACCAGCAGAAGCGTTTCCCGTAAAAATGCCATCGCGTAATACAGCGCCAAGATACATGGCCTTCTCTTTCGGAAGTTCTTTTTCCGTTTCTTGGAAGGTAGTGAAAATTTTCGATGCAAGTGGCATCGCGATCTTATTAGCCAGACCAGGCGTATAATCCGATTCATGTATGGCAATCGGAATCCTAAGCATCCTGCCTGCCAAAACGACAGGAACCGAAACGAAACCACCTTTAGAAAAAATGAAATCAGGCTTGGTCTTTTTTAATATTTTTCGTGCATCAAAAATCCCTTTTATGACCCGGAAAGGATCTTTCATATTTTCAACAGATAGGTAACGCCGGAATTTCCCAACGGAAATCGTTTCATAACGGACCTCGGGAAATTCCGTTTCGATGATATTTTTTTCAATGCCTTTTTTTGAACCAATATAAGTAACATCCCAATCATGCTTTAAAAATTCCGGGATGATTGCTGCATTAACAGATACATGACCGGCAGAACCGCCTCCGGTAAATACTATTTTCTTAGTCAATATTTCCACCTTCCAAACTTAAAAAATCACTTTGCATCCATATTACCATATATCCTTGCCATTAATAACTTGAAAAAGTATTCAGTGAACCCGAAATCCCCCATGATGTATGTAATCATCGATTATTTTTCCTTTTTCAGCATGAATATATTATAATCTTAGTATTCTACAATACTACAAGATACAATGGAGGAGTAATACATTGCAAGAAGTTTCTGAATCACTCAATCAATTTGATGGAATCGAAGCCTGGACCAAATTAGGAATTTCCATAGGCATTTTCCTAATCTTCCTTTTGCTTCGGAAAGTATTTACTACATATATATTCAAGTTCTTTCTACGGATTGCAGAAAAACGTAAAGTTGAATTTGCCGCCAACTTAATGCTCGCAATAGAACAGCCAGTAAGATGGCTTATCGTTTTGATTGGGGTTATCATTTCACTGCACTACTTTCCAATCGACTCACCTTCGATTGAACTCAGATCGAAAATATACAGATCGTTTTTTGTCTTCTTATTCTTTTGGACGATTTTCAACATCAGTTCGATCTTAACCATTTTATTTCCGAAATTAGTAAGTAAATTCGGACTTGAAGTCGATCAAATCGTCATGCCGTTCTTTACGAAAATCACAAACATAATCATCATTGCTTTTGGTGCCTCCATCATCGCGGAAGAATGGGGATTCAATGTCGATGGATTTGTTGCTGGGCTTGGTTTGGGTGGATTGGCTTTCGCACTTGCTGCTAAAGATACCGTCAGCAATTTCTTCGGGGGTATCGTCATCGTTACCGAAAAACCTTTTACCATAGGAGATTGGGTCAAAACTCCAAGCGTGGAGGGAACCATTGAAGACATCACATTCCGAAGCACTAAAGTTCGGACTTTTGCCCAAGCTTTAGTTACAGTCCCAAATGCGACCCTTTCGAATGAACCGATCATCAACTGGTCCAAGATGGGAAAAAGACAGATCGCCTTCCATTTGGGTGTTAATGTCACAACACCAAAAGAAAAATTGGAAAATGTCATTAAAGACATTGAAAGAATGCTTATTGATCATCCTGAAGTACATCCGGAAACAATTTTGGTTAAATTTGATGAGTTCAGTCATTCCGGTTTCAACCTTTACCTATATTTCTTCACGAAAGCCACGGACTTTGGAGGATATTTATCAATCAAAGAAGATGTGAACTTTAAAATAATGGAGATATTGGAACAGGAAGGAGTACAAATTGCCATTCCTTCACAGGCATTCATTCTTCAAAAAGACTCAGATACGGAAGCCATGAATGATTTTGAATCCATGCGTGACTGACAAAAGGGGTTCCATCTGAATTTTTAACAAAGTTGATTGGAGCGGGTGTTCGAGACTCCTGCGAGAACGCCTGCGGAAAGCGAGTGCCTGTAGTGGAAATCAACGTTCATATTTTACACTGCCTAAAAAAATGTAGGCAATCTTAATTAAATATCGGATTTATCTACAAACTGAGACTTGCCCTAAACGGCAAGTCTTTTTTGCATCAAATAAAAATTCTTAAAATATCACATGCTTATGTGATATAATTCTTTCATTGTGTTGAAAATTCCAAATATTGATATTGAGGTACTTTGATGAATCAGACTTATACTAAATCACAAAAGATCCGCCTGTTATTTTATATATTGATACCTATCCTGATCACCCAGATCAGCATGTATGCCATGACTTTTTTTGATGTGATGATGTCGGGGCAATACAGCACTCAGGACGTTGCTGGCGTCTCCATCGGCAGTTCGCTATGGACACCCGTGTACACGGGGCTGAGCGGGATATTGATTGCCTTAACACCGGTGGTTTCACAGCTGGTGGGTTCCAGGCAGTCCAAATCCGTTTCCTATTCCGTGATGCAGGCCATTTATTTAGCTGTGGCTTTAGCCTTGATCATTTTAATCATTGGAGCATTTTCTTTGAACCCCGTATTGAATGCCATGGACCTTGAAGATAGTGTCCACATGGTGGCTCATGATTATTTGATCGCCCTTTCACTCGGTATCATTCCTTTATTCATTTATAATGCGTTGAGGGCTTTCATCGATGCTCTGGGGCAAACCAGGATTTCCATGATCATTACCTTATGTGCGCTCCCGGTAAACGTCCTTTTTAATTACTTATTAATATACGGGAAGTTTGGATTCCCTGAACTTGGCGGTGTCGGTTCCGGGTACGCCACAGCCATTACCTATTGGTTAATTGCCCTGGTGGCCATACTGGTCGTGATAAAAATAAACCCATTTTCGACATATCAGGTTTTCACTGAATTTTTCCGGGTTTCATGGAAGGAATGGAAGGCCTTATTATTGATTGGGGTACCCATCGGGCTCGCTATTTTCTTTGAAACAAGCATTTTTTCGGCTGTCACCCTTTTGATGAGTAAGTATGATACCGTTACAATTGCGTCACACCAGATTGCGATGAATTTTGCGTCACTGCTTTATATGATACCGCTAAGTATATCCATGGCATTGACGATCGTCATTGGATTTGAAATCGGGGCAGCCCGTTATAAAGATGCCAAAGAGTATAGCTGGATTGGCATTTCGATGGCCTTGACGATGTCACTCGTTTTGTCGACCATCCTCTTCCTCTTCCGTGAACCTGTGGCCTTTTTATACACTAAAGATCACGAAGTAATGATGCTGACATCACATTTTTTAATATATGCCATCTTCTTTCAGATATCGGACGCCCTGCAGGCACCTATTCAGGGCATTTTGCGTGGATATAAAGATGTAAATGTTACATTTGCCATGTCACTGGTCTCCTACTGGATTCTCGGGCTTCCAATTGGCTATTTCTTTGCAAAGTATACGGATATGGGAGCATTTGGGTATTGGATCGGCTTAATTTCCGGCTTGGCTCTTGGGGCAATAGGCTTGGCTGCTCGCTTACGGTTCATTCAGCGAGTGAAATATAAAAAAATGGCATAAAAAAAGTGGGGCTGGATTATACCAGCCTCACTTTTATTCATTCTGAATTCAAATTCTAAATCACTAGGCTTTATATATTTTCCCAAGAACATCCTTACCGCCTGTTACCGGTATGATGCTCCCGGTAATGAAATCCGATTTTTCATCACAAAGGAACGTGATGACCCTCGCTATATCTTCCCCCGTCCCCGGTCTGCCGACTGGAACCGTATCATCCTTTTCTGCTCTCGCAATCCTTATTTCCTTCTCTTTCCAATCCCCTATGATATCACCAGGACAAACCATATTCACGGTGATTCCATGAGTAGCTTCTTCCGCAGCCAAGGTTCTTGTCAAGGAGGTCAAGCCGCTCTTTGCAGCGGCAAAAGCAGAACGATAAATCCAACCTGGTGCAGTTTCACACCGTTCAAACCCTAAGGTAATGACTCTGCCCCAGTTTCTGCTGCGCATTTGTGGAATAAGTTCCTTCGCAAAATGGAAAAAACCATTTAAATTCCCGTCCATGATGTACTTCCATTCATCGCCGCCATATTCAGTCATCGGTTTACGATCATGCATATATGGCCCTGCGTTATGAATGAAGATATCAACATGGCCAAATGTCTCCGAAATCTTTTGCAATATATTCCGGCAGTCTTCCTCACTTGACGAGTCACCTTGAATCGCAATTGCCTTAACATGGTACATTTCCTGTAATTCATCCACTAATGCTAAAGCTGCCTTTTTACTTTTTCGATAAGTAATGATAATGGACATTCCATTATCCGCGAGTGAAAATGCCATCCTTTTGCCGATACCCGTTGCTCCACCAGTAATAAAAGCTACTTTTTCATCCACAGGCTTACCCTCTTTATCTAATGGATTTTACTTAATTATACATAAGTTTATTCCATTTTCTATAATTTAGTAATTATAAAAAAGAACCTCTGGGCTTTAGCTGCATAAAATATAACAAATACACCTGTCAGACCATAAACAGGAGAGAGGAATTCAATATGTTTCCCTGGAATTCACTTTTTTCTTTTAAGAATAACCCTAACCAAAAGGAATTCATGAAAAATATGCAGCAAAGTGATGTTCAATCGTTCATTGAAAAGGTATTTTCACAAATGATCCCTGACAATATGCAAGGTATGATGAACCAAAATGATGGCGGCTCACCAAAAGTAAATGCCAGATCTGAACATCCTTTACATGCCGAAGTATTTGAAACCCACTTATATGTCTTCGTAAGAATTCCAATACAAGATGAATCTTGGCTAAAGAAAATGAAACTTTACCATACATCTAACCAATCCATCATCGAGGGGATTCCCGAAGAGTCAGATCGTCATGTCATAACACTCCCCGCACCTGTAAAGAAAAAAGGAGCATCAGCCCAATATAAAGAATCAACATTGGAAATACGGCTTCAAAAAAGTTTCAATACACAGTATTCAGAAATCGATGTATCGGAAATTTAAGTGGCTTCACCGGGACCTCACTGATGTTAAGGTGCGGTTCCAGTTATTTCTTGGTTCAATTTTTTTAGATTTGGGTACATTATAGAGAGCTAATAAATGGTACAATTGATTTTTTTCCAGGGAATGGAACCATTCTCGCAAAAAAAAAGCGCACCCCATGTTAATGGGATGCACTTTTCTATTAATCTATTATTTTCCGATGAATTGTTGAGTCCAGTAGTTACCAGATTCTACGTAACCTACTCCAATATGAGTAAAGCTAGGGTTCATGATGTTTTCACGGTGTCCTTGGCTATTCATCCAAGCTTGTACCACTTCTTCTGGTGTTTGTTGACCTTGTGCGATGTTTTCGCCAGCTGTTTTATAGCTGATTCCGAATTGTTTCATCATATCGAAAGGTGAGCCGTAAGTCGGGCTATTGTGGTCAAAATAGTTTTTATCTTTCATGTCTTGAGACTTGATACGTGCAACTTTGCTCAACTCAGTGTCGATTTTAAGAGCTGCCAAACCTTGTTTTTCACGTTCTGCATTCGTTAATTTAACAACTTCTTGTTCAAAAGCACTTAATTCAGAGCTTGTCTCTGGTTTTTTATCAGTTGATTTTTCAGGTGTTACTTCTGGTGCTGCAGGTTTTGCTGCTGGTTTTGATTGGTTCGTTGTTCCAACTTCTTGTTGAGCTGGTTGTTGAACTGGTTTTTGAACTGGTTTTTGAACTGGTTGTTGAACTGGTTTTTGTTGTGCCTGCGCTGCAGGAATAGTGATATTGTATTTAGCTAGGTATTGGTTAAGGACTTTTTGCATATCCTCTTTATTCGTAGTTTTATAAGTTACTTGTTTCACTGTATCACAGTTGGCTGCTTCAGCTTGGTTAGCTCCTACTCCTGTGAATATAATAGCTGCAGCCGCTGCTGCTGACATAATCATTTTCTTTTTCATTCGTATTTCCTCCTGTGATGTTCATTTTTTGTTGTGCTTTGCTTCTGGAATTATCATAACATGCACTTTTTGTAATAAAGGCACCATCAATTTCCATCAAATTCACAGGATGCGAATGAAAATATATTTATAATCCAAGTTTCAGAGAAAACAAGCAGAAATGCTTTAACTATCTATGTTTCTGCCAATAGTATTAATACTCATATTTTTCCAGTAATTATTTGTCAATGGTAGTTACATAGAACCATTTCCATGGAATACTAATAACTTTTAGTTGACATATCGTTACTAACCGAATTTTTATGACTTTCTTTACTTTTATGTTACAAATTTTTCGGTTTCACTTCGACATTTCCTCATTTTCCCCCTATCGTCTTGAACATTTTTCCAAATAAAAAAACAATCCGGATTTAAGCCCGAATTGTTTTGATTTTGATGGTACATTCATCATTTCATTTCTTCATCATTCATCTCGTCCATTTCTTTTTTTCCGCCATTTTGTTCGGGAGTGCTTGGTTTGCCTATGACGAATTCTTTCTTTGGCATGTTGTGCATGTCCCTTGCCGTTACGTGAGCATATACATAATAGGTACCTTCTTCATCAAAAGCCTTTTCCAGTTCATATATACCGTTCCCTTTATGCTTTACTGCTATCTTGTCATGGTCATCGCTATTCGCAAGCCAAATTTCAAAACTGACATCATCCGCATCTGTCACGACTTCGTCCCCATATGTTACTTTTGCCTGAAATTTCACAGGCTCATTCACTTTACCCTGAGTTGGATTGACAGCTAAATCGACATTTAACATTTTTGGCATCTCCTCTTTCTTACCGCATCCAGCCAAAAAAATTAACGCCATGCAAAATAACATGATTTTTTTCATTTTTGAACGTATCCCCTTTTTATGAATTCCATTCTTCTTTTATATTCGGCAGGATGACCCTGACTGTTGTTCCCCTTTTTTCCTTGCTTTCTATTTCAATTTTACCATTTTGTAATTCCACCAATTTTTTGACAATGGACAGTCCAAGCCCTGAACCGCCATCAAATCGGCTGCGTGCTTTGTTCACACGGTAAAAACGATTCATGATATACGGCAGATCCGCTTCCGGAATCCCGTTGCCCGTGTCAGTTACCAGCAGTTCGCAATCATCTTTATGCTGAATTAGGGTAATATGAATCGCCCCTCCGGAATCCGTATACTGAATGGCATTATCAAAAATGTTATGTAGAATCTGTTCCATCCTTCCTTCATCCCCAAAAATAATCGGGTCTGGATCCAGGTCTAGCTTCAGGTCCAATTGTTTTTCCTTTATTATCGGTTCATATTTCACAAGTACGTCTTTAATGAATTGCGCATAGGCAATCGGGGTTTTATTTAACAAGAATGGAGCACTTTCCATTTTTGATAAGTCCATAAGATCTCCCACAAGCCGCTGCAGCCTAAGAGCCTCCCTTGAAATGAGGTGAAGGTATTTCCGTTGCTCTTCATCATTTTTCACGACACCATCCAATATGGCCTGCGTATATCCCTTTACGTAACTAAGCGGGGTTCTGAGCTCATGTGCAACATTTTCTAGAAATTCTTTTTTTCTTTCTTCTTCCAAATGAATGGAATTGGCCATATCATTAAAGGCTATTGCCAGTTTACCTATCTCATCATGACTCCTTACCTCGACCTGTATGTCATAATCCCCCTCTGAGACACGATGGGCCGCAGTCTCGATTTCCTTAATCGGACTGACTAGTTTTTTCAACCATTTAGTAGTAAACAAAATCGCGACAATCAAAAATAATAGAACCGCCGCCAACCATTTTGCAGCAAATTCCTTAAATAAGACCGTAATGGAATCTACAGGAATATATGTATAGATGATACCTTCGAGGCGATTTTCGTCAATCAGAGGTATGATGGCCGCTACGATGTTCTTTTCAAACCTTTTCTCATATCCTTCTTTTTCTACGGCTTTCCCATCTAAAAGCATTTGCCGTTCTTCTTCAGAAATAAGGGTATCGTAATTGATTTCAAAAGGCAGACAAGCACTCAATTCCCTGGGATTATTGACGACAAAGACTTCGCTGTCGTTCTTACTGTTAAACCATTCAACTTTTTGCTTAAAGTCCTCGCTGATTTCACCGCCGGAATAATCCGCCCCTAGCAATGATGCTTCATTGACTAAATCCGTTTTAAGCTTCTCCACATATAGATTTTTATAATAATATTGAGAAAGGGAGTAAGCGAACAGCACGGATAGGATGATGGCGGAGATAATGGTGAGCCATAATTTAAAAGAAAGGGTTCGCCATTCATAGATCATTTCTTTTCCTCTATCTTATAACCGATTCCCCAGACGGTTTGAATGTAATCGGCCGCTCTTAATTTCATTCGTAACGTTTTAATATGGGTATCCACAGTACGTAAAGATCCTCCATACTCACCGCTCCATACATTTTCAAGCAGTTGTTCACGGCTGAGTGCCTGGCTTTTATGACGCATGAGGAATAAAAGCAATTCGAATTCTTTCAAGGTTAAATTGATTGGCTTCCCTTCCACTAAAACCGTTCTGGATTGTAAGTTCAAGCTAATTTTACCGAATCGGACATGGTTTTGATTCTCTTCATTCAATGATAATTTCCCTGTCCTTCGCAATACCGCTTCGACCCTTGCGACCAATTCTCCTGGATTGAAAGGTTTGACGATATAATCGTCGCCGCCAAGCTTCAGCCCTTTCACCTTATCCCATTCTTCACCTTTCGCACTGACGAATATCACAGGGATCTCCCCAATTTCACGAATTTCTTCACAAACGGAGAAACCGTCCATACCTGGCATCATGATATCCAATAGGATTAAATCCACTTCCTCTGTTTCAACCATACTTATAGCTTCTTTTCCATTCGCAGCTTGAAGGCATCGATAACCTGAGTTCAGCAAATACATTTCAACTAGATTACGCATATCTTCTTCATCATCCACGACTAAAATGGTGTAAACATGCATGTCATCTACTCCTCAACATCAATTGGAATGGACCTTCGCCGACTTTGATTGTTTTTTTAACATCGACTGTTTCAGCATCCATTACATACACTTCATCACTATCATATCCCGCCACGACCACATCTTCATTAAAGTTCGCCATTTCAAAGGGGTTGACGCCGACCACTTTGCTTTTGACTTCCTCATATTGATCATTCAATTTATATAAGGAGCTAGTCCCATGACTAAGGACAAATATCCCTTCCTCATTTTCCAGGAACTTTATCGGCATGGTTGGGGCCTTAAGCTTTTTCTTCAACTCTCCCGTTTTTGCCGAATAAATATAAAGATTTTCTTCCACTTGATCCCCATCACCGTGTCCTCCAATCCATATTTCATCCTTTTCTTCCCTTAATAATGTGCCTGTGCTGGCACTATGTACGGGAAATTCGAAATCGACCTTTTTCGTTTCAAGATTTATCACTGAACATTTGGTATCACCAAAATTAATAACATACAATCGATTCGCCTGCTCTCCTTGAAGAACGGTCAAGGGGCTTTTACCAACCTTGACAATATCCTGTTCCTCCCCCTCAGCATTTAAAAAATAAATGGAGTGATTCGATTGATTGACCGCCACGATGCTTTTTCCATCACGTAACAACTGCATATTGACGATCCCTTTTCCAATTTCCCAACTGTTTATCAGTTTTCCTGCAGATAAAGAGTACACTTGGACTTTCTCCATCTCTTTTCCATAAAGCAGGATAGTATCTTTGTCTGCAAGGAGCAGGGCTCCGGTAAATGGTTCTGAAATATCCCATTTTGCAAAAGCATGATAGTTTTCGTCTATGAAAGTCAGTGAGGTATCCTTGATATTGACAGTTGCCAGGAAAGATTGACTTTTATTGATTTTAGTAAATGCAATACCGCTATTACACCCCGTAAGCAGTACGATGGCAAGAAAAAGCCCGCCCCACTTCATAATTTTAAGCTCCTTATTCATTAAATATCTATTTTTTTAAAATTTTAACAATGATTTGTGAAAAAAGTATGAAGCATAAAAAGAATATTTGCTAACAAGCATCCGTACACACTCAAAAAATCATAATCTTTCCAATTCAGTGATATAGGCCATTACAATCTCATTTTTCATTTCTTCCGAAAGCGAAGATTCCATCACGCGTTTAATAGAAAGGTAAAATTTCTCCAATACTGGTTTTCGGGCGCGGGGATGCGCATTTTCATCCAAAAGCTCTCGTCTGATGAGTTCCGGCAACACTTCCCTTCCCCCTCCATCGATCACCTTACGATTGTTCCATATGCTTAAATAAGCCACCAGTAATTCTTCTTGCCTGACATTTTCTTTCATAGTATCCCTTCCATCCATTACTAATTTATACATATTAATGTTCAAGTTTGTAAAGACTATCTTAATAATAAGATATCATGCTTTTTAAAATCCAAAAAAGGAGTGAGTACAATGTCTCAAGTATACCGCTGTCCGAATTGCCGGACAAATAAATCTCGCTTCAATCTCATTCAGCAAGTAGCAACACCCATTAAAAAGGATCCCCAATCCGGTGAGATTGTTGAACAATATTCGAACGACTCCCTTCTGCCATTCCATCTAGCATATAATGGTCCTGAAGTTCGGGTTCAGTGCGCTGCCTGCGGATTGATAGAAGACGAAAAGACATTTGCCGCCTTTGGAATGCAACAATAAAAATGGTCAGACCCCTATGTGGGTCTGACCATTTTCTCAATCATTTCCTACTGACATCTTAGCCCGGTCTATGGCAATTGGAATGGCTTTTCCATCCTCATATCCTTCATCCAATAATGCATTCGCGATTTCTATAGCCTTTTCCCTGACATCTTTATCTAGATTCTTCATCGAGTTTGGGTAATCGTCCTTATTCCATGGCACTGATACCGCCTCCTTAATAAGAAAGTCTTCTTTTCATGTTTCCCTTCTTTAATGGGCGGTAAACGTTTATCGGGCCGCTTTCGCTTCCAAAGCTTTCAACTGACCGATCATCATTTCCTTATCCAACTTTTCCCCGATCATGACGATATTCAATGGCATTTTCATCATTTCATTCATATACATCGGCATTCCGTAGGAGTATTGGAATAAATGCGGGTATTGTGAATGTGTAAAGGAAATATATCCTTTCATTCGATAGACCGTTTCCGGAAGGGCCCTAAGCCACACTTCAAAATCGGTTTGTTCCACAGCACCTTCAAATGTATGAACGATTGCAGTTAAGTGCAAATGGTCATGTACATCAAGCTTTTGATGTACATTATGCCTTTTTCTTTGCATTTGCTGCAATGATGCCAATGAAACGGCTGCATACTCCGTCAATAAACATACAGCATCCGTATTCAGCGCCTGTATCGTATATATTAGCTGTGCGGCCTCCATCTCACTTACCATATCCGCTTTATTCAATAAAATGAAATCGGCATGATGGATTTGCTCTGCAAGCAACTGTCGAAGCTGCGGAGACAGTTCCTCCCGATCGCGCCACCTTAATAAATCGACGACCGTGATGATCCCTTTATACTCCAGTTTTTTGGCGAAAATCGGCGACATGATGCCATCCAATACTTCAACTGGATGAGCTGCACCCGTCGTTTCAATATAAACCGCATCCAGTTCATTTTCGGTTAGTAACTCATGAAGCTGAACCTCCAGTTTATCTTGAATTGTGCAGCAAATGCACCCGTCAAACAATTCCTTCAGAGGCACTCCATCACCAATGAGTCCGCTGTCAACCGATACACTGCCGAGCTCATTTAAAAGCACTGCCACTTTTCTGCCCGCTTCACTTTCCTGTTTTAAAATATTTCGAAGAAGCGTCGTTTTCCCGCTGCCGAGAAAACCGCCCAATATGTACACTTCGGTCGTTTTCATTCTTATCTGCTCCTATAATCCGGTTAAATTCGATTCCGTTAAATTTTATCATAACTAGCTTACTAAAGCACTTGCCGGATTCACATAAAAAAACCAGCCCGTAAGCTGGTTTTAGACTAGACATTTTCGAAGAAAACTGCAGTTTTTTATTTAAAAACGTCCAGTCGATTTCAGAAATCCGCTCCCTTTCCGCCGACTGTCCCCCGAGCCGCATCAAAGCAGTGTCTGTGGGTTCTCGGCTAGCCAGTTATTCGGCAGGAGTGTCGCAAGTTTCTTCAATCCAAGGGGGATTACAGGAAAAAACCATTAAGGATAATCTGGTCTTGTTTTAAAATCATGGTTCGAGATGAGACCATTCCGACTTCCCTTTTTTCTACAAATAAAAACCAGCCCATAAGCTGGCTTTTCAACATTGATTCATGCTTGAACTTCGTCTTTTTCGTAAATCGGCACCCATCCTGCAGCTGTTACGAAAATCCGGACAGCAACAGTTTTCCTATCTTCCGCGAGCGTGAAATAATGTCTTGTTGATTCTGGTACACTAATAAGATCTCCTGGATTAAGCCGTACATCAAACCACTGTTTATCATTGCCTTCAATGGCAAAGATACTCGTTCCGCCTGCTATGAAACGCACTTCATCATCTTCGTGATGGTGTTCCTGCTTAAAGTTTTCAAGCATTTGATCCAAGTTCGGATTTGCATCGGATAATGTGATGATATCATGGGCTTTATAGCCTCTTCTTTCAGAGATTTCCGCTATCTCTGATTGGAACGTTACAAGGATTTCCTCCTTGTCAGCATCTGTTAGATCGTATTTTTCCACAAGATGTGCAGGTAATTTAGAAATGTCCCATTGCTCATAAATAACCCCTTGTGTTTCTAAAAAACCTTTTACCTGTTCAACGTTTTCAATAACCTCGTTTGTTTCATGGAATCTGATCGTCGCCATCATTCATTCCTCCTCTATGAGTATTTATCTTATAGAACCTGCAAACGCCTTTTGTTGATTAAGCAACAGTTGATATTGAAATAAAAATTCGCAGGCTTCAAGTATTCTTTTTGCCTCGAATCCGCTTTTGCCCCAAACCGTAATGCCATGATTGCGTATCAGCACAGCGCCAGAGTCTTCTTCGACATGCGGCTTGAACTTATCGGATAGCAGCGGTATGTCAGCGTGATTATATATGATTGGAATCCGAAGCTCCGAATCTTCATCCCACCGACCGGTCGCTTTAATGATTTCATGATTACGAAAGGAAACTTGGCCTTCATCTCCGTACAATTCCGATATCACATTATTTTCAACTGTATGGACATGGAGTACACAGTTCGCATTGGTTTTTCGGTAAATGTCTGTATGAAGTAAAGTTTCGGCCGATGGTCTTAGGTTCGTTTCTTCAACTGGTTTTCCTTTTAAATCCACCAGTAAAAAGTCCGAATCCGATTGCTTCCTTTTATCCTTACCGCTTGCGGTAATATAAAAGAAAGGGCTTTTGGGTTCGCGGATGGACAAATTCCCGCTAGTTCCCATAAACCAATCCCTTTCGGCCAGTTCAGCTTTAATATCTGCCAACTCAAGCCATTCTTTAGAATGAGTGTTCACGCTTTAACCACCTCCTGCTGCTTTATGATGTCAATTACATCAAAAAATGTTTCGAATCCTTGATGTGGAATTCCTTCCCTACCGCATTTTTCAAGCAATATGTCACGGGCTATGACAAAATCGGCCTGTTTTGCCGCTTCAAAATCCGTAACTGAATCTCCAATAACGAGTTTAAAATCTTCCGGACCCGCAATTTCCCTCATAATGGATGGCTTGCAGCAACCGCAATCATTACTACATTGCTCATCACAAGCATGTGGCCACTCAATATAAATCTTTTCCTTATCAAAAAATGCATGGTTGCAATAAACGGACTCTGTTGGCAAGATATCATTCAAAAGGGGTGAAATGAAAAAATCCATGCCCCCGCTAACAATATATAAAGGGATATTGGCTTGTTTCGTATACTCAACGAATTCATAAAACCCTGGTCGAATGCCGGCCGTTTTTCTTACATATTGGATGATGTCATCCTTCAAGCCACTATCAAGCAGGGAAAACATATCCCCAACTCCTGAAGATATACTGATTTTTTGCTGAAGGACTCCGTCTTTCAACGCTTCCCATTCCGGAGGGGCAAATTTCTTCATAATTGAAATGATATTATCTGTGTTGGTGATCGTTCCGTCAAAATCACAAAAGATGATCGGTTTCATTATTTCTTATAGGCCTCCCCACAACACAAGAGCTTTTTTTAGGGTTTCTTCCTCAGCCGCCGCTTCAGAAAGTTCCTTTCCTGCCAGAAATGCTTCCACAGCAGAACGGAATGCCTTGGCACCGCCCTCTGCTCCGTCAGGGTGACCGTGAATTCCGCCTCCGGCATTAATCACACTATCAAGCCCGAAATCCTTGATCAGGTCCGGAACCATGCCCGGATGAATGCCTGCAGAAGGAACAGGGAAGGCTTTCTTCCATGAAAGTTCATCTCTTGTCAGAGCTTCAGCAATCGCTAAGGTCTCCGTTTTTTCAAGTGCGACATTTCCATAAGGGGAAGGGAACAAGGATAAATCCGCACCTGATAATCTTACTAATTTACCAAGCAATAATGGATAGCCGATACCATAAAATGATGAAGATGCCAATGCCCCGCTATATGCGGGGTGCGCCATGATCGGCAGCTTTATACGATCATGTTCACTCAAGGCCTGCAATACATCCAAACCATATGTATGAACGTTGAACAATAAAGCATCTGCCCCTGCTTCAGCCGCTTGCTCTGCCTTATCCAATAATTCAAAAGTTTTCCCAGATAGATTGACAGCATATAAAGTACGGTGGCCAGTGGTTTCATAGACTTCATTCAATATTCTTTTTCCCGTTTTTATTCTATCGAAAAATGGAGTCAGTTCCTGGTCGAAGAGGATCTCATCATCCTTAACTAGGTCGACACCTCCCAATGCTTGTTGCCTCAGTTGCTCATTATGAAATGTTAGGTCTCTTCCCAATACACCTTTAAAGATGCTCATCACCAAGGGCCGGTTAAATACGCCAAGCTTTTCCCTTATGCCTTCAATGCCAAATTGCGGACCGGGAAAAGCTTTTTGAATATCACCGACAAAATCCAAGTCTATAAGTTTTATTTCACCGTCCAATGAAAGTTTGCCGAAGACCGTCGTAAGGATTGCAGGTAAATCATTGGAGAAATTCCTTGCAGGATAGGCAATTTTAATCAGCGAACGGTATACTTTCCGATTAAAGTAGCTGTTTGCCCTCTCTTCTTCAGATAGGGGGGTCACCGATATGACGCGTCCCTTATGTTTTTCCAGTTGTATCTGTACCAAATGCGGCAAGTCCGTCCATGTCCCGACAGTCAGACCCAAGGCAATGCTCTCTGCTTTTTTCTCATGATTTCCAATAAAGTCATGAATTAAATAAGTAGCGACTATCTCGCTCATCTGATCACTCCTATAACACGTTAGTAAACTCTCGATGTCACTATTGGTCTGAGATGGTCTCAAAATGGCAAAAGCCCCTTCATAAAGAAGAGGCTTTAAAAAGCCATCTTCTTATCTCCCAGCCATCGGCTGCAAGAATTAGCACCGTGCCTTGTGGATTTCAAAAAATCCGGCGGAAGGATTCCGCCCCATTTTACAATGGAATTACGGTCGGTTGCTGGGCTTCATCGGGCTAGTCCCTCCACCTGCTCAAAATAAGAAAACGCTGATATATAAGTTGTATCCAGTATCGAAAGATTAAGAATTTATTTTGTATTCTGACAGGTAATTCCTACTTTGTCAATAAGTTTTAACCATTTAAAGTGAATAAATCGGATATCTTATTGCATTAAAATAAGTTTAATGTCCGTATTCGTTCCACAGCCTCTTGCAGCCGTTCTTCCGAAGTCAGTAGCCCTACCCTGACATAACCTTCGCCAAATTCACCGAACCCATTCCCTGCGGCAACAGCTACATGGGCATGCGTTAATAAATAGTCCGCAAAACTCTCGGACGTAAAACCTTCAGGTACCTTGAGCCAGGCAAAAAACGATGCCGCTGGAGCTTTGACATCCCATCCGATGGACCTCAATCCCTCAATGAAAACATTCCTTCGCCCCTCGTACATTTGCACTAACTGCTCTACACAGGTCTGTGAGTCAAGCAAAGCACTTGCCGCAGCTTCTTGTATCGCCGGGAAGAGACTCACATAAAGATGGTCTTGTAATAGTTCAAGAGATTCTATTACACTCTTATTACCCACTGCGAAACCGACTCTCCACCCTGCCATATTGTATGTTTTCGATAGAGTGTATATTTCAACTCCTACATCCTTCGCTCCCTCCGCCTGGAGAAAGCTTATCGGTTTTTTTCCGTCGAATCCGATCGCCCCATAGGCGAAATCATGGACCACACAAATTGAATGTTCTTTTGCAAAGGAGACGGTTTCATCAAAGAAACTTTTAGTTGCAGAAGCGCCTGTGGGATTATTCGGATAATTCAAGAACATCATTTTGGCTTTATCAAGAACTACTTTATGTATGTCATCGTATTTCGGAAGAAAATCATTTTCTTCTGTCAAGGGCATCAGTTCGGTCTTTGCCTGGGCTAAAACAACACCGGAAAGATAATCCGGATAGCCGGGATCTGGAACAAGGATCGTATCACCTGGATTCAATAAGCACTGCGGAAGTTCGACAAGACCTGCCTTTCCCCCGAAGAGAATCGCCACTTCACTATTCGGATCCAGCTTGACACCGTATTCCCGTTCATAAAAGACGGCAGCAGCATCTTTTAAATATTGATGTCCCCGGAATGGCGAATATTTATGATTAATCGTTTTTTCAGCGGCAGTTTGCAAACTTTTGACGATATGTTCCGCCGTCGGCTGATCTGGGTTTCCCTGGCCTAAATTAATGACATCATGTCCTTGCTCCGTGATTGCATTGACTTTTGCGACCAGTGAAGCAAAAAACTGCTTGGGCAGGTCCTGAAGCAGTCCGGATTTTTCGAATTGCACCATTTATACACCTTCTCTGAAATTTCTTGAAATTCTAGTCACAAATGATATATGTTTATCGTAGTCTTGTAAAGCATTTTTTACATGTGGGAGGTTTAAACGATGAAGTGGAAAATAGCTTGTATTCAAATGGATATAGCTTTCGGGCAACCAGATATCAATTTTCGGGTTGCAGAACAATGGATGGAAAAAGCAGCTCGGTCCGAACCCGATATCGTCATATTACCAGAGCTTTGGACAACCGGATACGACTTGACCAGGCTGAATGATATTGCTGATCAAGAGGCAGAAAAAACGATTGAATTTCTTAAAACACAGGCACAGAAACACCAGTTTCACATCATCGGCGGTTCCATTGCGAAAAAAACAAGCAAGGGAATCTATAACACCATGATCATCATCGATAAACACGGAAAGCTCATTAAAGAATATGATAAGCTTCACTTATTTCAATTAATGGATGAACATCATTTCCTGCAGCCAGGTGAAAAAGATGGTTTATTTACCCTTGATGAAAAAATATGTGCCGGGTTCGTTTGTTATGACATTCGTTTCCCTGAATGGCAGCGAGCCCATACCGTTCAAGGCGCGGAAGTTCTATTCGTTACGGCTGAATGGCCAAAGCCGAGACTCGATCACTGGAGAGCCTTATTGATAAGCCGTGCCATCGAGAACCAAGCCTATGTTGTAGCCGTTAATCGTACAGGTTCGGATGTAAATAATATATTTGCGGGCCATTCCTTGATTATTGATCCATGGGGGAATATCATAAGTGAAGCCGGAGAAGGAAACGAACTATTGACAGGCACCTTGGACTTCAACAAAGTTACGGAAGCACGTAACAAAATACCTGTATTCGAAGATCGCCGTCCTGACTTTTATTAATTTACCCATTGACAAACTATTTAAAAAGTTGATATTATTTTCCCGAAGATTAAAATTTCAGAAAACATTTACTCTTATCAAGAGCAGGCTGAGGGATAAAGGCCCTATGAAGCCCAGCAACCGACTGTAATACCATTGTGAAATGGGGCGGATCTTCCGCCGGATTATTGAATCCACAGAGCACGGTGCTAATTCCACCAGAATTCATTTTCTGGAAGATAAGAGGTCCGAAGCCAAAACTTCTGCCTCTTTCTATATGAAAGAGGCTTTTTTATTCTTATTTTGAATCTGGAGGGGAAAAGAATGACTCAAAACCATTCAAATTTTAAGAGATTGACAAACGAAACAGCTATAACTCTTGCAAAAAAACTTGGGTTGGTCAATGCGGATGCAAGTTTGAAATGTAATGAAATCGGCGATGGAAACTTAAATTATGTTTTTCATATTACAGACACAGTCACAAACAAAGGTATAATAATCAAACAAGCGGTCCCTTATGCCAAGGTACTTGGCGAAAGCTGGCCGCTGACATTGAAAAGGGCAGCCATTGAAGCGAATGCGCTGATTCATTTCAGAAGTTATTGCCCCGAATTCGTACCGCAAGTCTACTATTCGGATGAACAGCTTGCCATCACAGTCATGGAGGATTTATCGCACTTGAAAATCGTTAGAACAGGATTGATCGATGGCGATTCATATCCATTGCTTTCACAGCATATTGGTGAGTATGTTGCGAAGACGGCATTTTATACATCCGATCATCATTTAGAACCCTCTTCGAAAAAGGAGGTGGCCCGACATTTCACGAATCCCGAACTCTGCAAAATCACTGAGGTCTTTATTTTCACCGATCCATTTTTTGAGGAACTCCCTGGAGATTTCGAGGTGGAATTGAAAGATGCCGCCAAAAAAATATGGAATGATCAAGAAGTGATACTTGAGGTCGCCAAGCTGAAGCAAAGCTTTGAAACCGAGCAGGAAGCCTTGCTTCATGGAGATTTACATACTGGAAGTATATTTGCAAGTAAAACTGAAACAAAGGTTATTGACCCGGAATTCGCTTTTTATGGGCCAGTTGGTTTTGACCTTGGTCAATACACCGCCAACCTTCTCTTTCAGGCAATTACACGAAATGGCGCTGGAAAGGAAGAGATTTTCACGCTCCTTCATGAATTTTGGAATGCCTTTGAAGAAACTTATACCGAATTATGGGAATCCCAAAATAAAAGTCCATTCCGCCATGTGAATGGTTATCTGCCTTATTTACTGACAAAATTCAAAAAAGATGCATTCGGCTTTGCCGGCTGCGAACTGATTCGGCGAACCATTGGCCTTTCCCATGTAGCCGATTTAAACGTCATTGAAGATAAAGAAACAAGGATCGCAGCCAAAACGGCAACATTGGAAATCGGTACTTTTTTAATTAAAAAACGGGGAGAATTGGATGTTCCAGCCGTCATTGAAGCGTTGAAGCAACGGACACTGCCATCTTACTCAACCATTTAAAAGGAGACCTGCATATGACTACACTAGCACCCTTACCATATTCGGTACATTGGGATGATACCCATATTACATTATTAAATCAACAAGCCCTTCCTTCCATAACTGAATTTATTGAACTTCATTCTGTTGATGATGTATATGACAGCATTTTGTCATTAAAAGTTCGCGGTGCCCCAGCAATTGGGCTGACGGCAGCATTTGGTGTTGCACTTGGCGCCAAGCAGGAAACAACTGCTGATTTAGGGGAATTCAAGAAAAATGTAATGAGGCATATTGAAAAACTCGCCTCTTCACGGCCTACTGCAGTCAACCTTTTTTGGGCGTTAAGGAGGATGGAGAACACCTTGCAGGCTTCGCAAAGCATTTCAACTGCCAAGGAAGCACTTATATCGGAGGCTAAAGCCATCTTTGCTGAAGATGAAGAAATGTGCAGGAAAATCGGGGAACATGGTTTATCGCTATTCACTAGAGGAGATTCCATTCTTACGCATTGCAACGCTGGGGGAATCGCCACGGCTCGGTATGGCACAGCCTTGGCTCCCTTCCACCTGGCTAAAGAAAGGGACTTTCCGCTAAAAGTGTACGCATGTGAAACAAGGCCTGTCCTGCAAGGGGCGCGTTTGACGGCTTGGGAATTGATGCAAGCGGGAGTTGACGTCACCTTAATTTCTGATAATATGGCTGCCCATACGATTCACCAGAAAGGAATAAAGGGAATTATCGTCGGGGCCGACAGGATTGCGGCCAATGGAGATACTGCCAATAAAATCGGGACGTTGGGATTGGCCATATTAGCCAAGCACTTTGGTATCCCCTTTTATGTGGCCGCACCATCAAGCACATTCGACCTTTCTATCGAATCCGGCACATCCATCCCGATCGAAGAACGGAATGGAACGGAAATCACCTTCATTCAAGGTGTAAGGATCGCTCCGGAAAACGTGAAGACTTTCAATCCAGCCTTCGACGTTACACCGAATCATCTAATTACAAGCATCATTACCGAAAACGGCATCATAACACCGGATTTCTTCAAAAACATTCCGCATTTTGTTAATTGATCCAGGTTCCTTTTATGGTGTTAAAAAACGAGAAGGATTTTTTATCCCTCTCGTTTTTTAAAGGTGATTGAATTAAGATTATTCTTGCGAGGTCTATAATACAATATTTAAATTAGAATATCTTCAGTTAATATTAGGATGTCTTCGATAATAAAAGAGAATAGGACATTCTTATTATTTTGAAAAGAACTCCTGAAGTGCCTTCTTATTTTTAGTGTAGTCTATTTCCAAAACGGCTCCGGACTGGGGATATATTTCATCTTTGAAGCTTCCTTTCACTGGAACCCTTAAGGTTTCGACCGTGTCCGGTGTATGGAAGACGGCTTTGGGACCCATTTCCATTATTGTTTTCAGGCCAATATCCGTATCCAAGTACGAGAGTCCTTGTTCGATTATACTAGGAAGGGCCGCCATCCCTTCGAAGGATGAGATTTGATTTATAAACGCTGTTTTTAATTGAACCATTACTTCTTGTTGTCGTTCAACCCTGCCAAAATCACTTTCATCGTCATGTCTAAAACGGACATATTTCAATATTTCCTCACCATGTAAAACATTTTTACCGACGCTTGCTTGGATGCTCATATCATCTATGATTTCCTGATCCACATTCACAGCCACCCCCTCAGGGGCAAGTAAATCCACCATCTTCACAAATCCCTTAAAGTCGATTACCGCTACATGGTCGATCTTGACATCGAAGTTTTCCTGTATGGTTTTCTTGAGCAATTCCCTCCCACCATAATAATAAGCAGCATTTATTTTGTTATATCCTGATTTATTCCCGGGGATTTTCACATAACTATCACGCATAATGGAAGCCAGCTTCAGTTTCTCCTGCTCAGGAAAGTATTTTGCAAGGATAATCGCATCTGATCGAGATTTTTGCTCTCCCCTTGTGTCAACACCAATTAACAGAAAAGTTTTATCGTTTTCCTGGTTATCTTCATTGGTTAGTTTTTTTTCCGTACCTTCATTTCCTTTTTGTTTGGGTAAAGGGGCATAGGTGCAGCCTGCCAGAATCAAGACCAATAGATATATGAACCATACCTTTTCTTTCATTACCTCACCTCATCGGAAAATTACCCCTATTCTCTGCCTAATTTTGGAATTCTATGCATGAAACGAAAAAAAAGCCTGCCAACGATATCCGCTGACAGGCTTTTCAATCAAAATCATTTATTGATTTCTTTCTTTAATACTTCTACAGCCTTTTTCACTTGTGTGTCG
Source organism: Peribacillus sp. AS_2 (assembly GCF_026891895.1). Lineage (NCBI taxonomy): Bacteria > Bacillati > Bacillota > Bacilli > Caryophanales > Bacillaceae > Peribacillus > Peribacillus sp. AS_2. Next base: position 209,154 of record NZ_JAPTGA010000002.1, read on the forward strand.
TTTTTAAGGATTTTCTCGCGGATGACCTGCATCAATTTCACGGTAGTATCATCCTTAATGGTGCCGGTTTCTTTAATTTTTTGTTCCCTTTGGAATGCTGTGACCGCATTCTTGGTTGCTTCATCGAAGAATCCATCTATTTTACCTGGATCATGTCCTGCTTCCTTCAGCATCTCTTCAGCCGCCTTCACTTCACTAGAAGAATCGGATGCTTTCAATTCCTTATCAGGCGAAATGTACGGAAGGCTGGCATAATCAGGAAGCTTCACATTAATATCCGGCTTGATCCCTTTTTTATGAATCCAATTGCCTTCAGGAGTCAACCATTTAGCTGCCGTATATTTGAAGTTAGATCCATCTTTGAAGTCTTGGGCAGTCTGCACTGTCCCTTTCCCAAATGACTTGACACCGATCAATGGAATGTCCGCAGACTCACTGACAGCCGCTGCAACGATTTCAGAAGCACTGGCACTTCCATCATCAATCAACACGACTACCGGGATTTTCAGTTCTCCATCATTCTCCGATTTATATACATCTTTTTTCCCGCTGCGATCCTCAACTTGAAGGACCACTTTCCCATTAGGTATGAACAGGCTTGCCATTTCTATTGCTTGATCAAGCAGTCCTCCTGGGTTTCCCCGCAAATCCAATACGAGACCCTTCATATCCTTCTTCGACATTTCTTCAAGCGCCGTTTTCAACTCTTGGACTGTATGTTCGGAAAAACTGGTCACTTGAATTTTTGCAACTCCATCATCAAGCATTTCCGCATATACCGTTTCAATCGGAATTGTATCCCGTTTAATGGTGAGCTTAATCGGTTCCGACTCACCAGCCCTTGAGATGGAAAGATCCACTTTCGTACCCTTCTCGCCCCTGATTTTCAGGACAGCTTCAGAAGAGCTGAGTCCTTCAACACTTTTACCGTCCACACTTAATATGATGTCATTCGGTTTTACCCCTGCTTTTTCTGCTGGGGACCCTTTTATCGGTGAGACGACCATGATTTGTCCATCCTGCTCCTGAATCTCAGCACCGATTCCTTCAAAAGATGAAGAGATGCTTTCATGGAAACTCGATGCTTCCTTTTTATCCATATAAGCAGAATAGGGATCATCCAATGATTTGATCATTCCATTAATTGCGCCGTCAACAAGTTTTTCTTCATCAACCTCTTCATAATAGTCATCTTTTATCTTATCGTATGTAGAATACAGCTTTTCAAATTCCGCATGCTTATCCGGTGCTAATGACTCTACTTTTTCATCTCCAAAGGTCAAGGCTATTGTAGTAATCCCTGCAGTTAGAAATATGACTAAGAAAATCCCCATAATGAACGTAAACTTCTTCATTTTAATGAATTTCCCTGCCTCTTTTGGCTGTTTTTGATTTTCTTCTTCCACTGAAGCCTCACCACTTTCATTCTTCATGACGATATAAACGATTTCATTCCTATTTTATCAGCTTTCATGCCAATCGAAAAATAATAGTTATCAAAAATAACAACTTATAGCCATATGTATTTTTTAATTAACTTCAAATCATGGAGAATGCTCCAAGGACAACAGGCATCTCCTGATATTACAAAAATGCGGATACCTGGAACAAATGAGCCTGTATCCAAACTGCCATTATACAGCATCACTTATTCCTGGTCACCCGCCTGTCATTTATATCCAATTATCAGTCCTGGATAGCTGCTTCCAATGCCACTTCAACCATTTCGTTAAAAGTTGACTGGCGCTCATCCGCCGACGTTTCCTCACCAGTTAAAATGTGATCGGAAATGGTCAATACAGATAAAGCTTGGCGTCCAAATTTAGCAGCAAGCGTGTAAAGGGCCGCTGATTCCATTTCTATCGCAAGTATTTGGTATTTTGCCCATTTTTCCAATTCACTATTATCGTTATAAAACTGATCGGCCGTAAATACATTACCGACCTTCAATTGCAAGCCCTTTGCCGTGCCGGCGTCATAAGCTTTTCTTAGTAATTCGAAATCTGCGGTCGGGGCAAAGTCCACCCCGCCGAAAGTCATACGGTTCATTTGGGAATCGGTGGAGGCACTCATGGCAAGGATCACATCCCTGACTTTTACATCTTTTTGAATCGCTCCTGCAGTTCCCACACGAATCAACTTCTGGACATTATAGCTATTCATCAATTCATTCACGTAAATCGAAATGGATGGGACACCCATGCCTGTACCTTGTACAGAAATTCGTTTTCCTTTATATGTCCCTGTATATCCAAACATGTTACGAACTTCATTATAAAGTTTAGCATCCTCTAAAAATGTTTCAGCAATATATTTTGCACGCAACGGGTCCCCAGGAAGTAAGACCGTTTCCGCAATTTCATTCTCTTTTGCACCAATATGTACGCTCATACGACTATGTCCTCCTTAACTTGTGGTTGAAATGATATTCAAAAACTACTATACCATATCAACCACAAGTTAGGAAAATCGAACCTTATCTGGAACTTGAAAAATGGAAATCACGAAACGACTTTTGGCACCCTTCCTAAATCGCAAACAAAACGGCGGAGGTCCGCCGTCTTTTTTTTAATGGTTAATAAAATTAAGGGAAAGGAAGCTGCTAACCGTCTTATGACAGGTTACTCATCGACTTCTTCATCAATTATGCATTTTTCAAGAAGATATTCGAATGTGATGTCAGCAAGATCTTCAACTTCAGCTTCTGTTGGAAGATAGCCCCGTCTTATCAATTCTTGAAAAAAGAATTCCGCTATCTCTTCTGTATCAATAAAAACCTCAATTTCTCGCAAATCATCGCCCCCTTATTTAAAGGTCTATGAATGTGTAGAGACAAATATACCAGTAAGGCATCCCTTAATGGAAAAACATATGAAGGGTCTATCGTTATCAAGTTCCATTCGTGTTCAATTTGAATGGATACTTCTATAGGGAATCTGGAAATTTCCCTTTATAGGTTTCTTTCACTTCGTTTGCTTCTTTTTATGATCTGGATAAATTTCCTCTGCCGCCTTTTCTATTTTAGCAAGGGCGATTTTCATGATGTGACGATATTCATCATCGCCAAAATGTTCGTAGAGCTTACAATAATCATTATATAAATCCAACAGGCCATCAATCATTTCCTTTTTTTCATCTTTTGTCATTGTCATTTCTCGCTCACCTTTACCAGGGTTGTTTTGTTTAGCAATGATAGCAAGCTCATTTTTCTTTTGAGGAAGGAGCAGACCCAACTTTTTAATGATTCCATCTGCACGTTTAGCATCGGCAATCAAAGTCAGTTCTTCTTCATGCGCTTCAAGCCATTCACCATCAGAGATTCTTGATAACTCATAGATTACATCCTCCCAGGCATTTTCCTTATAGCGCCAAATTTCCGTTCGATAGCCGATAATCTTGAAATAATCCTGTTCATATCCATCCACTTGGACCAAGTCACCTAATAAAAATTTATATTCAATATCGATTTGCTCTTTCGGATAAAGGATTTCTCCTTCATATTCATTTATTGATTGCAATGTTTTTTCGATATAAAGACCTTCACTATAGTTCACTTCATACACATAAGCACCATCGAGAAATTTTACATCGGTTATATTCCCGACTGTCCCATACATTGTTATTACGACTGTATCGCCTAATTTAAATTTCGGCTGTTTTTTTTTGCCCATAAGAGACATCCCCCAATATGGTCCTTATCGTTTGATTAGTAAATTATATGCACAAACAAACATGGAGGTTAATGGAATTAAGCGGGCATTTTGCTCATTTAGCTAATTAACCGGCCCATTTATTTAAGGGCACTGCAGCCAAAAACCGCCTCATTTAATGAGACGGTTCGTAGTGGGGATAGTGAGCGTCACTTTCGTTCCTTCGTCGGGGACGCTCTCAATTTGGAATTTTCCTTTTAATTCCTCCATTATCTGAATGCATGTCGCTACACCTAATCCGTTTCCATCCGGTTTGGTGGTATAAAAGGGCATACCGATATTTTTTAAATTCTCGGGACTTATACCTTTTCCATCATCACTGATCACTAATCTTATATATTGGGAGATGGAATCGTGATTCAGTTCAATCTGCCCCCTTGCTTCGATGGCTTCACATGCATTATTCAAGACATTCAAGAGAACCTGCCTTAACCGGTTCCTGTCTGAATAAACAATGACGGATTGTGTCATGCCATTAATTATTCTTACATGAGAACTCGGAATTGAGGGAGTATAGGTATCCATAATTTCATCAAGGAAATCCTTTAAATCGATTTTCTCCCATTCCAGTTGATGCGGTTTTGCCAAATCAAGAAGTTGAGTTACAAATACATTGACCCGATCCACTTCATGAAGCATGACATCGCTATATTTTTCTATCAATGATTTATCATGATCCTGGCTCTTCAATAATTGGAAAAAACCCTTTATTGTCGTCAATGGGTTCCTGATTTCATGGGCGACACCGGCAGCTAGCTGGCCTACATATTTCAATTTTTCCGTACGGACGATTTCCTTCTCACGATCTTCTATCGTTTCCATCATTCTTAAAAAGGCAAGGTTCAATTTTTCCATTTCCTCAAAGCTTCTTTTATCAGAAATGATGAATTCCTTTCCACCTATGAAATCCTCTGTCGCTTCGACAAGTTCTTGAACTGGCCGAACGAGGCTCTTTGTTAGTAAATAGACAGCCAGAATGATAGAAACAAAAACGATGCTGTAGATGGTCAGGTACCGTGTCAATAGGTCATTCAAAGGCTGAAACACCTGCTTCTTATCAGCACCCACAACAACAAACCATTTATTCTCTGTTTGGGCTATCGTATGGACAGGCTTGATGGAATATATTTTTTCCCCATTCTCTGCACTGTACAAATCATCCGATAACGAAGCTTCCATCAGCTTATCTTTTGTTAATCCCATTTCTCTCAAGGCAGAATCCTGGATAATGCCGTGTGGGTCTTTTTTCGAAATCATGATGCCTTCCTGGTTGATCATGAAAAAGTTCACTGGGTATTTATCGCTAATTTCATTAGCCTTTTTTTCCATCATCTCCCAGAGACCTTCCAAACGGAAAGCTGTGGACACGACTCCGATCATTTTCCCTGCATGATCATATACCGGCGTACTCAGAGCTATAATCGGTTCTGAGAAAGCCCGGGTTTTATATACGTCTGAAAGGAACTCATGACCTTCCGTGGCCTCTTTGAACCATATTCTCTTCGCGAGGTTATCCCCGATCATTTTATTGGATGTATCTGCAATGACATTGCCTTCCATATCCAAATGCAAAACTCCGTAATAATTTCCTTTTGCATCGATAAACTTTTTTAGTTCATCTGACTTCTCTTCTTTTGAATGGCCAGGATTGATGATTGCAGAATTTGCACTCATTAACTTCACATCACTGATCCGTTCGTTCAAATAGCTGTATGTTTCATTTACAATATTCAGTGAACCTGCATTCAGGGCATTTTTTGCTTCCTTCTCCAGAAGGGAGCGTTGTGATCCATAGGATATGATTCCCAAAATCAGAAGAGGAACACTTGCAATAAGTAAAGAATAAAGCAAAATTCGGGTTTGAAGGCTTTTTAACATCCTTCCAATCCTCCCTATTCCTGATCTCCCAATATGAGCCCTTCTTCTATTTGGACATACTGTTCCCACGCTTGATCGAATACTGACATACTTTCGAGATAGTCTGCATTCAATTCTAAATAACTGCTCAGTTCATTATAATCAGTCGATTGTTTTGGGAAGCCATGATCCTCATAGGCATAATTGGCAAATTTAGTGATTGCATCAATCTCCTTTGGTTGTCGAAATTTCATTAAATATAAATAAAATGGTCTCATGATGTCGAGCCCCCCTAAAATAACTATGATTTCTGCTTTAATATATCGGAAACTTTCGCTTCCGTCCACTTTTTTAAAAAACAATTTGGTTTTTTCTTCCTCACTTTATGAAATCCACGATTTTTCAACACAAAACGCATTCGTTTTATTACGGAATTACACTAAAATATCGTACTCTTTCCTTAAAACGGGAAATTTTTTTATTTTTAACGATATCGTTCTAAATATGTTCGATAAAGGAGACGAAGTTCTTCAACTGGTATCAATCAATGCCCACGGCCTATAATAAACATGCGGGGCACGGTCTGTCATTTCGCATGAAGGATGACGGAATGACTTCAAAAATCTTCAATTTCCCGCAGGCTATAGTTTTCTGAAAGGAAAAATCAAATCCCCTTCATCGATAGAAATAGTGGTTTACACTGTTCTGTCTAAAATGAGGGGATTTATTCATTCATATATGGAACAATTTATTGCTTTTGTTTGCTGTAAAAAATCCAGTCTTTTCACTATCGCCTTACACCTCTTACGAATAGTATGAAGAACATATTACTCACGAGTAGGATTTTCACGCTGAAGTTCTTGATAATGATATGCTTTCATTGCATCTGGAGAAATAGGGAATTTCTTTTTGGTACTCTTCCCAGCCATCAAACACCTTGCTATTACTTTTAGTTTATAAAACATTTTTTTTGGATGGCTATCTGAATCCGCACGATCAGTGGCTAACCTTAAAAGGGAATTTCAATAGCCGTATCCCTTAAATGAAGGTCTTTTTAAAATTGGAATTTATCAGCAGTTATATTGTGATAGGGCTTTATAAGCTTTTCCCTATTTATAGCTCATTGTCCCTATTTCAACTTCAATTACTCATCATACGCCTTCTGTTCCCAAGCTGTATCATATCAATAACTCCAACCCCAGATCATACATAGTATTGTACCGAAGACAGTAATTAGAGCTAGGAATATAGCGCAATATAATGTCATAAAAATTGATTTGCTATCATCAGTTTCACGAGCATGCATAAACACAACTAGTTGAACAGCTGCTTGTATGAATGCTGTCAATATAAAAATCGTCATGCCTGTTGCTTTTGACATATTGAAGAAGTAAACCAAAATAGCTACAAACGTCAAAATCAATGAAAATACAAAACCCCATACTTGCTTAGCCGGGAATAATTCCTTCATGTTCATGTCATCCCTTTCATGTAGATAAAGGTGAAGATGAAGATCCAAACGATATCTAAGAAATGCCAGTAAAGAGAGAAAATGAAAGATTTATTGGCTGTTTCAGGTGTCAACCCGCGTTTTTTCACTTGAAGGATAATAAATAACCCCCAGAAAAGCCCTAATGTAACATGTGCTCCATGTGTCCCTAATGTTGTAAAAAGCATCGATGTAAATGCACTAGTTTGCAGTGTAGCTCCTTCGCGATAATAGGTAATGAACTCAGTAATTTCAAATCCTATAAATCCTAATCCAAGAAGGAGAGTGATTACGAAAAAAGTCAACATAGCTTTCTTGTTGCCAATTCGCATGGCATGAATTCCAAGCCCGATGACAAAACTGCTTGTTAAGAGCAAGAATGTTTCAGCAAGTACTGGAGTGATTTCAAATAATTCTGCTCCTGCAGGTCCATTACCCGTACGATCAACTAATGTAAAATATGATGCAAAGAGTGTTGCAAAAAGCATAATTTCGGCTCCAAGGAAAATCCAGAAGCCTAAAATATTTAGACGATTTTGTTCTGTACTATATTCAAGAGGTTGCGAGTGATCTATTTCCATTTATTAACACCTCCGAATTTTGCTTCTGTCTCTTTAATTTCTTCTACAGAAATGTAATGCCCATGATCAATTTCGAATGAACGATGAGCCATGCAAACAAAGATACCGATTAACCCAATAATCGCAAGAAACCATATGCTGAATACTAACGCAAATCCAAAGACAAAGAAGATACAGGACAGGATAAACGGTCCCCCGCTGTTATTGGGCATATGAATTTTTTCATAGTCACCCTTGAATAATTCATGACCATTATATTTAGCATCCCAAAACGTTTCCCTTGAGTTCACTTGTGGAATAATAGCAAAGTTATATTCTGGTACTGGATTATGAGTAGCCCATTCAAGGGAACGTGCATCCCACGGATCATCACTAACATCTCTTGGAGCATGGCGAATGCTATAGTAAATCGTATATACGATTAATACAAAGCTGATTGCCATTAAAGCTGCCCCGATAAACGAAATCATATTCAATGGTCCAAATCCAGTCGATTCAGAGTATGTGTACATACGACGTGCTTGGCCATCTAAACCCGTAATATACATAGGGAAGAATGCTAAGCAAAAACCAATGGTTAGAAACCAGAACGCCCATTTCCCAATCCTTTCATTCAACATGAAACCAAACATTTTCGGCCAGTAGTAAGTTCCGGCACCAAGCACAGCAAATACTACACCCGGAATAATGACATTGTGGAAGTGAGCTACTAAAAACATTGTATTATGGTATTGATAATCCGCCGCTGACATCGCAAGCATAACCCCGGTAACTCCACCGATTGTGAAAAGAGGTATGAAACCTATTGAATAAAGCATAGGTACGGTAAATCTGATTCTGCCTTTCCACATCGTGAACAACCAGTTAAAGATCTTGATTCCAGTCGGGATAGCGATTACCATCGTTGTAATCGAGAAAATACTATTAACATATGCTGCTTGCCCCATTGTAAAGAAATGGTGCGTCCAAACGAAGAATGAATATATAGAGATAAATACCATTGAAGCAACCATTGATCGATATCCATATAGGTTACGTCGTGAAAAGGTTGGGATAATCTCACTAAAAAGACCAAATGCAGGCAAAATTAAGATATAAACTTCAGGATGTCCCCAAACCCAGAACAGGTTAGCCCAAAGCATATCCATACCGCCATCAGTCATTGTGAAAAACTTGGTTGCGAATAGTCGATCCATTGTTCCCATGATCAGCGCCACTGTTAATACAGGGAATGCGAAAATGATAATAACGCTTGTGACTAAAGCAGACCATGTAAACATTGGCATTTTCATTAATGTCATACCGGGTGCTCTCATTTTAAGAATAGTCGTCAAAAAGTTAATCCCCGTCATTAATGTACCTATTCCGGCTATCTGAATACCAATCATATAATAATTCGTTCCAACATGCGGGCTAAATTCATTACCTGCAAGCGGGAAATAAGATGTCCACCCTGCATCAGGCGAACCACCAATTACAAAAGAGATGTTGAATAGCATCGCACCCATAAAAAATAACCAGAAACTTACGGCATTTAGACGTGGGAATGCTACATCTCGGGCTCCAATTTGTAATGGCACTACGAAATTCATTAAGGCCATAATGTACGGCATCGCCATAAAGAGAATCATCACAACCCCATGTGTTGAAAAAATTTCATTATAGTGCTGTGAATCTAATAATTTGTTATCCGGTACGGCAAGTTGCGCACGCATCATCACAGCATCTACCCCGCCACGAAATAGCATTAGCAAAGCAGATATTAGATACATAATACCTATTCTTTTATGATCGACGGTTGTTAGCCAGCCACTCCATAAAAAAAACCATTTTTTAAAGTGGGTTAAACCAACAATGATCAAGAGAACAGTAACACCAATGGCCACCATTGATGAGTAAATGACGGGACTAGGATTAGGTATAAGAAATCTAGAGAAAAAACCCATACTTTTGTGTTTCCTTTCTGAAAATATTTTTCTCGAGATAGACTAAGAAATTATTCATGATTGTGTACTGATTTTTCTTTACTATTACTTGACTTATGATCATGTTCCATATGTTCGCCTTTTGAATTCGCGTTAGAGTCACTTGAGCCATGTTGATGTCCAGCATTTTCACCTTCTGGAGCTGGTGAGAAGTCTAAATGAGTTCCAGTAAACGTTAACTGTCCTTCATGACCCGGTTTTAATAATTCATTGAATCTTACTTCAGTAATGGGTTTCGCAGTTTCTTTAACTTCCTTTACCCATTCATCAAACTTATCTTGAGACATCGCTTCGACGTGGAACATATTTTCAGCGAATCCTTTCCCACTAAAGTTTGCATTTCGTCCCATCATTTCCCCTGATTCGTCCGCTGCTAAGTGTAATGTGGTCACCATGTTAGACATGGCATATTTTTGACCGCCAAGTTGTGGAATCCAGAAACTCGTGATAGGCCCGAATGAATAAAGTTTAAATTCAAGTGGTCGATTTGTTGGAATATACAAGTAGTTAACTGTCTCGATATCGTTTTCTGGATAACTAAAATGCCACTTCCAGTCTGATGATGAAGCGTAAATAACTAATGGATCTTGACCCTTGTACCCTTCCGGAGTGGCTTCCACTTTATTGTTGGAAATTACAGAAACAACGGAGAAGAAAATGACGATTAAAATTGGCACCCCAACAATAATCGTTTCAACAACATGATTCCCTTCAATGTAGGGCGGTTCATAATCTTTAGGTAGTTTAGAGTCACGGTATTTCGTTAACACAAAGACTAAAATAGCACAAACAACTATAACAATAACCGCCATGATCGCAATTGATAGCCAAATCACATTGGCCTGCGTTTGGGCTTGAGGTCCTTTAGGGTCTAAGACCGCTAATGATTCACAGCCAGAAAGCACATTGACGATGGTAGAAAGAATAGCTAATGTAACCCATTTTATTTTCATATATGTACCCTTTCTTTTAAGATTCATTTCTAAGTTATCCACAAAAAATGAAGTTATCCCAAAAAATGCTTATTAAGAATGGTAATTTCTCACAATCATGCTTATAGGCGGGATATATATATGAATTCATTTGGGGAATGTTCAGAGAAACAGGTAATCTAAATACCTACTTGCTTTGAAAAGAAATTTGAATATGTGAGGAGGAGATACTGCATGGATTTTTTTATTCCTAGTGGTCAAAGTACGGGAGTGAAGATGAAGATTTAAAATGGTTGCAATTGTCCTTGATTGGGGTTGGCTGCACTATTGGTACTGGATTTTTTCTTGTACCGGCCATTGATATAAAATAACAGGCCCTTCAATTTTCCTTTCCTTTACAACAGCCGCAGGGATTTTAATTTTGTACGATTGGTCTTTCATTATTATTTCTGCTCTTCGTATTTTGAAAAGTAACAGTGCTTTTTCATCTACCCTAATACCCTTTGAAGAAATTTAAAAAGACCTCCCCAAAGAGGCCTCCAAAATAATATATCTCAATATACCGCTTGCTTCCTTCAGAATTCCGCGTCACTACGGAAAGCAACCGCTAATAATGCCTTCACTGTTCGAGATGTGCACCCTTAGACCGCACCGACGGGCGCACAGAAAAACCTCACCAAAAAAGTAGATGATGAGGCAACTTCTAATTATTTTTCATTTCCCAAAATCAAAATAATTCCGCTTTAACAACCGCTTCATCTTCAATAACTCGTCATACGTCGTCTGTTTCCCTAACTCTTTCGTATCAATTAAAAACAGCTGGTCTTCAATCTCTTTAGTCGTTTCATCACTCTGAAATAGCGCATGGCAATTATCACAATAGAACGATGGCGTTTCATCAATTTCAACCGCTCTCGATCCATCTGGCAACTCCCAAAACACTGTATCGGTTACCGATTGTAATGTTCCGACCTCACACCATGGACACGTCTCCATGCTATTCATCCCCCTTAGGAGTGCTCTTTTTTTGCTGTGCCTGGAATTTCTTTTCTTTTAACAAATCTCGCTTTTCACGTTTGTTCTTCAATGAAGCATGCTCTGGGTTGGTCACGTAATTTTCCCGTCGGTTCATTCGCTTCAGCCCTTCAGGCACTAAATTGAATTGCTTGTCGTTCATTAAACCGGATAAACCTATATCTGACTGTTTTTCTTCCATATCAGGATATACCCCTTTGAAATAATCATCTGCAAGTCCTGGTGTATATTGCTCAGGTTCAGGATATGTGGTTATCACACCTTCAAAATTGCGCAGCACCGTTTTTGTTGGAGATTGTGAAAGGATATAATTCGGCTGCAGGGTGATTTTCCCTCCCCCTCCTGGAGCATCGACGACGAAGGTAGGCACTGCATACCCGGATGTATGTCCCCGGAGCCCTTCGATGATTTCAATTCCTTTTGAAATGGGTGCCCTGAAATGACCGATTCCTTCCGAGAGGTCGCACTGATAGATATAGTAAGGGCGGACACGGATCTTAACAAGATCATGCATCAGCTTTTTCATGATTGCGACACTGTCATTTATCCCCGCTAAAATAACTGCCTGGTTGCCTACAGGTACACCCGCATCGGCAAGCATCTCACATGCTTTCTTTGACTCTTCGGTAATTTCTATCGAGGTATTGAAATGTGTATTCAGCCAAACCGGGTGATATTTTTTTAAAATGGCACATAAATTTTCAGTGATTCTTTGAGGAAAAACAACCGGTGCCCGTGTACCTATCCTGATTATTTCAACATGAGGAATTTCCCTTAAGTTTTTGAGGATATATTCAAGGATCGTGTCATTGATCAATAATCCGTCCCCGCCGGAAATAAGGACATCCCGAACTGCCGGTGTGTCACGTATATAACCGATTGCTGCGTCCAATTGTTTTTTTGGCACGCCCATGCCAATTTGGCCTGAAAAACGTCTTCGCGTACAATAACGGCAGTACATGGAACATTGATTCGTCACCAAAAAAAGAACGCGATCCGGATATCTATGGGTCAATCCCGGTACAGGGGAGTCCTCATCCTCATGCAGGGGGTCTTCCATGTCATATTTGGTTTTATGCATTTCTTCCGAGATTGGGACCGATTGCATTCTGATTGGACACCTTGGGTCATCTTTATTCATTAACGAAGCATAGTATGGGGTGATATTCAATGGAATGGTTTTCGTGGAAATCCTCACGCCTTCCTCTTCATCCGGAGTCAGGTTTATCACTTTTTTCAAATCATCAACTGTTCGGATCGTATTTGTAAGCTGCCAAAGCCAGTTGTTCCATTGTTCTTCGGTTACATCTTTCCATAGCTCTATATCTTTCCAATTGCGGTCTGGCTTATATAAGTCAAATAACATGGTTATACCTCCTGAGTTATGATAGTAGTATTAAATGCAAGAAGGATGCCAAAATGACCCAAAAATTCGAATGCCCATAAAAAAAACCGGACTGCAGGCTGCATCCGGATTTTTTCCATCAAATATGTTTTTTTATTTTATATTGCAAGGTCTGTCTTGGAATTTGCAATAGCTTCGATGCTTGGAAAACGTTACCGTTCGTTTGAAGAAGGGCCTCGGTAATCAATTTTGTTTCCATCTCAATCATGGCCTCACGAAGCGGAAGTATTTTTTCGGATGGGTTGCGCTTCTTTAAAAACTGGGGCAGATCTTCAAGATTCAATACATCCTTCTCCGTATGGTTCATCATGAATTCTATCGTATGTTTAAGTTCCCTTACATTTCCAGGCCAGTCATATTTCCGAAAAAAATCCTTTGTCTTTTCATCCATGCCTTTTATGGACAGTCCTAATTTACTGTTAAATATTGATATGAAATGTTCAGAAAGAAGCTCTATATCATCAATCCGCTCCCTTAGCGGAGGCAGCTCGTAGCTCAATACGTTCAATCGATAAAATAAATCCGGCCTTAGCCTATTTTCCGATACGGCCTTTTTCGGATCAATATTCATCGCTGCCATGATCCTGACATTCACCTGTACACTTTTTGTGCCACCTATCCTCCTGATGAACCCATCTTCAAGCACGCGCAGAAGCTTTGCCTGCAAGTCAATCGGCATCGATTGCAATTCATCCAAAAACAAGGTTCCGCCGTTGGCCAATTCAAACAATCCCTGTCGCTCCACAGCACCAGTGTAGCTTCCTTTTGCCGTACCGAATAGAAGCGATTCCAATAAACTTTCTGGTAAGGCCGCACAATTTTGAGCGATGAAAGGTTCATTACTGCGGCTCGATTCCTGGTGGATGCTTTGAACAAAAAGCTCTTTTCCTACACCGCTTTCCCCATAAACCAATACCGATGAGGTGGAGCGGGCAGCCTTTTTACCTTGGGATATCAAACTTTTAAACCCCTTATCACTTGTCAGGATTTCAGTGAAAGAATACAATCCGCCGTTCCCAGTCGTTTTCCTTTGAGGACTTTTGATTGTCTTGAGCGAGCTTTCCAGATCAGCTAACCTTTCCGATAATTGCTTCAAGCTTGAATAATCCTTTGCTATCTCGATTGCACCTATCATAAACCCATCTACATATATGGGTAGAGTAGTATTTAGCGTCTCAATGATACGCCCATGAGCATTTACATACGATTGACTATAGTTATAGATTGGTTTTTCAGATTTAATGACCCGGAGTAACGTCGATGATTTGTGATTCAAAGAAGGGAACGCTTCAAGCAACGGTTTCCCGAGCACTTCACTTCTTTTCATCCCATCATGATTGGCGGCCACTTCGTTATAAAAGATGGTCTGTCCTTTTGGATCTATCACATGAATGCCTTCATCAATGGTTTCTAATATCGCTTCCAACACTTCACTTGTATTAAAAAATTCACTAGGCAAGCTATCCCTCCTCAATACCTTCTTGCTAGATGTATATGAGGAAATGCCAAAAACTTGTCATGAACCGCCTAAAAATGAGCATTCAACTAAAGTTTTTCACCCAAAGATTCATATCTTCCAGCTTATCAAAGATATAACAATTATTGGCCAAACGTCCGCGGTACGAGTATCCATGCTGATGCAATGCAGCATTCATGCCGAACGAGAGCGACCGGGCAATCGAATAGATACAATAAATGCCGTGTGAAATAAGATAGTCTTCAAGCGCGGAAATCAAGTGTTTCATCAAGCCGTACTGCCGATGTTCCGGCAATGTCGCACAATCAGTGATTTCTGCATTATGGTAAAAGGAATTAATTTCGGCGGAAGCAGCACTGACGATCCTCTCTTCATGGACATAAATATAAAAAACCGTTCCCATTTCCATGCATTTTTTCACATATACCGGATCATTCATCGGTGTGGGATACACCTCAAAAACTTTCCCATACAGTTGGGCCAGCTGAAGTGCATCTGCCACTTCAGCTTTACGGCCTTGATAGGCTGACGGCGGTTCATCCAGTCCGGATTTAATCGGCAGCATCTGAACATCGGTAAGGATTTGATCTTCCCTTTCCCATTCAGCACTATTGCGCCTTTCATTCCGGTTATATTTAACAAGGAAGAAACAATCGCTTCCCAAAAAGAATTTATCGATGCTTCCTTCATATAGGAAGCCCTGAGCAAGCAATGCCATAACGTTTTCCTTGCGGGACTTGAAGATGATTTTTTCTGCTGATATGCTTTTAGCCACATTCAAGGTTTCCTCCACGCATTCTTTAAAATGCCCTAGATAATCATCAACCCTGATTCGCTTATTAAAATGGTCGATCGTAATATGTATGGTGCACATTGGCTTTCGAATTCTTTTTTCGATGATTCCAGCCTCCATTTGTCCCACTCCTTTCACATCTTCGAAAATTGTTGCGAAAGGCCTGACCCTTCCCGGATCAGACCTTGGAAAAATGATTATTCCTGGTCCACCCCACACCATTCAATGATGGTCAATGCGATGATTTCCGCAACTTCCAACATTTTATCCACCTCTATATATTCGTTCGAATCATGGGCCATCTTCGTTTCCCCTGGTCCAAACACAACGACGGGGGTAGAACCAACCGATGAAAGATACCCTCCATCCGTCGCCCATGGGGAAGCTTCGACAAGCGGTTCTTCCCCGACCACTTTTTCATAGTATGTGCTAATTGTCTTCATGAGCGGGTGATTGATTTCGAGATTGCCAGGCAGCCATCTGGCACCAAACCATTCTAATTCAATAGGTCTTTCTTTGAACCATGCATCACTCTCGTTTAAAGCATCTATTCGCTCCTTCAGCGATTCTTGTGCATCTTCCATGGTTTCTGTAGGGGCGATGCCGAATCTTCCTTCCAGGACAGCTGTATCCGGCACGGAGGAAGGCCAATTCCCGCTTTGAATGCTACCAATATTGATTGGAATGGGGATAGGGACATTTTTATAGAGTGAATGACGGAGTGACTCATTCCGTTCTTGTTCAAGCATCTTGATTTCTTTCATTACAACAACCGCTTTATCAATTGCACTGACTCCTTCATACCTAGTGCCTCCATGTGCAGACTTGCCTTTTATTCTCAGTCGAAACCACATCGAACCTTGCTGTAATGGGAATATTTTCATATTTGTAGGTTCCGGAATGATTGCACCATCAGCTTTATACCCGCGTATGACTGCCGCAAGTGTGCCGGCACCACCGCTTTCCTCTTCAATCACACTCTGAAATATCAAATCCCCCTTCAATTGGATTCCAGATTCGACGATCGCTTCAATGGCCAGCAATAAAGATACATTGCCGCCTTTCATATCCGTCGTTCCCCGCCCGAAAACTTTCCCGTCCATCAACTTGCCGCTATAGGGTTCATCGTGCCATGCTGCATGATCACCTTCAGGAACTACATCAATATGTCCGTTTAAAATAAGGGATTTCCCCTTGCCTGTTCCTCTTTTAATGGCCACAAGGTTCGGATTTCCTTTAAAATCCCTGCGGTCGCAATAGAAATGGGGATGTTTTCTTAATTGTTCATCCCCGATTTCCCAAAGGTCTATTTCCAGACCAAGTTGTCTGCACTTTTCGACCACTATTGCTTGTGCACTTCCTTCTTGGCCCCTTTTGCTCGGTTCCTGAACCAGTTTTTGCAAAAGCTGTACCCCATTCATCCGATGTTCATTCAGCCATGTTCTTATTTTTTCCTCATACATATCCATTCTCCTCTCTCATTCTTTTAATTTGTGGATGTTTTCAGAGACGGTAAACAAGGCTTCGGTCCGATTCCTGATTTCCTCAATGCTGGACGTATCAAATACATCAGTTAATAGAAGGCCCTCCGAAGTTACGGAAAACACGCCTAATTCGGTGATGATCATATGTACGCATTTTTGGGCTGTTAACGGCAACGTACATGTTTTGACTAATTTAGACATGCCCGCTTTATCGTTATGTTCCATCAAGACAATGACCTTTTTTGCCTTTGCAGCCAGTTCCATTGCACCGCCCATGCCTGGTACCCGCTTTCCCGGAACAATCCAATTTGCGAGATCCCCCGCTTGACTTACTTGAAGGGCTCCTAGAATCGTGATATCCACCCTGCCGCGGCGTATCATTCCAAATGCAACAGTACTGTCGCAGTAAGAAGCCCCGGCTCTAATGGTGATCGGCAATCCCCCAGCATTGCAAAGATGCGCATCTTCCTTCCCCGTTTCAGGAGTACTGCCAATTCCCACAAGGCCATTTTCTGCATGAAACATAACTTTATGATCATCCCAAAGATGATTCGGTACAAGTGATGGAATGCCAATTCCCAAATTGACCAGCATCCCATCGCTTATTTCTGCTGCTGCCCGTTTCGCTATTCTGTTTCTATCCCCTGTTCCCAAACCCATTTCCAATCGACTCCTTTTGATGGAATGATATAATCCACAAAGGCACCCGGTACAATGATGTTCTCTGGATCCAAAGTGCCCAGCGGAACGATTTGCCTGACTTCGACTATAGTGATCTGTCCGGCCGCAGCAACGATTGGATTCGTATTCCTGGCACTTTTATCGAATAGAAGATTTCCATAAGGATCAGCCATTTCTGCGTAAACAATGGCGATATCTGCAGTTAATGCCGATTCCACCAGATAATTTTTCTTGCCTAGCTTTACGGTTTGCTTGCCTTCCCGGACGATATCGGCTTCCATTCCAATATCGGTCAATATTCCGCCAAGTCCCATCCCTCCGGCCCGGATGCGTTCGACAAGTGTCCCTTGCGGACAGAACTCCACTTCGAGTTCACCATTGTTCATTAATAGTCCTGCATTGGGATTGGAACCGATATGGGAAACGATGACTTTTTTCGCTCGGCGCTGGGTGACCAGTTTTCCGATTCCGATATCTGGGAAACCTGTATCGTTCCCAATCAAGGTTAAATCCTTAATACCTGATTCCAATATCACATTGATCAATCCCGGAGGCGTCCCTATGCCACCGAATCCCCCAAATAGGATGGACTGTTTATCTTTAAAGTGATGGCGGACATCTTCCAAACGACAAATCTTCTGGAATGTATTTTCCACCACTATGACTCACTTCCTTGTTGTGATGATCGTTTACCTATCGATTCATTAAATTGCCCAAAGGTTATATCGGCCCTCATTAACAATTTAGCACACTCCTCTTCCGATATCGTTAGCGGCGGGGAGATGATGAGTGCTGCCCCGGTTACACCGTCAAGGCCTGCAGCTGCGGGATAAAGAAGGATTCCGTTCCTCATTCCCAATTCAATGATTTCATTGGTCACATCTGCATCCTTCGGAAATGGGGCCTTCGTTGCTCTATCCAGGACAAATTCGATGCCAATCAATAAACCTCTCCCTCGTATATCACCGATAAAGGAATACTTCCCTGCCAACTTTTTCAGGCCCCTAATCAGGTAATTCCCCCTGTCGGCTGATTTTTCGACAAGTTCATTCCTTTCGACATAGTCTAATACCGCCAAAGATACCGCACACGATAACGGATTTGCACTTAAAGTATGACCTCCTATAATTGACTTCGATCCTTTCATTATGGGTTCCATCACGTCTTTGGTCATTACTGCTGCCGCTATTGGGGTATACCCCCCGCTCATACCTTTACCTAATGTCACGATATCAGGTTCCACATCCCAATATTCTGAAGCAAGCATCTTACCGGTACGTCCAAATCCGGTCATTACTTCATCCGCAATGAATAAAATATCATTCTCTTCGCAGATTTTCTTGAGTTTTTGAAAATAACCGTCAGGAGGAACAATGGCCCCTCCGGCTGCGCCGATAACAGGTTCTGCAATGAACGCCGCTATATTTTCACTGCCAATGCGCCGGATTGATGCTTCCAATTCCGAAGCACAGGCCATTCCGCAAGTATGTTGGTCAAGTTGAAGTGGACATCGGTAACAATATGGAGGAGATACAGAAGGATATGATTCAAGCAAAGGAGTAAAGCGTTCCCGGCGAATCGGATGTCCAGACATTGAAAGAGCTCCCATCGTGATGCCATGGTAGCTCATCCATCTCGATATGATTTTCTGTTTCTTTGGCTTCCCTTTTTCCTGCCAATGCTGAATGGCAATTTTCAATGCCGTTTCAGTCGCCTCGGAGCCGCTGTTTACAAAAAAGCTGTATGTCAGTTCCCCTTTGGTCAATTCTGCAATTTTTCCGGCGAGTTTCTCTGCAGCATCGCTGGTAAATTGGGAACGATACACAAACGAAACCTGTTGAGCCTGTTTTACCATCGCCTCAATGATTTCCTGGACTCCATGGCCAATATTGGCTGTAACGGCACCGCTAGAAGCATCGAGATAATCCTTTCCATTTTTATCGTATAAAAACACTCCCTGACCATGACTGATAGTCGGGTAGGCTCCTCCCAGGACCGGTTTGATCAATGAAGACTGCTCCATAAGCCCGCACACTCCTTCTCTTTAAAAACAAATGCCATATAATAAAGTGTATGTCCAGATGAAGGCAATCTTGCTAAGGAAATTGGCCTAAGCATGTATACGGATAATTTCTTGGTTTCATGGGTGATTTTCCAAAAATAGCGACAAAAAAAGTGTATCCGCGAGAGATACACTTTTTTCTTACAATACGCTATTTAGTTTTTCTTCACGAATGGATTCCAAAAAACTTTCATCCTTTAAAACAGCCAACACATTTTTATAAAAAGCCGTTTTATCGATATTTGAAGTATGTACATATTCATACTCTTTTAAAGACGGATGACGCAAAACATTTTTCATGCAGGAATGACAAACTTTTTTAGTTCCTAACTTATAGTAGTTCAAGTTACTTGCATCCCCGTTAGAAGTGTCTTCGTTACAAACGGAACATGTATGGCTCACACGGCCTTTTTTATTATACTCGGCCAAAGCCCCTTCTAATCGAATGGATGCTGGAATTGTTAATAACACATAATCACCTTTTCTATTTTAAATCTCTTAGTATTATATCAGAAAAATAAAGAATTTGAACTATTAGACTCATATTCCCTAATAATGCTTGTAAAATAGGACAATTTCCAGGGCTGACAAGAGGAAAGACTCCTAATATACACCATAATGAAAACCATATTCATACATACCCCTAACAGATGAAAACACCGTCCATTTTTTGAACGGCGTCTTCAAACTGTTCATGGATGGATCTGGATCGTCGCTTTTCCGTTCTTCACCTTCATTACTGCTTTTGAACCAACCGGCACAGTTACAAAAGGATGAACATGACCAAAGTTGGCATTAGCGATCACGGGTATGCCACTTATCTCCTTTTTGGCGGCGATGATTTCCTGTAAAGCATAATCAGTCATTCCTGAATCCTTTTGGAAACGGCCGATGACTATTCCTATAATCCCACTTGCACCTGGCTGATGGAGCAAGGATTGTAAATCCCGGTCAAAACTGAATGGATGGCTTTCTTCGTCATCTTCTATGAAAAGGATACTGTCCTTTAAAGATGGCATGTACTCTGTACCTTGTAATAGATTGAGTGTACAAAGATTTCCCCCAATGATTGTCCCGGCAGCTTCACCTTCCTGAATGACCATGTATCCAGCATTCGGGTGGAAAGTTCGGTCATCCTGTTCCAAATGCCAAGAATCATCACTCCACGTTTCACTTGGTTCAAGATAAAAGCCTTCACTTTCAATTACAGCCTTTTTAAAATATTCCATCGTATATTCCAGACCAGCCTTCATCCCGAACGTCGAGAAATGAGGACCTGAATATGTAGTTAAGCCTGTTTTATTATAAATGGCCAATAAAATGGCGGTTATATCACTATACCCCATCAACACTTTTGGATTTTCCTTAATCAAATCATAGTCGATATACCGTAACAATTGGTTAGCGTTATACCCCCCGATGCTTGTGAAAATCCCCTTAACATTCGGATCCCTGAACGCATCATGCAAATCCTCGATCCGGTCTTCGATCGAATTCGAGAAAAAGTCATCATGGAACAAAACCGTTTTACCATATGTCACTTTAAAACCAAGCTCAGTCAATCTTTCTTCTGCCAATCTGCGTTGTTCCCCTTTGACAATCGCCAAGCTTCTAGAAGGAGCAATTACGCGAATTTCATCCCCTGCTTGTAAACGGGAAGGTTTCATATCTTTATCCCCCTAAATTAATTACATTCTGTCGTTATTTTAGCAGAAATGGTTTACAAAGAAAACTAAGTCCTTTATCGTATGTCATTCACCGAGCTAATTTCTTTGAATTCTCACGTCATTCCCGATGCACAGAAATCAGGATTTAAAACAGGAATGGCTGTGTATCGCCTGTCCCATGATCACCTGGATTTATCCATGACGATTCAGTCAGCAACCATGGAATCAGAAAGGTCCACCGTCAAACCACCAATTTCCATACATAAAGAAAAGACCAGCTTTATCAACTGGTCTTTGGGTTATTGAATTAGCAGCAGAATGAAGCACCGATGATAATCAATAGAATGAACAAGACAACGATTAAAGCGAAGCCTGATCCAAATCCGCAGCCACCGCAGCCACCGCCGCCGTATCCACCTCCACCATAACCGTACCCTGGTCCTGCAGCATTTCCACCATATCCGTACATTAAGTTTCACTCCTTTTAGAATTCTGTTTTCTCTTTACACCTTACCATATGTCGATACGCCCGCCTTGGTCTGTGCATTTGCCCATTTTTTTGGATTTAAGAAAAAACTTCAATCAACACCATCTTAAGCGTTATTCATTCAATGGCTGAAATCCCACGAGTAACCATGAAAATTGTCACAAATTTATTGTGTTACTTTAAAATTGGGATATAATAAGGAAAAAACAATTCTTAGCCTCTTTAAGCTATCTCATACCTTCATGGATACATAAAAGGCAATACGGGGGAACATAATTGAAAACAAAAGCAAAACCCTTCATCCCTTTCGCTGCAATCGCCACGATCCTTCTAATCAGCTATATCCTTCAAAAAGTTCCTAAAACATATGGATCAGATGATTCGATAAATGTTTATCAAAAATTCCAATCAGGCCAGCCCATTCAGTATCTCGTCATTGGTGACAGTATCGGAAGAGGATCGGGAGCTGAAAATCCTAATCTAACATGGTTCAAACAGCTAGAAAATAAGATGAATGATGCCAATGATATTCCGTTACACGGTGACTACGTGGTCCAAAGCGGATCAACTGCTTTTGAGGGCCTATTCAAGCTTTCCCAAAGAAGGAAGCATGATCATAAAGATCTGATTTTCTTCGTTTTTGGTGAAAATGACCGCAAATATATGAATGTCGATGATTTTACCATGACATATGAAGCGTTAATGAGAAAGGCAAAACGGCTCCACCCTAATGCTGAGTTATTCACAATAACAGAGAGTTCCTTGAGATATGAGGAATTTGCGACAGCCATTGGACTTTTATCCAAACATTATGGTGCTACAAATGTGGATATGCGGCCGATATTCAAAAATTCAGGATATACAGAAAAACAGCTGACCAAAGATTTGGTACATCCAAATGGGCTGGGGTATAAATTATATGCCGATGCCATTTATGAACGGTTCCTGGATAACATCAAACAAGAGAAGGCTGTAGCGGGTCTTCCAACTAAGCTGCATGCCCGTTCCGGTTTTGAATTATCGGAAATTGACCACTATGAAAAAATGAGCGGTTTCCGGCCAATGGGCGGCTATTTCACTAGTAGTGAAAAGGGCAGTGTGATTCAATATACCTTCAAAGGGAGTATGCTTGGTGTGAAACTGCTTAGAAGTCCTGATGGCGGGGAAGTGAATGTCTGGATAGACGGAAATGAAATCACGACTTTGAATACATGGTGGCCATTTGCCCGTGAAAGATATTTATTTGTCACTAATGGACTTCGCACCGGTTCACATACTGTCCGTTTTGAGGTGACTGGCAGGACTAAAGCAATGGACCTGACCGACATTCCATATGTCCGGATCGCGTCAATCATCACAGATTGAATATTACTCAATAAATAACCCCCTATCATAATCTGATAGGGGGTTTTCCAATCACTCAAAAAGCTTTTTATATTCCCCGTATCCCTCTTTTTCAAGATCTTGGAGCGGGATGAACCTTAATGATGCAGAATTGATGCAATAGCGTAATCCTGACGGTCCCGGCCCGTCATTGAAAACATGTCCCAGATGAGAATCGGCAGTTTTTGAGCGGACCTCGATCCTTCTCATACCATAACTCGTATCGAGGTTTTCCACCACTTCCTCTTCTTTAAGCGGTTTAGTGAAGCTTGGCCAACCGCAGCCTGAATCGAACTTTTCCTTTGAAGTGAAAAGAGGATTGCCTGAAACGATATCCACATATAATCCTTCCTCCTTCAAATTCCAATATTCATTGTTAAAGGCTGGTTCCGTTCCACTATTTTGCGTTACTTCATATTGAATCGGAGTGAGTTTCTTTTTTAATTCTTCTTTACTTTTCATTTTTTTCCCCCCAGTGATGTTGTATAAATGCTTTACGTCCTGAGCCAGTCGAATATCTTTCATAATGTTCAGGTTGCTTTTTATAGTAATGCTGGTGGTATGTCTCGGCTGGATAAAACGTTTTGGCCGGTATAATCGGGGTTACGATCGGTCCGGAAAACTTCCCGCTCGCCTGCAGCTTAGCTTTGGATGCTTCTGCAATTTCACGTTGGTTTTCGTCATGATAAAAAATGGCCGTTTGATAAGAACTTCCCCGGTCATAAAATTGCCCGCCAGGATCTGTCGGATCAATTTGCTGCCAAAATAACTCAATTATCTTCTCATATGGATATACGTTTGGATCAAAGGTAATCTGAACAGCTTCATAATGTCCCGTGGTTTCAGAACAAACCTCTTTGTACGTGGGATTTTCCGTAGTCCCGCCTGTATAGCCCGAGATAACGGATTCGATGCCAGGCTGTTCATCGAACGGTTTCACCATGCACCAGAAACATCCACCTGCGAATGTTGCTTTCTCTAATTGCTTTGTCAATGAAAATCCTCCTTTTTTACAAACCATCCATTGAATGCATTTTAACGTTTTTATATACCCCTGTAAAATAATATGCCGAGAGCCTTTTCACGAAAATGTTACCTTTCTTTTTAAAAAGGAGACACACGCCCAAGCATGATTACATATGTTAACAACATGATGGAAAAAAATGAGAGGTGTTGGAAATGAGCGATAAACAATCATATCCACAAAAATCGGAAACATATGATTTACTATCGTCTTATAAAAACAGCGATTCGCAATTTCATGATTATTATTACCATAAACATTTGAAAAGTCTCGAAAATTCAACATACAGAAATGAACAAATAACTGTCCTACTGCCTGCACAAGTCCGCTTCTTACATGCTGCCCCAACAGCTCACCCATTTGATGTTCATGTAAATGAAATGCGTTTCCTCAAAAATTTCTCGTATAAAGAGTGCAATGGTTATTCACCACTGCCCCCTGGCAAGTACCAATTGGATATATACCGCAGCGGGCAAAACACCTCACCTCTATTAAGCTGTAAAGTGGCTCTCGAAATCGGAGCTTCCTATACCATTGCTCTAGCACCTACCGTGGCTAACGAATCGTTGAAAATTTTACCTTTCGAGGATAACCCATCTGTTCCTCCAAATGAAGCAAAGGTCCGATTCATCCAGCTTTCACATGAATTACCCTCGGTGGACATTGCGGTCAAAGGCGGAGATGTCGTCTTTGATCAACTCCATTTCAGGAAAGCAAGCGAATATCTCACTATTCATCCCATGATAGTTGACTTCGAAGTGAGGAAAGCTGGAACAAAAGAAATCGCACTCTCTTTGCCAAACAAAGCATTTCAAGAAAATACTTCCTCTACCATTTATATAATCGGATCGAATCGGGAATCATCCTCACTAGAAACCCTAACGCTCTCCCCATAAATGAATAAAAAACCAGGATGCATCGATCCTGGTTTTTTATCCATTTATTCACGATCATTGTAATGATGATGGGATGGTCAATAAAAATGAAATATCATCATTTTTCAGATCGAATTCTTTCGCCTTCACCCTTATATCGCTTTTCAGTTCCATATCCTGTAATGATACATAAATACTTTTATCATTGGGGCTTATGCTAACCCATTCAGGCATATTATATCGCTCATTAATCAAATTCATTACATATGAAACAGGAAGGTTCATTTTACCGACTGCAATTGATTTTTGCTTAAGAATCAAATCCCCATTCTTTTGGGCAATTGGTTCAAAAGTCAATTTCATTTCCACTTCACGGTTGAAAAATGGCATTGTTCCGTATAGCTCCACCTCATCCGTTAAATACACTTCATAGTGAATGGATCCCGTTAACCCCTCTTTATCCAGATACTGGTTGATTAACCTTGTCAAATCTTCCCGATTCGTGTGAATTTGAAATTGGATATCTTCTTCGCGGCTTACTTTGGGTATCAGCTCTTTATCTTTAGTCGGCAGATTAACTAAAATCGTTACAAACAGGATGACCAGGATGTTTAAGGCTAATAGGGAAATAAACAAAGTCTTCCATTTGACATTTGTCATTCTTGGTCATCATCTCCTTTGGCACTCGCTTCCAATGTGTCCTTTCCGATAGTGGTAATATCCATATCATTATAGATTCTAGTCGCGATTAATTCATATCCGCGGTCATTTGGGTGAAAATAATCCTCGGCATAAAGCAAATCTTCTTTGGGATTCTCGAAAATGTCTGCTATTTCAATAAAATATGCTGAATCATATTCTTCAATGATCTCTTTTCCACTTTCATTCCAATCATTCATGATCATATCAAGTTCATAAAAATCTCCGAACCATTTGGAAAATGGATTATAGACGCCTACAAGGTATATTTGCGCAGAATCATTTTCGGAACGAACCTTATCAAGTATCTGCCTTAATCTTTTTTCATACCCTATTTTTGCCGAATCAAACTGATCCAGTTCCAGATTGGAGAAATTCTGTTTAAAGACCTTCATGATATCATTTCCACCGATTGTGACGACAATCGAGTCAGCTTCCTTTATGTCCTCTTTAATCCTAGTCTTATCCAGTCTTTTCAATAGTTGGTCGGTCCTATTTCCACGTATGCCATGATTAATCATCTCAACGGAAGTAATCGATGGTTCTTTTTCCAGCTTATTTTGTAAATAAGGCAGATACCCGCCATTATCTTTACTATCACCGACACCTTGAGTCAAGGAGTCGCCAATTGACACGATTTTCACAGGGTCCGGAAAAAAGCTGGCAGGAATGGTTTCCTTTTTACTCAGCTCAACTATGCTTTTCTGCTGAACAGATGGCTGATTTGAGGCTGTTTCATTTTGACTGCAGCCTGAAATCCAAACTAGGCATATGAAAAGACAGGTGATTTTGTACCTCATGACCCTCACCTTCCTACCCATATATTATATCATGCAGAAAACGAAAAATTGCAAACAATATACCTTCATTGTACTTCCAAAATTGAGCATTCCTTACTATACAATATGAAAAACGCTGTGAATTAAAGCTAGTCCTATAAAAATTAGCATGTTACTTAGCATGTAAAATCATTCTTCACTACCGCTGTTTCTTCAAAAACTTATTGCTCATTTTCACCATCGATAAAGCCCGGTAATTAAGATGGATGAAAACAGAAAGAACAGGTCATTTAACCTGTTCAATAATTCTGTAAAATTTTAATATGCTTAATGATTTCATCAAACGGAATATCCTGCAGACCTGTATAATCCATGATGACCTTTCCTTCTTGATCAATCAGAAAAAAACTGGTCCCATGAATCACCTGATCTTCCGCTTCTGGTTTTTTGACGATCATTTTAAAGTTATCCAATACAAACTGCTCGATTTCTTCCTGTCCATAACCGGTCAGAAAGTGCCAGTTGCCGTAATCCACATTAAATTGGTCACCAAATTTTTTTAAAACATCAGGTTTATCAATTTCCGGATCCACGGAAAATGAAACGAACTCTACATCCTTAATCCCTTCATCCTTCAATTGCTGCTGCAGCTTCGTCATATTCGAAGTCATGGGGAGACAGACCGTCTCACAGCTCGTGAATATAAAATCCGCTACCCAAACCTTTCCTTTAAGATCGCTTTTTGAGAAAGGCTTCCCCTCCTGATCGATATAACTGAAGTCTTCAAGGTCCCAATTTTTGGCATCAGGTACACCATTGGAACCGCATGCTGTCAACAGTAATAAAATTGACGCTCCCATAGCTGCCATAAGCAATTGCAGCTTTCTCATCCCTACCCCGTCCTTTATGTATAAAATATTCTGTTACTTCATTTATTCTAACAGACCATCCGGAATGAGGACAGCAACTATTTCTACGAATTAAAGACAATTGTAAAAGTGACGAAACCGCCGCCAAACGCAGTTTCATATGGTATATCCTTATCAGTCCCAATAATACATGATCGCCATGGCGCCCTCACCTGTATGGGTACTGACAACGGCAGTCGTTGCTTCTATCTTTATGTCTTGATATCCTGTTAAGTCTGCAATGGCCTGGCGGACCTTATCCGCTATTTCAAGGCCATTCGCATGTACAAAACCGATGCCTCTAATCTTTTTGCCTTGAGTCTCTTCTTTGAATTTCTTGATGATGAACTTGACGACCTGTGACTGGCTCCTGGCTTTGGATACAGGGTTCAGTACACCATCATCAAGAAGTGCAATCGGCTTTATGTGCAGCAATGAACCGATAAAAGCAGAAACTTTGCCAATCCTTCCACCCTTAACGAGGTTATCAAGTGTTTCTATGACAATGATTAAACTTGACTGCTTTTTAATATGTTCCAATCGTTCAATTATCTCGGCTACGGATTTCCCTTCCTTCGCCATCTTCGCTGCCTCGATCACCTGAAATGACATCGCTTTTGAAATGAATTTCGAGTCAAGAACGGTAACCTTCGTTTCAGACATGCTAGCTGCGCTTTCCGCTGAACGAACAGTACCGCTCATGCCACCTGTCATATGTATGGAAATAATCTCGCTGCCGTCTTTTCCGAGTTCATCATATACCTCCACAAAGGTACCTACGGCCGGTTGTGAGCTTTTTGGCAGTTCTTTTGACTGGTTCATCCTTTTCAGGAATTCTTCTTGTTCGATTTCGACCTTATCCAAAAAAGTCTCCCCATCTATAAAGATCGATAAAGGGACCATTGTAATATCATAAAATTCCAGTTCCTCTGGTGTCATATCTACTGTCGAGTCTGTTACTATCTTTACTTTATTCATCATTACACATCCCTAAATTAACATATCTATTGTATTATACCTATTCAAGGTAAGCATTCAAACCAAAGGTTTCATTTTTCGACTGAAGTGACTTATCTTTTGAAATGATTACACAAAAAAAGACCGTTCCATGAGCTAACCTGAACACATGCCGATACATTTGATATTGCATGGCATTCGTGTCATCTCTTTTAACGGAGATGTTAGCTATGGAACAATCCGCATTAAGCATTATTGAGTAAACTTCCAAAAAAAAGCTTGTTGTAAACGGGCCATTTGAGTACGGATGCTAAATAATGCTTAAATGAGTAATTTTCTTTATGATCTTTATTGGCAAAAACCTTCTTAACAAATACTTCCAAACGCACGGTCAACATAAAAAAATTCGGATCACTAGGCAGTAAGACAGGTATTTCTGAAATGGTGACCTTATGTCCAAAACAATCTTTGAATTCCAAGCATTTGAACATCAAAATATCAATCCTCATTTTTAACCGATTGCTTACATTATACACAATAAATTCAAAAGTATAAATATTCAAATGTGTAAAAAAACAGAGAAATTTGATTGATAATCATAAAAAAAAGACCCATAAGGGCAAAATGCCATTATGGGCTTCTTCTTATAAACCTTCCTCGTAGGTGTCTTCCCGCAAGCTTTCACGTCTCACCCTTCGTTTATAGACGACTTTAGATAATGAAATACTGATTTCATATAATAACAGCAATGGAACCATCACCATAAAATCTGACATAAAGTCAGGCGGCGTAATCGATATCGCTATGACAACAAGTACAAAGTATGCATACTTCCTTAATTTTTGAAGCACATAAGGATTTATTATGCCAAGGGAGGTCAAAAACATGGTAACGACAGGAAGCTCGAATAAAACAGCAAAAGGTATCGTCATATTAAATACGAATGAAAAGTACTTATCAGCTGTAAAACTGGTTATGAACATCCCATCACCCAATTCAATCAAAAATTGAAGAATGGTCGGGAAGATGACAAAATAACCGAAAGCAAGCCCTCCGATAAAAAGCAGGAAAAGTGCTGGAATATAGGCAAGGGTCGCCCTCACTTCATTTGGCATCAAAGCGGGTTTAACGAATAACCAGATTTGCAGGGCAATTACCGGTATCGTTGCCGCAATGGCTACGACACCTGCAAGCATGAAGTATATCCAGATAATATCACTCGGTCCCAATACCATCAGGTCAAAATCGAGATCTTTCACGAACCAATTATAAATCTCCTCAACATAAATAAAGCTGGCGATAAAAAAGATGACAAAAGCAACAGCTGTAATGATGAGCCGTTTTCTCAATTCATCGAGATGATCGATGATATTTAATTCCTTATCTTCCAAAGTTGATCACGCCTTCATCTGAAAATCCGTATCTTTGTTACAGCGTAAAGGCGCAAGACGATTCCATCTTACGCCCAGCTTTCAATCATTCATGATTTTTTTGTTGTAGCTTCTTATCTTCTTCATAATCACCTTTTGTTAAATCACTTGTGGATTTTTTAAACTCACGAAGCGTTTGTCCAAAAGCACGGCCAATTTCTGGAAGTTTCTTCGGACCAAAGATAATTAATGCCAAAATTAAGATTAGAATTAGACCAGGTACTCCAATGTTCGACATGGATACATCCCCTTTGGTGTTGTAATTAGACCTACTCCGATTATAATACCATTTCCAACCAATAGAAAGGGAACTGGCAATTCGTCATAGAATGGTAACAATTATCGACAGTATGCCCATATACGACTGGGCCGGCAGATAAAATGTAAAAACATAGGCATTATTCTATCCTAATTTAACATTTTATCCATGTTTAAATCAACAAGTGAAATAAATTACTGTCTTTATTGACCTCTACGAAAGAGAATCCTTTCTTGTTCATCCTTTGGATGAGCCCTTCATAATCATTTCTATCTTTTAGCTCTATACCAACCAGGGCCGGCCCGCTTTCTTTATTATTTTTCTTCGTATATTCAAAACGGCTTATATCATCATTCGGTCCTAACACTTCATCAAGGAATTCCCTTAAAGCGCCAGCACGTTGTGGAAAATTCACGATAAAATAATAAAGCAGCCCTTCATATAATAAGGATTTCTCTTTAATTTCCTGCATGCGCCCAATGTCGTTATTCCCTCCGCTGACCATGCAAACAACCGTTTTTCCTTTGATTTGTTCTTTATATGAATCCAACGCGGCTACAGATATAGCGCCTGCCGGTTCAGCGACAATCGCATGCTGATTATACAAATCGAGAATCGTCGTACAGATTTGGCCTGAAGGTACGACAACGATATCTTCCAAGTTTTCCTTACAAAGCTGATATGTCAACTGTCCCACACACTTGACAGCTGCACCATCAACGAATGTATCTATTTTTTCGAGTTCAGATACTTTCCCTTCCTTGAAGGAGTATTCCATCGAAGCAGCACCTTGCGGCTCAACTCCAATGCATTTCGTATTTGGGGAAACCGATTTGAAATAACTCGATACTCCGGCCATTAACCCGCCGCCGCCCATAGCGGCAAATACATAGTCGATTCCATCTTCACAATCGTTCAGGATTTCTACAGCCGTTGTACCTTGCCCGGCGATTACCTTTTCATCGTCAAATGGATGGATAAAGGAACGCTCTTCTTTTTCACAGCATTCCATCGCCATGGCAAATGCATCATCGAATGTATCCCCTATTAGGATGATCTCCACATTATCCCTGCCGAATAGCTGAACTTGATCGACTTTTTGCCTTGGAGTTGTAGCAGGCATATAAATTTTCCCGTGAATGCCCAATTGGCTGCAGGAAAAAGCAACACCCTGTGCATGGTTTCCTGCACTGGCACAAACGACTCCGTTCTTCGTCTCTTCCTCGGTCAGGCTTTTCATTTTATAGTAAGCCCCTCTTAATTTAAAGGAACGTACGTGTTGTAAGTCCTCGCGTTTTAAATAAACATTACAATCATATTTTTCAGAGAGCCTCTGATTTTTTTGTAAAGGTGTATGTAAAACGATTTCTTTCAGTTCTCTATAGGCAATTAGAATGTCTTCCAATTGAATCCCCCTATTCTTAGATGCAGTCTGATTCATAACAATCCCTCATTTCCTTTCTGATGAATTCAATCATTATAGCACTTTACTGTTATTAATGTAATTGATTTTTCTAAAAATTCTTTCTTTTGGTTGTCCCATACCAAAAAAATCCGATTATGGTCATTTCCCCATAATCGGATTAGCACTTTATTTTTTTTGTAGAATAATAAAATCATGTGCAAATCGATTTTTTTCATCGATGTTGCCTGGGTTTGAGGAGATTTCATCCCATTCATTTTCATCAATCTCGGGAAAGAAAGTATCCCCTTCGAAAGTTTCATGAATTTCCGTAATATACAGGCGGTCGGTAAAAGGAAGGATTTCCTTGAAGATTTCGGCTCCGCCAATTACGAAGACTTCCGCTTCATGGTTATCTGCGAACATTTTGATTTGTGCAATATCATGTAATACTACGCAGCCTTCCGCTTTAAATTCCTGATTGCGGGTGACGATGACATTTTCGCGGCCAGGCAGGACCCTGCCGATCGATTCAAATGTTTTTCGCCCCATGACGATTGGATGGCCCATCGTCACTTTTTTAAAGTACTGCAGATCTGCTGGTAAATGCCATGGCAGTTTATTGTTTTTACCTATCACACGATTTTGATCCATAGCCACTATCAACGATATCATATGCTAACCTCACCTTTTATATGGGGATGGGCTTCGTAATTTTCCAAAACGAAGTCCTCGAAGCTAAAATCAAAGATATTTTTCACATCTGGATTGATTTTCATGATTGGCAATGGTTTCGGGTCACGAGTCAACTGCAGTTCCACTTGTTCAAGGTGGTTAGAGTAGATGTGGACATCCCCGAAAGTATGTACAAATTCGCCAACTTCCAAATCACACACCTGGGCGATCATCATCGTTAAAAGCGCATACGAAGCTATATTAAAAGGAACACCTAAGAAGACGTCCGCTGAACGTTGGTATAGCTGACATGAAAGCTTGCCATCAGCAACATAGAATTGAAAGAAAGCATGGCAAGGCGGCAAGGCCATTTCATCCAGTTCCCCAACATTCCAAGCACTGACTATCAATCTTCTTGAATTTGGATTCGTCTTGATTTGTTCGATCAATTCACTGATTTGGTCGATTTGCCTTCCATCGGCCGTTCCCCAGGAACGCCATTGATGACCATAAATCGGACCTAATTCCCCCTTTTCATCCGCCCATTCATTCCAGATGCGCACACTGTTTTCCTGAAGGTACCCAACGTTTGTATCACCCTTCAAAAACCATAATAGTTCATGGATAATCGCTTTTAAACTAACCTTTTTCGTTGTAAGTACAGGGAATCCATCTTTTAAATTGAATCTCATTTGATATCCAAAGGTACTGATCGTTCCTGTCCCCGTACGATCACCTTTTTGCGTTCCATTTTCGAGTACATGCTTACATAAATCTAAATATTGCTTCATGATAAACCACCTTTTCTACTTTCATTCTCCTTATTTTAACGTATTATTGCCCAATGTTTAATCTAATTGTTTAATAAAATTATAAGTCTCGGGTGCTTTTTGTCTAAGCAATTGATTTTGTTCATTGTTCACATAAAACATGGCGAACGTTTCTGCAAAATATTCCTCAGGGTAGTTGGAAAAATACGTAATCCCAGGAAACAGCCCATCCACTTCCTTACCCCAAATCTTCAAATAATTCATGTCTTCACGGATTCCATCAAACACTATATTATCAATGGAGTGCCCCAGCTCATGAAGTTCCAAATTAACCGAGCTATGCCCGTTGCCTTTGTCACTCGCCCCGATTTTAACCAATACCGTATGTGATCCGCCCATACCAGGCACATCATCCCAAGTTGTTTCTTTATTCAAATAACCACGCGGAGTTTTCCCCTTTAATTTGGCCGCGGATTGATTTTCCGTTATATCGCCTTCGAATAGTTTGATCCTCACATCACTTTCCGCTGTTTTCACCAAAAGTGAATGAGGCAATTTATTAATGGTTCCAGCAATTTTCAGTGCTTCCCCTTGATCGTACTCCTCTTCTGGAAATAAAAATATTCTTTGCAATTCTTTATTTCCCTTAAAAAGTTCAGCTTGTCTTAAAAGATTATCTTTGGGTAAATTCCGCCATTTTACCCCATCATCTTTCGCTAATGAATAGGAGAGCATTGAGAGTAAAAAGACAAACAATGCAAATATGGATAACCACCATTTCTTCCTTTTCATACTCTTCTCCCCTTTCTTCATTCTTCATGTATCGTTAGGAAAATATATGTTATTTATAATCTCTAAATCTTACATACTATTATATTAGTATAACATATTGCTTAAATGTAAAAGTTCTATGTTTTTTTGGTAATTTTGGTTGCACATTCATCCTGATAAGAACCATTGATCCGCGGTTTTCATATATCAAATATATATAATCGTAAAAGGTTTAAGGTGATCGCATGGAAACCAATAATAAAAAAGCCATCTTGAATGAGCAACATGAACTTGCTGAAGAAGTCCTTGATATTTACAGTTTAAAAGTGTTTATCATTCTCGACCTTTTTCTGTTCTCCATTTTCTTTGGCATACTTCTGCATCCGCTACTGTCTTCTCTATGGCTTAACTTTTTATTGCCTTTGCTTTTTTTCACTACATTTACCGCTCTTCTACAATTAATTGATATTTTCCAAAAAAAAAGCTGACATCATTTTTGATGTCAGCTTTAAACTGTAGGTGATTTCGAAGAAAAAGCATTTCACCTTCAACTTTTACTTTGTATTAACATTTCAGTTGATTTCAGAAATCCGCTCCCTTTCCGCCGACTGTCTGCCAAGCCTCCTCGACGCAAGCGTCTGCGGGGTCTCGGCTAGCCAGTTTTTCGGCAGGAGTGTCGCAAATTTCTTCAATCCTATGAGGGTTTCATCCATATAAAAAAGTAAAAAAATGAAGAAAAATTCTTAAATCATATTAGGGTGGGACCCTTTCAGACCAAGTTTATTGACAGATTGATACAACCGCAAAAAATGGAATTCGAAGAAAAAGCATTTCACCTTCAATTTTTTTGTATTAAAATTTCAGTTAATTTCAGAAACCGCTCCCTTTCCGCCGACTGACTGCCAAGCCTCCTCGACGCAAGCGTCTGCGGGGTCTCGGCTAGTCAGTTTTTCGGCAGGAGTGTCGCAAATTTCTTCAATTCTATGAGGGTTTCGTCCATATAAAAGCAAGACAAAGTTTGTTTTAAAATTATGGTTAGGATTGAGACCATTCAAATCGCCAGACTGAAGACAATTTAAAAGAAAAGCAAGTTTTCATTTAAAAAACATTCCAGTTGATTGGAACGTAAGGTACGAGACTCCTGCGGGAAAAGCGTGGCCAAGGGAGACCCCGCAGGCAAGCGCCGAGGAGGCTCCCGGACCGCCCGCGGAAAGCGAGTGCCTGGAGTGGAAATCAACGCTCAGATTTACTAACCCTCCTCCAGGGAGATACAATTACTAACAAGAATAATTCTTCATTTAATTTGATTCTTAAACAATGAACTTTTTTATGGGAAATCGGAAAAGGGCTTCGGGATGAGACCATTCCGAAGCTTTGGCGAAAAAAAGCTGACATCATTTTGATGACAGCTTTTTAAATGGCGCTCAGCCATGTTCCTTGACCTTTTTCCCTTTCTTCAAATGATAGACGATTGTAGTGCCGAAAATCAGTAATATAAAGGCAAAAAAGATCGCAGGCGGGATTTCGATCCCTGCAACTGCCATTAACATTTTTATTGCTATGAATCCGATAAGGACATAAGCGGCCGTTTCCAATTCTGGAACCTTATCTATCAATTTTAGAAATACTCCGGCCACTCCCCGCATCATCAAGACACCAATCATTCCGCCTGTCAAAAGGACCCAGACTTTTTCACTCACTCCGAAAGCGGCCAAGACACTATCGACGGAAAATGCTATATCCATCAATTCCACTGCCGCAACCGTTCCCCATAAAGTACCAAACATTCGGATCAGTATGCTGTTTTTACTCATTCCCTGGATATCTTCGTCGATCCCAGCTTGTTTTTTTCTTTTATCCCTAAAGTATTTAAACGAGAGCCAACCAAGGTAGGCGGCTCCAATCACCTTCACCCACCAAAGCTTTATGAGGAAAACACCGATTCCAATCGCTATAAATCTAAAAGCATAAGCACCAAACAAACCGTAAAATAATGCTTTTTTCCGTTGTTTTTGTGGAAGGTGCCTGACCATCACAGCTAATACCAGTGCGTTATCCGCTGATAGCAATCCTTCCATTAAGACGAGCGTTCCGATCAACCCCCAGCTCACAGGGTCGGATAAAACCTCGACCCACATATGCCAGTCAAAAAATTGAGAATACGTTTGCACGATGTTATTTAACAACTCTGACATGATAAAGACTCCTCTGTTCCTATAACAGCAAAATTAGAAAACCTTTTAAAATAACATTGTTCCCAGTTATGATAAAAACTTTACTTTAAGTTTAAACACAAAATAAATACGTTGCAGGACAACGTATCATTCGATGCTTATTAAGTTTCATTTCATCATTCTCTTCCACTTAAATAAAATCAACGAAACCCACACTATGAGAGCTTTTGTTTACTCGTCCACTCTGGCGGCGTATTTTTATCCCAATATATTTTCCCTATATTATAATGGGTGGCAAATGAATCATGATGAGTATGATAGTGAAAATCGAACCAATGTCCTTCCAATGGGGGATTTTCCTGCCTTACATGGAATCTGATGATATCCTTGCCGCTGATTGAATCATAAATATGGAATATCTTCTCGGCCCTGCCTGCACTCGGCTGCTCAGTGATGGTCAATTGCTGTAATTTTTCATCCGGAAATTGTGCAGCCATTTCTGTAATGGCTTCTTCCATTTTTGGTAATATGACCATTTTGAATTCATCGCCAATTTTTGGATTGATCTTATCGCCAAATTTCATAAATGCGTTTTCCTCTGCCTTATTCAGGATGTCCGATAAAAATTCTTCCCGGTTGAATTCTTCCTCAATTTCAGTTGAATTCTGCGAAGGAAGATAGGCTAATCCCTCTTCTTCCACTATTCCCTTTTTAGTATCCTTTAACGAATCGGCTTCCGCTAACCACGCCAGATCTGAAGGAGTGACAAGACCAAACGTCAAAACGGATACTAAAATGACGAGACTTTTCCTGAACCAAACCGCTGCTTTCAACTCACACTCCCCCTCCTTTTTTGTATTGTCTTTATATTTAGTATACTTTTATTTTTTGGTAATTACGAATATATAGTTACCCATGTTTTAAAAATCAAAAAAAAGGATAAATACCTATATAAAGTTTAATGAACTCGAACTTTTTAATAAATATCAATAAATTTACATTTAAATGAAGGATTTTGACGATTTTTGGAGAAATTAATTAGATTCAAGTCTTTTTAAGGAGGGGTCTTATATGGCTTCGACTGCCATGGTGGCTTTATGTCTTGTTACATTAGCATTTTTCGTATATTTATCATTTGCTGATTAAGAATAAATGAATACCTACGAAAAATCTCCTTGTCATTTTTCTACAATGACAAGGTTTTCTTTTCACTCAAACATAAGTTTACCTTTTTGGCAGATAAAAGGACTGAATAATGGAGGAATCATTTTGGAAAACAACAATGAGAAAATAAAAGATAAGGATTACAAAAGGGAAACTGCGAAAGGGAGCTCCGGAATGGTCGTTACAGCTCATCCTGTCGCAACTTCAATAGGGGAAAAAATATTACGTGAAGGTGGAAATGCTGTCGATGCGGCCGTCGCCATCCAATTTGCCCTAAATGTTGTTGAACCAATGATGACTGGTATCGGCGGAAGTGGTTTTCTTATGGTATATAATGCAAAAGATAAGGAAACGAAAATATACGACGGCCATGTAAGGGCACCTAAAGCCGCACATCGAGACATGTTTCTTGATGAAAAAGGGGAAGTCATCCCTTTTAAAGAGAGATCTATCAAAGCAACAGCGGTTGGCATTCCTGGAATACTGAAAGCTATGGATGAAGCACTCGCCGAAAATGGCAGCAAGCCATTGGCAGAACTTATCGAGCCATCCATCGAATTTGCTGAAAAAGGAGTTCCCGTCAATTGGGTTCTATGCGATGCTCTTAAAAACTTTGAATATCGATTGGGCGATGAAGCGCGCAAGTTCTTCATACCAAACGGAAAACCCTATCAGGATGGCGATTTGCTGATTAAAGAAAAATTGGCGAATACCTATCGGATATTACAACGTGAAGGAATTTCCGCTTTTTATGAAGGTGAAATCGGAGAGGGCATCATTTCCTGCATACAAGAACTTGGAGGGTTCATGGAGCTTTCTGATTTAAAGGGCTATAAAGCTACTATCGATGTACCAATGTATGGGACTTATAAGGATTATTTAATTGCTTCATCAAATGCGCCAAGTGCCGGCGGATTCACGGTCATTCAAATCCTGAAAATTCTGGAAAGCTTCCAAATCGAACAATATGACGCCCGTTCTTGGGAAAAATATTATTTAATCGCAGAAGCGATGCGTCTGGCATTTACAGATAAAAAAGCATTTCTCGCTGATCCCGAATTTGCCGAATTGCCATTGGCGGGGCTCATGCATGATGAGTATATAGCTAAACGCCGCTCATTCATTAATTTCAAGTCAAGAAATAATGCCATTGACTTCGGAAACCCTTGGATTTATGATTCCGTGCAACAAAGGGAAGTCATTCCGCAACCTAATGAAGAAGAGATCAGTGAAACGACGCACTTCACTGTCCGTGACAGATGGGGTAATATCGCAGCATGCACTTCTACAGTGGAACATCCATTCGGATCAGGCATCATGGTTTCCGACTATGGTTTCATGCTGAATAACGAACTGACTGATTTTGATTCCATTCCTGGCGGCATGAATGAAGTGCAGCCCAATAAACGCCCAGTCAGCTGTAAAAGCCCGACCATCATCTTTAAGGACGGCGAGCCGATCTTGACGTTAGGGTCACCAGGAGGACCAACCATCATCAGTTCAGTCGTACAAACGATCATTAATGTACTCGATTTAAAAATGGATTTGAAAGCAGCCATCGAAGAACCTAGAATTTTCACTCCGATGGGGCCTCATATTGAATGGGAGCCTGGAATGGATATGACTAGCAAAGGCCACTTGGAATCAATGGGCTTCGCCTTTAATGAAGTTCCCCACTCAATAGGGAATGTCCAAGCGATTCAAATCAACCCCGATGGCTCGAACTATGGTGCTGCCGATTCAAGCCGGGAAGGCTGTGCCATGGGTCTGGACGAAACAGATTATAAATCGTGATCACTGGATGGAAATGAAGCCAAAATGGAATTTGGATGTTTTTCTTTTTAGTACCTCAAATCCAAATTCCTCAAAGCGGGAGCTGCGGTAATGGTCTTTCAACACGACTCTATTGCTCGCAACCCGCTTGGCTTCTTTCATTATTTCAACCGATAGATCCTTACCATCCGCAAAATGAGTCAGTCCCCTGATACCATTCGATTCCTGAATCGTTTCTTCAAACATGGGATCGAAATATACGACATCAAAATGATTATCCGGCAATGTTTTCAATATTTCGTAATGGTCACCCTGCCTGACCTCTATTCTTCTCATCGCAGAATTCATTTTTTCTTCTGCATCCTCCCATGTTTTCATTCCACGGTCCACGAGCAAGGCCAAATATTGATTTCCTTCCAATCCGACAACCCGTCCATGTTCACCCACCGCGAAACTTGCGACAATCGCATCAGAGCCCAATCCCAAGGTACAATCAAGCACAGTGTTCCCTTCATTTATATCTCCGGCAATGAGAAATGGATCACTCTCTCCGCGCATTATTCTTTTTATACGGATCATCGCCAGGTTCGGATGAAAAAAGAATGGTTCTTTTTCCTGATATCGATATAACTCCATCCGCTTTTTACCAAAAACAAGGCAATCATCTTCATTATGTTCCGCTTGGATATCACTCACCGATCGTTTTCTTCTTGCTATAAAGGGGATTTGCAATTCTTCAGCTAACCTTTTGGCTAATATCATCGTTTCTTTATCGGCTCTTCCTACTGTTGTGACAAACATGAATCCTACCCCTTCATACTCTCTTAAAATTTGAAAAGAATGCCCTGTTTTACCAGGACATTCCGCTTCATCACTTATTTACTTACTGAACGCTGCCAATAAATTTTCCATGATGGCTTCCATTGGCTGTCCTTCTATATCATGGCGAGGAATGAAATGTACGACCTCTTTGCCCTTTAAAAGAGCCATGGATGGTGAAGAAGGTTCTATTCCATCGAAGTATTCGCGCATTTTAGCTGTCGCTTCCTTATCTTGGCCTGCGAATACAGTTACCAAATGATCTGGCTTATTGTCCGCTTGGAGTACGGCTTGAGTAGCAGCTGGACGGGCTAACCCGGCAGCACAGCCGCAAACTGAATTCACGACCACAAGTGTCGTACCTTCCACCGATTCCATAAAGTTTTCAACCGCTTCAGCGGATTCCAACTCATCAAAACCTGCCTGCACCAGTTCCGCACGCATTGGTTTCACCATTTGTTTCATATATTCATCATATGCCATCGACATAAAAAAACCTCCTTGGTTACAATTCTTCAATTAGTATAATGATACTATATACTTCAGTACATATGCAAAAATGACGCTTAAAGCTTTGTAAAATTTCATTTTTCTTCACAAAGAAACATGGTGACAGAAATCCAGTTTCCTTCTGCCACCATGTTTTAGTCTTCCCTTTAAACTTAAACTTTCATCACTCCGCCTGAGCTGGCATTCGTCACAAGTTTGGAATACCGTGCTAAATAGCCAGTCCTGACCTTTGACTCGAAGCCTTTCCAGTTGGCTTTGCGTTTTTCGAATTCTTCATCGGAAATTTCCAATTGGATTTTACGATTATTCAAATCCAATTCGATGATATCTCCATCTTCAACAAAGGCGATCGGGCCTCCCTCAGCTGCTTCGGGGGATATATGACCAATGCTGATGCCTCGCGATGCTCCTGAAAAGCGGCCATCAGTGATCAAACCGACTTTCGCTCCAAGTCCCCTCCCGACGATTTGGGAAGTGGGTGCCAACATTTCCGGCATTCCCGGCCCACCTTTAGGCCCTTCGTAACGAATGACCACTACATCCCCTTCTTTAACCTTTCCGGTAATGATTCCGGAAAGTGCATCTTCCTGGGAATCGAAACAAATGGCCGGACCCCTGTGATAGCCACCAACTGATGCGTCAACAGCGCCCACTTTTACGATGGAGCCTTGAGGAGCAAGGTTACCGAACAATACCGCAAGCCCGCCACGCTCAGAATGCGGATTATCCAATGGATGGATTACATCCTTGTCCAATATTTCACAACCGGCAACATTTTCGCGGAGCGTCTTACCTGAGACAGAAAGGCAATCTCCATTAAACGCACCTGGTTTTTTGAGCAACTCATTAATGACGGCACTTACACCACCGGCATTATGTACATCTTCAATATGGTAATCGGATGCCGGTGCAATTTTCGCTAGATGCGGTACGCGGTTAGCTATTTCATTTATGCGTTCCATCGGATATTCAAAACCTGCTTCATGTGCCAATGCAAGCGTATGAAGCACGGTGTTCGTCGAACCGCCCATCGCCATATCCAAGGCAAATGCGTTATCAATTGCATCAATCGTCACGATATCACGAGGCTTGATATCCTGTTTGATTATCTCCATCAACTGTTTAGCGGATTTCTTAACGAATTCCTTACGTTCTTCTGCTACCGCCAAAATCGTTCCATTTCCCGGTAGCGCAAGTCCCAATCCTTCAGCCAGGCAGTTCATAGAGTTTGCTGTGAACATTCCTGAACAAGAACCGCAAGTAGGGCATGCAACTTGCTCGATCTCCTGCAAATCCTCTTCATTGATATTACCTGCTTGATAAGCACCGACCCCTTCAAAAACGGATGTTAATGAAAGAGATTTACCATTTTTATCTTTACCTGCTTTCATGGGTCCGCCGCTTACGAATATTGTAGGAATATTGACACGAAGTGCTCCCATCATCATTCCCGGCGTTATCTTGTCACAGTTTGGAATGCACACCATACCGTCAAACCAATGTGCCGATACAACAGTTTCCACGGAATCTGCGATGATTTCACGGCTTGGCAAGGAATAGCGCATACCAATATGACCCATTGCAATTCCATCGTCTACCCCGATCGTATTAAATTCGAAAGGAACACCGCCCGCTTCGCGAATCGCTTCCTTCACAATTTTTCCGAATTCCTGAAGGTGGACATGACCTGGAACGATATCGATGTATGAATTACAAACCGCGATGAACGGTTTACCGAAATCTTCTTCTTTAACCCCTGCTGCACGCAACAGACTTCTATGTGGAGCTCGATCGACCCCTTTTGTAATCATGTCACTTCTCATATTTGATGTAGACATTTGTTGTACCCCCAATTTCCGCTAAATGTTTAATGATTCAGAATAATATAATTTTTAGTATACTCTAAAAATTCTAACATATTTATAGACAAATGCAACCATTCTTCACTAAATTTCTACAAAAATCATTTTACTAAAATAATAGAGTTCCAATTTATAGATTCGACCTCAGGGTAACCATTTCAAACGATTGGAAATGATTTTAAAAAAAGGCTGTTTTTGCATACTTTGTTGCTATTTACGAAGTGTGCAGTGTGGTTGATTTCCCCTCCAGGTGCTCGCTTTCCTTGGTGCGGGCGGTGAGCCTCCTCGGCGTAAACGCCTGTGGGGTCTCACCTGTCCCGCTGCTTCCGCAGGAGTCTCGCACTTCCGCTCCAATCAACCTAAAATAGTTTCGTTTTAAAAACAACAATCTTTACGAAAAGATCCTAAAAAAAATAATAAGGCATGCGGATTATATCAGCCGCATGCCTTTTTCCTGGGTCATTTCAAATCACTTGTCATTCGCTTGTCTTGATTCTGTCATTTGCTTCCAAACCGAACCTTTTGCTTCTTCGCCATTTTCTATACGGTCTATGGCCATCTTGACCTGCAGGGCCACTTCGAATTCAGGATCCTGTTCCGCTTGTTTAAGATAAGGGAGGGTCGTTTCATTTCCCACTTCGTATAAAAACATCGCGGCCCGCCATCTAACCAATTTATTTTTATCCGAAAGTGATTGAGACATTTCTCCCATCGCTTCTTCAAAGCCAAGATCTGATAAACAATCACCAGCAGTACGTCTTACGGCCGCACTTTTATCTTTCAAGGCTTTATACAAGCTCGGAAGCACTTTTCTATCTTCAATCATACCCAAGTATACTACCGCGAGCCTTCGAATGGAGACTTTACTGTCGGAGAGTGCCATATCCAATACTGGAATATCATCAACCGTAGGATCTTCCATTTGTTCTAAAGCCTGATAACGCTTTTCCCAACTTTCATCATTCAGCATTTCTGCAGTCAGTTTAATTTTTGGACGTTTCAAAATTGCTTCCTTCGTATCGGCCATTTCTTGTGCAGCTGCAACTAGCCGATTAATTCGATCTTCCGGATAAGCTGCGATCAGTTCATCTGATACTTCCTTCACGATATCTTCCATATCACCATATCTTACGCCATAATCCTTCCATTTTCGAAGCAGGACTACATTATCATCTTCTTTTTGGGCTGCGGCAATGCCCTTTATGAAATATTCCGGTAAGGCAAAACGTTTTTCCTGTTGACTATCACTTGCTTTAATTTGCATCGGAATGCCCTTGAATTGTTGAATGGCAACAGTTACTTCACCGTAATGTTCATTTAATGCCCCTTGTTGATTTTGTTCCTCGGTTTTTTCTCCAAAGACCTGACGGATTTGGACCAAGATATCTTTCCAATCATATTTCGCGTTTCGCTCAACGGCTAAGAAGTCCGCAACATGATATACCCCTTTCACTCCCTCGATCGTAAATAAATCCCTTATCAGCTTGGGTGCCTGGTCAG
This sequence comes from Peribacillus sp. AS_2, assembly GCF_026891895.1. NCBI lineage: Bacteria > Bacillati > Bacillota > Bacilli > Caryophanales > Bacillaceae > Peribacillus > Peribacillus sp. AS_2. The sequence continues at coordinate 252,533 of NZ_JAPTGA010000002.1, forward strand.
CTTGATCTTTCTTATAATTATTGCTTTTACCAGCTAATAGCTCTTCTGTTAAATTGATTTTCATTGTATTCGGACTTGGTGTAGGTTCTATCGACTTTATTTTCAATGCATTTCTCTCCTTTTACAAGACGTTTCCATGTACTAGATATTATCACATCGCAAACAGATTCTCATGCAATTGAGATTGGCAAAAAAAAGACTGATCCAAGTTTACATCCTTGGACCAGTCACCACGCTCATTCTTCTTCCAATTTTTCCGCTAAATACGCCCATCTTTCCATCAAATGGTCTAATTTATCCGTTAGTTCCTTTTCTTCTTCAAGAAGCAGGCGGACTTTTTCAAAATCGCTTCCCGCTGCTGACATTTCTGATGTTATGTCTTTCAAGCGCAGCTCGGCCCGCTCCATGTTCCCTTCTATCTCTTCCCATTCCTTACTTTCCGCATAGGTCAGTTTTTTCTTTTTCTTTTCGGTCCGGTTCATCTGTGGCTCTGGTGCTTTTACTGGCACAGCCTCTTCCGTCTTGTCTTCCAAGAACTCTGAATATGAGCCGTAATAAAAGTCAATGTCACCTTTATTCTTGAAAACAAGAAGCTGGTGGCACGTTTTATCCAAGAAATACCTATCATGTGAGACAGTAATGACTACACCTGAAAACGTTTCTAAATAATCCTCAAGAACGGTCAAGGTTTGCGTGTCCAGATCATTCGTCGGTTCATCCAAAAGCAGGACATTAGGTGCCGACATCAATATGTTAAGGAGATATAATCGCCTTTTCTCCCCACCGGACAGCTTACGAATTGGTGTCCCATGCGATCCCATTGGAAATAAGAACCTTTCAAGCATCTGCGCAGCCGATATGAAACTACCATCTTTAAGGGCGATTGAATCCGCCGTTTCCCGAATATACTCTATCATGCGCAAATTCTCATCCATATCGACGCTTTCTTGCGTATAGTACCCTATTTTCACGGTTTGCCCTTTTTCCAGGTTTCCTTCATCTATGGATTCCCTACCTGCAAGGATATTCAACAAGGTTGACTTTCCGCTGCCATTATTACCGACGATCCCAATTCGATCACCTGGTTTGAAGAGGAAGGAAAAATGGTTGATGATGGTTCGATCACCGAAGGATTTAGATACATCCTGCATCTCAAGTACTTTTTTCCCAAGACGGGCACCGCTTAATTCCATTTCCAGGTTCTCGGTTTTCTGCTTATCCTTTACACCTGATTCCAATGTTTCGAAGCGTTGGATCCTGGCCTTTTGTTTCGTTGTCCGGGCCTTTGCACCCTTACGGATCCAGGCCAGTTCTTTTTTGAATAGACTTTCCTTTTTCGTTCTTTCAGCCGATTCATTCTCTTCACGAATGGCCTTTGATTCTAAATAATCCGCATAGTTTCCTTTGTATTCGAAAAGCTGGGTCTGGGCGATTTCCCAAATCTTATTGGACACACGATCAAGGAAATATCGATCATGGGTTACAAATAAAACGGATTTTTGATATTTACCTAAATATTCTTCAAGCCAAGTAATGCTTTCAAAATCGAGATGGTTCGTAGGCTCATCCAAAATCAATAAATCAGGGTTCTCAATCAAGGTTTTTGCCAGGGCCGCACGTTTTTTTTGGCCGCCTGACAGTTCCCCCAGTCTCCTTGAATGATCAGGAAGTCCAAGCTTTGTCAGTATCGTTCTGGCATTGGCACTTGTATCCCAGGCGCCTAGCGTGTCCATATCCTGCTGCTGTTTTAACAAACGATCCTGTATTGCGCTATTTTGCGGGTCCACTTGAAGTTCAATGAGCGTCTTTTCATACTCTTTAATCAACGAAAATACAGGAGTTGAACTTTCATACATATATTCCATGATCGTCAATTTCTCATCAAAATGCGGATCTTGGGACAGATAGGAAATCGTATAATCATTCGGATGATCCTTCGTTCCTAAATCACTGTCTTCCAGCCCTGCGATGATATTCAATAATGTCGATTTACCGGTACCGTTTATCCCAACGATCCCGATTTTTTCCCCTTCGGTAATGGAAAAAGAGACATCTTTAAAAAGCAGCTTTTCCCCTTGGGTTTTCATTACATGTTCCATGCTAAAAACTTTCATAATCGTACATCCCATTCCTTATTAAATTCCTCTAAAAATCCTACCATATATTCATGCCTTTCACTAGCAATCTTCTTGGCTGCACAAGTATTAAGCATGTCTTGCAAGCGCAATAATTTTTCATGAAAGTGATGAATGGAAGAGCTTTTTCCATTCCTGTATTCCTTCTTGGTCATGTTTTCCCTAATGGGCAATGAAGGATCATACATAAGCTGTCCCTTCTTTCCGCCAAATGCAAATGTCCTGGCTATGCCAATGGCACCAATTGCATCCAAGCGGTCCGCATCCTGAACAATTTCAGCCTCTATCGAAGGTAGCCTCATCTGCCCTGCACTAAATGAAATTGTATTGATGATCTGTTTGATGGCATCAACACTATCAATATCCAACTTTATTTCATCAAACCAAGCATCAAGCTTTTTCCAGCCCCCATCGGCTTCCTGGTTTAGTTTATCATCAGGGATATCATGAAGCAGAGCCGCCATTTCAATGATGAACTCATTTCCTACTCGTTCTTCTTTTGCAATATGTAAAGCCAGCTTACGAACACGATCGATATGGAACCAATCATGGCCGCTGGCATCAGAATTCAATTGGTCATATACATACTTCTCCGTTAACTCAATCATCGTTTGTTTCATTTCACCACTCCATGTCCTTTTTATTTTACCATGGTTCTCAATAATGGTGTGCTTTAATCTTCATTGAACCAACTGAGCCCAATCGTCTGTTCACCGGTATGCACCCCGATGGCGCTCCCCAGTGGGGATACATGGATCAACACATGAGGGAATTCTTCGGAAATCATCTTTTTCCATTTTTGTGCCTGCTCCGAAACTCCACCATATAATATGGTGCATTCCTTTACTGTTCCCGCTTCGACTGACCTGCGAAAATCAGTGAAGATCTGTTTTTCCGCTTTTTTAATGTTCCGAGGTTTAGATTTAGTATGGAGCACACCATTTTCAATTGAAATGATGGGTTTAAAGCTCAATAGGCTTCCTAGAATATACTGTGCGTTTGTTAACCTGCCGCTCCGATGCAGCTGATCTAAAGAGCCTATCATTACATAGGTCTCATGGTTATCCGCATACATTCTCGTTTTGACGAATGCTTCATTGATGGAATCGCCATTTTCAATATAATGCATGAGCCGTTTCAAGATTAATAGCATTGGAAAGGAAATAAGTAAAGTATCAAAAACGTCAACAGGGATCGTGACCATTTGTGCAGCTTGCCTGCTCGCAGAAACCGTCCCGCTCAATTCACTGGAAAGATGTACGGCTATGATTCGATCATAGCGTTTTTCAAGCTCCTTATATAATTCCTGGAATCGGCCGACCGAGGGCTGTGACGTGGTTGCCGTGATTTTTTCCTCACTCATCCGCCGGTATAATTCCTCAGGTAATAGGTCGACGCCATCTTCATATTCCTTCCCATCGATGATGACGACCATCGGAACGATGTATACATGTTCATTCAATGATAATTCTTCATCTAAAGTTCCCGTACTATCTGTTACCCATGCAATTCGTTCCATGGTTTCCCCCCTCATTTGTGTCTTCTATTATATTCAATATCCCAACCATCTGTCCCCTTTTAAAAACGGATGCATGCAATAAATATCTCACCTCAAGAAAAGAGCCCAACAGAAACTTTCCGTTGGACTCGATTTCATATTTCATATTAATTTTTTTATATCTTCTTCCATTTCCAGAGGTTTTGTTTTAGGTGCAAACCGGCTGACGATATTTCCATTACGATCAATCAAGAACTTTGTAAAATTCCATTTTATCGATTTGGACCCCATCACCCCAGGAGCATTTTCAGTCAGATAGCTGAATAAGGGATGGGCTTCCTTGCCTTTGACATTCACTTTTGCGAACATCGGGAAGGTTACACCATGATTCAATTTGCAGTATGAATCAATTTCCAGATCATCACCAGGCTCCTGATTCAAAAACTGATTACACGGAAAACCAAGCACGACTACCCCATCCTCTTTATATTGCACATACAGACTTTGCAAATCATCATACTGTGGCGAAAAACCGCATTTGCTTGCGGTATTCACTATAATCATCACTTTCCCTTTATATTCCTCAAGCGAGATGGTTTCGCCATTGATTTTATTGACTTCAAATTCGTAAATGGACATGAATGATCTCTCCCTTTAGTATGATGATTCATTTTACCGTATTTAAAGGTAGGTTTACCAACTTTAATCCTTTTCCTATCATCCAGGAATCTTCACTGCTTGAATAGATTGAATCAAATACTCTACCATGTCTTCCAAATCATCCATTTGCTCTTCTCTTACAAGCCTTCCAAATGAAATTTTATATATAGAAGAAGTAATGGGTTGCTTTTTTTTACTGACCGTTTCGCTGGTCGTCACTGATATGATTCTCTGATCTCCCCAGATTTTTTCCAGTTCACTCATAAATTGCTCAGCATTCACATCATCAATCTTTTTAGGAAAAGAAATGAATATATTGACCGTGCAGCCTGAATGCGTATCATCGATAGCTGCATCGAGTAACTCCGAACTTAGGTTATGTAGGGAAGCATGTAGCTCAATGGCACCGCTAATGGAAATGGGCGCGTTTGTTTTTTTCAATTCCATCTCGATCTTATATGATCTGGACATGGTTGAGAGATTCACTATATCATCACGGTTTATGACCAATATATCCCCAATGAAGTCACGATCGTAAACCGCTCCTTCCAATACCACTTTCATGTTTTCAAATGCTGTAGGATCAAACAATCTCCAAACACCTCTCCAACTTCATAGTTAATGTATTCCGATCTTCCCATTTTACCATTCCCAGGCCATTTCCTTCGGGATTTACAAGAAATTATTAAAATAGCTTTTCTATTCAATAATTTTCTATATAATTAAAATATTATGATTTTTGAAGAAGGAGGCTAATCATGCCAATCAGAATTCCGGAACAACTGCCAGCAAGGGAAATTTTAGAACAGGAAAATATCTTCGTAATGGATGAGCAAAGAGCTACCAATCAGGAAATCCGTCCATTGAATATATTAATTTTAAACCTAATGCCAGAAAAAGAAAAAACGGAGGCCCAGTTATTGCGCTTTCTTGGCAATACTCCCATTCAAGTAAATATATCATTCCTGCGCTTAAGCACACATGAATCAAAGAACACAAGTAAATTTCATTTAGATCAGTTTTATAAATCATTTAATGATATTCGCACAAAGAAATATGACGGCTTGATCATTACAGGCGCTCCAGTGGAAAAGCTGGAGTTTTCAGACGTTAATTATTGGGAAGAACTGCAGAGCATCATGAACTGGTCAAGTGAAAATGTCACTTCCACCCTACATATCTGTTGGGGGGCACAAGCTGCACTGTACCATCATTATGGAATAGGCAAATACGAACTTCCAGAGAAATGCTTTGGGGTATACACTCATGAGGTTCTTGAACCGAATGAAAATCTAGTCCGCGGATTCGATGATTATTTTATGGCCCCTCATTCACGCTATACGGATATTGACTATCAAAAATTAGTTAACCATCCTGAATTGAAGGTTCTCGCACAGTCCGATCAAGCTGGTGTATTGATGGCTGCTTCAGTTGATGGAAAAAGAATTATGGTTACCGGCCATTTCGAGTATGATGCCGATACCCTCGGTGAAGAATACAAGCGCGATAGGGAACGCGGGATCAATACACAACTCCCTGAAAATTACTTTCCTGATAACGATCCGACCAGGATACCTCTTCACCGCTGGAAGAGCCATTGCAGCCTGATGTTCTCGAATTGGCTGAACTATTATGTCTACCAATCAACCCCTTATGAGTGGGATTGAAAGGGTAAGAAAAAAGAAGCTTTCACTTTGAAATGAATCGCTTTTTTATGGCAGACACATCCGATCATCATGGGAAACAACCTGAGTATCTGACTCAGGTTGTTTGTTTCATGATTCCTTATTACCGAAATATACCTCTTCAAAAGGTTGGACCACCACAAATCCTTGTCCTTCGAATTTCATTTGAACGGATTCGCCGCTTCCCCTTCCAAAAAACGACTTCAATGAAACATCCGTTACGAATTCAGGCTGCAATTCCCCTGACCATGCTACTGTGGCATTCGGGTCGGTATAAACCGGATTCCCAGGTTCCACCATTAAAGTAAGAGGCTCATAATGGGAAGTGAATGCGACCATGCCTCTCCCCTCGAGCCTTACGTTGAACAATCCGCCCGCCAATAACCCTGCAATGCGCCGCATCATTTTTATATCCCATGAAATCCCCGGCTCAAATGCGAGTAAATCATTTCCGTTAACACAGATCGATTCACCATTTAACTGTAAAATGGAAATCTTCTTCCCTTGATCCGCGACGTATAGCTTGCCGCTTCCGGTCGCTTTCATCAGGGATGCCCCCTCACCAGTTAAGGCTTTTTTAAAGAGTTTACCAAGACCATGCTCCAAGATGCCTTCCCGCTCGAATTTAACATGACCTCGATAAGAAACCATCGTCCCCATTTTTGCCCAGATCTGCTTTTCCAAATTAATCTCCAAGATTCGTTCCGTTTCAAGTTCGAATAATCCTTGCCCTTTATCCTGCTGCTTCGTCTTTTCAACGAATTGATCGATTTGATACTTCCCCATCACTGCCCCACCTCTTTTTGCAGGAGGAAAAGCCACATGAACGATACAGCTTGCTTTAATTCCTTTGAAAAATGTCCCAGCTTTGCATAGTCCACCCCTCTCTTTGCAACGCCGGTATCAGCCACTGCCTTCCATCCCGTTTCTAAAGCCATTTTTTCAAATTCCCACGGCTGCATGGTATTCATGATGACTTCATCTCCCAATAACCGGTGGAAGCTGAATTTTTTTCGCGGCTCAGCTGTTGGACCAAGTATTCCAAAACAGACATAACCTCCAGGCTTTATTACCCGTTGGATTTCCTTCATCACCGTTAATGGTTCGCCCGTATATTCCAAAGAATTAATGACCATTGCTGCATCCATTTCTTCATCTTCGAAGGGAAGGTTATAGAAATCCCCTTGCAGGAAAGAAAGTCCTGGTTGTTGAGCGGTTTTCCCCTTGGCAAATTCAATCATCACATTGGATAAATCAACTCCAGTTACTTTAAATCCCGCTTTGGCCAATTTCAAGGAACCAACTCCATCTCCACAGCCTATGTCAGCCACCTTCAATCCCGAAGGTACATATTCAGAAAAAAAGGGAATGATGTTTTTCCGACTCCCCGTTTCCCACATTTCTTGCGAATTCTTCACCCACATAGGTGCAAAAACATCCCATTCCTTTTCCGACTCTTTATGCCATGTATGTATATTCATAAGAAATTCACCCTCCCATTTAACCCCTAATCAATAAGTTACTGAAAAACACAAAAACACTTCGTTTTCCCGAATCAAAATACCGGGGCCTCTTTATAGCTATTCTGTTCATAATTAAAAAATCCTCTTTTAAAACGTTACTCCCCTTTAGACCTTATTTGTAAAATGAACCATGCCCGGCTCAAGAAGACAGATGATATTAAAACATAAAAAAAACTGCCAGCGGCAGCTTATTTTGAATTTTCTTCATTTCTTTTTTGTATCTTTCGTAAATCCTCGACACGGTCTGGAGATTCTTCAAAGAATTCAACCAGATCTCCAATCCTATCGATGGCATTCCAACTAAGGTGGTGTTCAATCCCCTCTACATCCTGATAAATATTTTCTTCCTTGACCCCAATCAACCTTAGCATCTGTTCTAAAAGTTCATGGCGGTATACGAGCCTTTTACCAACTTTTTTCCCATTTGCGGTTAAGACCAGACCCCGGTACTTTTCATATATCAAATATTTTTCCTGATCCAGTTTTTGTACCATTTTTGTAACAGAAGATGGGTGGACGGAAAGATTTTCGGCAATATCGGAAACTCTTGCATACCCTTTTTCTTCAATAAGTAAATAAATTTGTTCTATGTAATCCTCCATGCTCGGTGTAGGCATTCGGAATCCTCCCATTCAAACGCATATCTAAAAATTTTACTATATTAACGGCCCCGAAACAAGAAGATATAAGTCTCAGGGCGCCTTTAATGATGTTTCTTCTCAAGTTTGCTTGATGTTTTGTTCTGTTGGGAATGTAAAACTGATCTTCTTTTCAGCATCGGACCACGATAGAATGGCATCAAAGGTTTTTTCCCCTTTTTTAAAACCGCTTATCAGATCCGTTTCACCGCTCGCCAACAGCTTTTTTATATTTGCTTGACTGATTTTCTTATTAAGGATTTTTTTGGAGATGGTGAAGTTACACTTTGTTTTTTGATAACTTACACATCCATAGAATTCCCCTTTATCGACAATCTTAGAACCGCATAGTTTACAGCTGCCCACAGATGCCGAGCTTCTTTTTTTAGAGCCGCTCCGTTGAATCGACTCAGTATCCAGCCCTTGAAAATCCCAGTTTTCCGATGATTCCACGGCATCACTGATGATTTTTGCCGACATCTTTTTAACAGCTTCCATAAATCCGCCAGCTGAAGCCTTTCCTTCACCGATTTCCCTCAAACGCTGTTCCCATTTGGCTGTCATTTCAGGTGAAGCCAGGATTTTCTCCCCGATGGCAGTAATCAGCACTTTTCCTTTATCTGTCGCAAACACCTGGTTTTTTTTGACATTGATGTATTTACGGTCCTTGAGCATGGTAATGATGCCAGCCCGAGTTGCTTCGGTACCGAGACCCTCGGTTTTCATCAGTACTTTTTCTAACTCTTCATTATCCAGATGCTTTCCGGCAGTTTTCATCAAAGTGATTAGCTGACCCTCTGTATAGCGCTTAGGAGGTTGGGTTTTTCCTTCTTTCACCTTTATATTGGCGACATTTCCAGTATCCCCTTTGGAAACGGACGGCAAAATGATATCATCATCATCCTTGTCATTATTTTGGAAAATCACTTTGCGCCATCCCTCTTGGATCTGCTGCTTGCCTTTAGAAATGAATTCGGCCCGCTTATCGACGAGCGTTTTAATGGTGGTGTAATCGAAAATGGCCTTCTCATAATGGGCCGCAATCAACCGGCGAACAACCAAGTCATATATATTCCGTTCTTCAGCGGAAAGCCGCTTTGGGTCGGTTACCTGCTCCGTCGGAATAATGGCATAGTGATCAGTCACTTTTTTTTCATTTACAAACCTTTTATTATTCATGATGTTCGGTTGTGGCAAAGGAAACAGGGATTCATATTCTGAAAATCCGCTTAGTTTTTGCAAGATATCGGGAAATGTTTCGGCTTCCCCCTCCGTTACATAATTGGAATCTGAACGTGGATAAGAAACGATCCCTTTTTGATATAAACTTTGTACTATATCAAGCGTCTGTTTCGGTGAATATTTATAAATCTTGTTCACTGTAGCTTGCAATGATGATAGATTAAATAACAAAGGCGGCTGAAATTCTTTCCTTTCAGTATCCATATCCGCTATTTCAGCTTCCTTACCCTTACAAAAGGCGGCAATTTTATCAGCCATTTCTTTAGTCTTTATTCTCGGATCATTGTTCTGCTGCCATTTTCCCTGATATTTCTTTCCATCCATCTTGAAGTCAGCGAACACTTCCCAGAACGGCTCAGACTTGAATTGCTCAATTTCCATTTCCCGCTTCACTATCAAAGCAAGAGTCGGTGTCTGAACCCTTCCAGCTGAAAACACATCCGAAACGCCCCTTTGTTTCAACAAAATACTATACGCTCTCGACGCATTCATTCCAACAACCCAGTCCGCGCAAGCTCTCGTATACGCTTCATAATAAAGCGGCCTGGTTTTTTCTTCGCTCTTCAAATTTTGAAATCCCTCATAAATCGCTTTCGGGGTCAAAGAGGATATCCATAAACGTTTCATCGGTTTATTGACATTGCATAAGTTAACGATGTTGCGTACAATCAATTCTCCTTCACGCCCGGCATCACCTGCATGAATGATTTCATCGACTTCCGTTTTCCTAAGCAAAGTCTTCACAACATTGAATTGCTTTGCCTTTTGCCGTGTCACTTCATATTGAAATTTCTCAGGAATCATCGGCAACGTTTCCATCGACCATTTTTTCCATTTTGAATGATAGGTTTCCGGCGAAACAAGTTGACATAAATGTCCGACGGCCCAAGTTACATAAGCTCCATCGGGGAAAAGTTCATTCGGCATGATTTCTATATAGCCTTGCTGTTTTTTCGTTTTAAATTGAGCCGCTAGCGTTGAACCTTGATCTGGTTTCTCCGCAATGATTAGCTTCATGATCATCTTCACCTAATCCGTTACAAAATATCTTTCCCCTATCATTATACCTTAATTATCACAATCGGCTAGATATGACTTCGTTTTTACCGGACTGATAGTAGAAACCATGAAATGATTGCTTAACTTCGGTGAAGAGTGAGGTTATCAGGGAGATAAAAAACCCACCTAAATACTGGCAGTTCAATAGGTGAAAACTTCGCATTTGGGTGAATCGGAGTATATACAAATAGTACAATATTAAATGTGTGGTTCAATATTTTTCACTGTTTAGATGAAGAAATTAAGTTTTTGATAAAAGCTAAAAGAATTGGATCTACATTAATCAAATATTTGGAAAAGAAACAACAATTACCTTAGTTGGATTAAAACATAACTTATTATTAATCCTGATAGTCCCTTTTACAGTATTGGAACATTCTTATTGTTAAGAGAAATAAAGAAAAGCATATCACACCACAAAACATCCATAATTTTTTAAAATTATGGACGAGAAAGTCGGATTTAGCTGAATTACCCAAAGAAAAAATTTAAAATATTTCACTCTATTATTTTAATGAAATAAAAAATATATTGCCTAACCAATGGAGCGAGTACAAAAAATATAGATTAACTCATATATTTTGTTTAAATGCTCTATCTATTGCAGAAAACACTTTTATTTCGGAGAACTATAATTTTTCATCTAATCAATTGAACAATACTGAAATTTTTAAGAGTTTAACCAATATTCAAAACATTGATTGGTCAAGTGAGGGAAGTTTAAAATATTTGAAAGGAGTAAGTGGCTCTAATCTCTTAGCTGCAGATAAAGTTACATCATTTAAATTTAACTGATTAAAGTTTGGTTTGATATAGAATTTACATGAATGACTATAGGCCATTGTTAAGGCCTATGAGTCGAAACGACCTTTCACCAGAAATTGCTGGCAGTACATAACGCTCTGGTGGCTCGTTTTGGAATCGTTCTGAAAGCATTGCCCCTTTTGTGTACTGGACGAAAGTTCCTAAATTCAATTCTTTAACAAGGTTGGTAATAGTGCCCTCATACTGCGGCCAGAACCATGTCGGCCCGAGGTCAAATTTGCCTAGGTCAGGTCTGTTTAGGTCAGAAGTGCCCTAGACCCTACCGCCAATCCTATCTCTAGCCTCTAGAACCTTACATTTGATGCCCTGTGCAGCAAGTAGAGACGCAGCCCGTAGGCCACTTAAATCAGCACCAACAATGACTACAGGATTGTTCAAGTTGTTTCCTTCTTCCGACCGTGTGAATGCTGTATAAATGTACATTTGAAAGAGCTTTTCCTTTTTATATTGCTCTCTTCTATATGAGCTTTCCCTCTGTAACAAATTTTGTTTTCATCATTCTGCCAAAATACAATCTTTATTTATCCCCTCTATTTTTTAGTATGATATTGTTGAGTTAAAAATTTAAGTTTGATTGCTGGTAGTAGAGAAAATATCCTCGCATATAGCCCATCAACTTAAGGAAATGTATAAAACATATAAAATTTGGGCACAAGACCTTGTTTCTTTGTGTGTCTTCCTCGATCAGACTGTCAGCTTTGAATCAAAAAGAGTTGTTTCTAATTCACGATGTAATACTTCTCCCATACGCTTCATACCTTCAATGATTTTCTCTTTAGACATATTTGAGTAATTTAAACGCAATGTATTTTTTTGTGTACTATTTGGAAAAAATGGCACACCAGGAACACAAGCAACATTATTTTTCAAGCTCTCTGTAAATATATGTGTTGAATCAACGCCCTCAGGAAGCTCAACCCAAATAAATAATCCACCTTCTGGCTTACTGTAAGACAAGTTCTTTGGGAAAAATTCTTCAATACAAGATAACATAGCTGTGCATCTTTCTTTATAAACGGCTTTGATTTTATTAATGTGCTCTTCGATATCGTAAAGTTCCATATACTTTGCTGTAATTCTTTGAGCAAAGCTGTCAGTATGTAAGTCAGCTGTTTGCTTAAAAGCAACATACTTATCAATGAAAGATTCGTCAGCACAAATCCATCCAAGTCGAAGACCGGGAGTAAAAATCTTAGAGAAAGTGCTTATATAAATTACTCTACTCTCTGTGTCAAAATGTTTCACAGGCGGGAGTTCCTCTCCAGCAAATCTTACAGCACCATAGGGATTATCCTCTACAACCAGTACATCATATTGATTAGCAAGCTCAATCATTCTTTTACGTCTTTCGAGTTTTAATGTGCGACCTGTAGGGTTTTGGAAATCTGGAATAGTATAGATGAATTTTGTGTTAGGATGCTCTTGCAGCTTTTTCTCTAGCTCTTCCATAACCATTCCATCATCATCCATAGCTACTTCAACAAATTTGGCATTGTATGCCTTGTATGCATTAATTGCTGCAAGATAGGTTGGGCTTTCACAAATAATGGTATCTCCCACATTGATAAATAATCTTCCAGTAAGGTCGATTGCTTGCTGGGACCCTGATGTGATAAGAACATTTTCAATAGTTGAGTTGATCCCAATAACTTTCATTCTTTGACTAATAGCTTCTCTTAAAGGAATATATCCTTCAGTCGTACTATATTGAAGAGAAGCCGCACCTTCTTCATCCAATACAGCACTGCATGCATTCTTAAGAGCTTCTACAGGAAACAACTCTGGAGCTGGCAAGCCTCCCGCAAAAGAGATGACTTCTGGTCTTTCTGTTACTTTTAATATTTCACGTGTCTCAGAAGAATTAACTAAACGAGCTCTATCCGCAAATTTATTTTCCATTTATAAACATTCCCTTTTTTATATTTTGCAATTGATTACGTTTACCAATTATTTTAAAAGTTTAATAGGCTACCTTCACTATGATAATATATTAAATTTTCAGTTATCTATATTTTGTTAGATCCTACTCTTATTGCTACCTGCCCAAATAACAATTGGAATAAGCAGTAATGAAAGCACAGTACCAGCAATTGAAAGGGTTGCATAACTTGAATGTGCTACAACCATTCCAGATAAGCCTCCTCCTAATGCTCCTGACAAAGCAATCCAAACATCTACAGAACCCTGCGTCTTAGCCCGAGTAGATGGTGAAGTTGCATCTACAAGGATTGCTGTGCCACTTATTAAACCAAAATTCCAGCCAAGCCCAAGTAAAGCAAGTGCTGTAATGAGAACTACGATCGAATCAGCAGGTCCCATAGCAGCTAGTATTCCAGAAGCAAGTAACGTAATAGCAGAAGCAATGGCCATTATAGCACGGCCAATTTTATCAACAAGAAAACCAGTTACTAAAGAAGGCAAAAACATAGCACCTATGTGAAACCCAATGACAAGTCCCACATCATTCAATCCGTGTCCATGATGTCCCATATGTATGGGGGTCATCGTCATAATTGCCGTCATTACAAATTGAGTTAGAACCATTACTGAAGCTCCCGCAAAAATTCCTCGCCTGTTTATCGTTAACAAATTAGAATTTTCCTCTAAAAGTGAATTGCTGGTTGTTCTTTGAGCATCTGATATTGCTTTTGCAACAATAAAGGGATCAGGACGAAGTAAAATTAAGAGAACCAAACCAGCAAGTATATAAGCTGCTGCTGCTAATATAAATGGACCAGCTAAAGCAGGAATTCCCATGGATATCGCAAATTCACCCATTACATCCACCAGGTTTGGACCTGCAACAGCTCCGAATGTGGTGGAAACCATGGCCATACTAATAGCCTTTGCCCTTTGTGTTGAGTTTGCCAAGTCAGTTCCTGCGTAGCGTGCTTGTAGGTTTGTAGCTGATCCAGCCCCGTAGATAAGCAGTGAAATAAATAAAAGTAGAAGACTATTGGTTAATGCTGAAATGACTACTCCAATGGCACCGATACCCCCGGCCAAAAATCCTGCAGCAAGTCCAGAACGACGTCCAAATCGCTGTGATAGTCTTCCAACAATTAGTGCAGCCCCTGCTGACCCTAAAGTAAATAAACCCGAAGGAAGGCCAGCAAATGCATCTGTGCCAAGCATTTGTTGTGCAAGAAGTGCACCCACTGTTATTCCTGCTGCAAGTCCCGCACCGCCAAAAATTTGGGATATGACAACAACCATTAATGTTCTTTTATATAGTTGTTCTTGTTTTTCTGGAGAACTAATGTAGCTTTGTAACCAATCTGATTGATCGTCTAACACTTTTACATTCTCTTTATGTAACACAATTTAACCTCCCTTTCTAGAAAGTAAATTCTTTCTCATAATCCTCCAACTAGATTTGAATCATCATACCACGCACAAAAAAACCATACAATACGATAATTGTATGGCAAACAATATTAAGTATGATCGTTTAGTAAACGTTGAAGGGTCTTCAATCCTTGCTCAAGCTCTTCCAGCGTTTCTGTTGCACAGACAGACACCCTTACTGCCCGCTCTGGAGAACTATTTCCAACTACAAAACGTTCAGCTGCATACACTTGTACCCCATGCTGTGCCGCTAACGTTTCAAATTCAACACCTGTAATCTTGCCTGGTAATAGCAGCCAACGAAAGGTGCCTGTTTCACCACCTAAACATGTATAGTCTGACAAATATCGATTAACGACTTGGTTTCTTCGAATCGCTTGTTCCCGATGACCCTCAATTAAAAGTTCAAATTGATTTGATACAATCGTACGTGCTGTCAGCTCTGCTAGTAATTGGGAAACTGTAATATTTAAATTATAAAGTGCCTTTGAAATTGGCTCCTTAAATTGACTCGGCACTGCTACATAGGCTAGTCGTAACCCTGGTGCTAACGATTTAGATAAACTTGCAATATAGATGACCTGTTCTGGGGCAAATGATGCGACTGCTGGAAGTGGTTTTTTGTTGAGAAGATGGTACGATGCATCTTCAATAACGAACTGTTTATACTTTTTGGCAATTGCAGCAATCATTTTTCGATTCTCAACAGACATAAAGGAAGCTGTCGGGTTATGATAATCTGGGATCAAGTAAATGCCTTTAATATTGTCATTTTTACAAGCATATTCAAAGGCAGTTGGACTCATTTCATAGTTCTCTGATTTTATCGGTACTATTTGCACACTTAGCATCGCTGCAACAGTTTTTAAGCCAGGGTAAGTATGATGCTCAACACCAATGCGATCTCCAGGCTTACAAAGACTCGCCAGTGTGGCAGCAATCGCATTTTGCCCCCCATTTGCAAATAAAATGTGATCAACTGTTGTTTCAAAACCACCTCTTCGGATTAGCTTTATGGCTGCATCCTTTTGCCAAAGGCTTTCACCAGCTCGACCATAACCAAACCATTTTTCATAATTTGTCTCTTGCAGCATACTTTTCAGTTGGAGTAGTAGTGGCTCGTATGAAGCATTATCTGGTAGTGTTGCTCCCATTTCAATTAAATGCTTCGGCTTTGTATCTTCAAGTAAATACGCATTCGATAACGCATCATACGATACAAATGTGCCACTTCCAACAGTTGCACTTAACAAGCCCTTTAACTCACACACTTTAAACGCTTTTGAAATGGTACTCAAATTTAAATCTAAATAATCGGCCATTTCTCGCTGTGGAGGAAGTTTTGTTCCTGGTAATAAAACTCCGTTTAAAATATCTTGTTCCAATTGCACTGCGAGTGCTTGATAAATTGGCTTTTCAGTTTTATCAATGGATGGCTTCCAGCTCATCGGATAGTTTTCAAAAGAATTAATCGGCATAATACGCATCCTTTTTCATACAATTATATGATTGTGTCGTTTATAGGGAAGAGGGCCATTTTAACCCCTTCTCTATCCTGCCTTATTCTGAGAGACTTTTCAAATGATTAATAGCATGAGAAAGAAATTCAGTTTTACCAAAGCTGCCTGATTTTAAGACAATTAACATATGGCGACCTAACGCCAATCCAGAAGGTAATCCAGTTTCAATTTCTTCTAATACATAATTTCCCTTTATACCCAATTTACGAGTAACTGTTCCTGATGTATCGCCGCCTGCTACTACTAATCTCTTTAAACCAGTTTCATCTACTATACGCTCTGTAATAACAGCTAGTGCTGCTGAGACCATTTTACTTATTAATAGAGGATCAATTTTCTTTTCCTGGCCTATCACCTTAGTTTGTAAAACAATTTCCGCTCTATTATCAGCCATGATCAAAACATCTTTCCCTTGTTTTAGTAGAATTTGAGCTTCGATGACCAGCCTTCTAATTTCTTCATCGCATTCAACAGATGAAAAGACTTTTCTGGAGTCAAGGACCATGCATGGAACTCCGGTAGAAATAAGATGTGCTGTCTGTGCTCTTGTCTGGGGAGTTAAGCTACCGGAAATCACAAGTACTCCGTGTTTGTCATTGATGTCTAAGTTCTTTACTGGACTTTCTACTGGAGTTCGATATGAAAACTTTGGTAATTCCTCAGCTATGGCAGAACTTCCGCATAAAACTTTATAATCATGAATTGCCTCAGCCACTATGGTTAAATCTGATTGCGTTTCACTATCAATAATACAATAATTGTAATTCTTCCGTACTTCTTCAATTGCTGCTCGTAGAGCTGTTGCGCCTTGTCTTACTATTTTCAAGTCAACAGATGTTACTTTCCTGGATGTTTGTTTCTGTAAAATCGAAACAGTGTTAGATTCAAGCATAGGATGTACAGGGTCATTGGCAAACTCTGACTTCTCTAAAAGGTTGCCATACACAGTATGGACTCCTCCGACTGTTTGCCTACCATTTTTCGGAAACGCCAAACAGATAACAGCAAATTCTTCACCAAGTGCATCTAGCATAGCGTCGAATTCCTTACCAATATTCCCTCGAAAAACCGAACATGTTTTGTTAAAAAATAAAGAACATCCTATTTCTTGGAGTTTTTTAGTAGCTTTGTATACTTTTTGATAACCTAAATCATGTGGATCTAGTCGACTATCCGTATCAATAATAATGACATCAGAATCTGCTTCTACATTCATCTCTTCATCAAACGTCTGAACTTTTGCTGAATATTCCCCTTTACTAAACATAAGTCCTATGTCATTTGCACCTGTTGTATCATCAGCCACAACTCCTATTACTTTTCTCACATCTATTCCTCTTTTCTATCCTGCATTGTACTTCTATGCCAGTGTGGATAATATCGACGTAATAGCTCTTGTATCAACCCTTAATCTAAAAAATCGTTTCTGGAGCAATGGAAGCATAATTCATTACTCTCTTAATTCAAGTTGCATGTATAACTCCTATTCGAAATCAATTTCATCTCCTGTTTCTTAAATTATAAACGAAGGCTTTCAATTAATTTTTTTCTTGTCTTGTAATGAGAATCTTCTAGAAAACTTTGGACAGTTTTATCTGGAATCATTTTAAGCTGAACACCAGATTCTTTAGCTTTTAAGATCATTCGACAAGCCATTTCTAATGTTTCTAATCTCATTTGGGCTTCCAATACCGAATCGTCGAATACAACAACTCCATGATTTCGCATTATAATAATATTCGCATTTGGTGCTTGTTCTGTTATTGCTTCAGCTAATTCCTGTGAGCCAGGATGATAATAATCTACATAGGCGATATCTTCTAGATAGTACATTGTTTCTACAAATAACTCAGAGAGAATAGGCTCATTACTACAAGAAAACAAAGTTGTGTAAAATGGAGAAGAATGAAGAATTGCTTTTGCATCTTTACGCTGCCGGTAAATACCTAAATGCATCGGAGTTTCTTTAGAAGCTTTTCGTGTTCCCTCGATCTGTCCCGTATCAATCTGGCAATCGACAAAATCATCCTGACCCAGATTAGCCATATATGTTCCGGAAGCAGTAATAATCATTCGATTAGAATCAATACGGGCACTTATATTACCCGATGTTCCCCATGCTAGTTGATTTGAAATGAGGTAATGCCCTGCATTAATAAGTTGCTGCTTTTCACCCAAATTAAAACCCCCTATAGTTTTAATGCCATCCAAATGCATTAATTAATTCACTTAGTTTTTAAAGGTTGATAATCTAACTAAATTCAATTGTTGGTGCATTACCTTTTAAATCACACAAGTTTCCTATATGAAGCTTACTGGCCCGATTCATTCAATTGTTTTCCTGCGTGGTCTGCATCAAAAATTACCAACGAACGAACCATTTATATTTCACCAAGTTGGTAGACTCCATTTTTCTTTTAAATTTAACTAACATTTTCAAAAAGAATTGAAACAACCTTGAAAATCGTTGATCTATATATTTAATTTATAATAATTCTTGAAATTAATAAAATATTATTTTTCCATAAAACATCATCAATTTTTTCTATAATTAAAACAAGACAGTATTTACGTTCAAAAAAGATATCCTTATTATGAAATCGTTCATCGCGGAAAAAATCCAAATATTTAGGTAGTTTGTTAAAAAGGAACTATCTTTCTCTTGTTATACCGTGGAAGAAGAAACGTTATTCACTATAAAAACAGAACAAACTGCAAATTCTATTCAATCATTATATAAATGAGATTCTTAAATGAACTTTTATCTGGATAGATTGTATAGTGACATGAGTTATAGAAATTTTTAATGAGAAATCATTTCATTTTACTATTTTTATAATGACTCTTTTGCGTTATATACTATTGTTAGTATATTACAATTCAGTCATATGAATGAAAACTAAAGGTTTAATGATTGGTGTAGTGTACAATAAAAAATTCAGGGGATGGATTGTGAAACATGGGACTAAACAAATCCTTAGCTAAAGTAGTGGTAGAAATTAATGAAACAGCAAACAAATTTCAAGCAAGCATTGTCATTAAAACAGACGATAAAACTATAGATGCTAAAAGTATCCTTGGTTTAACCTATACTGTAATTAGCTCTAAAACATTTCAACTTGAAATTCATGGAAAAGATGAGGAAGAAGCAAAAAAAGCCATGTCTCATGTCTTTTGGAAAAACAATCTTCCTGTTAAGGTTGTATAAATATTCTTTACCCCTTAAATTCCACTAAAAAATTTAAATAGGAGGAAACACTAATGGATACTACCGTTAACCAATTTAAAGATATTCCAACTACTTGTATTTCTGATGCTATGGAAGGGCTTAACAATTTTCACCCTGCTATCAAACCTTTGAAAGAGAAATATAAGTTTGCAGGAAGGGCATTACCTGTAAAAATCCCCGTAGGTGATAATCTCTCGGTTTTAAAAGCAATTAGAGCAGCAAAACCAGGAGATGTTATAGTGGTAGATTCTAAAGGAAATGAATATCGTGGAATTGCCGGAGATTTTGTTGTGGGTATGGCACAAACACTTGGCGTAGGTGCATTAGTAGTTGATGGAACTATTCGAGATTGTGTAGGTATTAAAGATTTAAATTTCCCTGTTTTTTGTAGAGGAACAACCGTTGCAGCCAGTGGAAAAGCTGGTGTAGGAGAAATCAATATACCAATTTCTTGCGGTGGTGCTTCTGTTCATCCAAGTGATATCATCGTCGGAGATGCTGATGGCGTCGTGGTTATACCACAGCATTCAGAAAAAGAGATTTTACGTATCGCTATGGATAAATTAAAAAGGGATCAAGAACGGGAAGCAAATATTTCCGGCAACCCTGAAGCTATAAGAAAGTATTTAGATTCATTTATATCTAATTCTTCTAACAAGTAATAAACAAGGCCTCACTTCTCGTTTTTCGACATATTTACGACACCTAACTTATCTTATGCACTGTACACCTTCAGGTATAGACTTCTATTCTTCTGAGTCCTGAGTGGGTTATTATTCAAGATAGATTTTCCCCGCTATTATGACATGAAAGGCTGGAAACATACCAAAAAGCCAAGGCTTAAGCAAGCTCTTGGCTTTTTGGTTATCTTATCATCACTTTAGATAAAATTAAATTTCGTTAATATTTTCCATAGCACTCTTTAAAAAATCATTACCTTGAATTACACAGCTATAGCAAATCATAAAATGTATTTTTTACCCTAATGCTTAAACCACATGAAAGACCAAATTACCAAGCGATTGAAATAGCCCCTGTAATCAAGGCAAACACAATGAACATTAGTGACAATATAGTAACCGGGACAAGAGCGTAACGTTGGAATTGTCCTAAATCTCTTCTTACAAGCTCTAGTAACACCCATAATGGAGCAGATGTTGGCCCCATAGAATGGAGTGGTTGACCAATTACTCCAGCCCTCGCTATTTCCATAGGACTAATCCCATATTCGGAAGCTGAATGGGCAAGAACAGGCAAAGCACCAAAGAAGAACGCGTCATTTGACATTAAGAAACTTAATGGCAAGCTGATTAATGCAACAATAATGGTGAAGAATGGACCTAATGAATCAGGAACAATTGTGAGAAGATCTGAAGCCATTGAATTCACCATTTTTGTTTCAGATAAGATACCTGTAAAAACCCCAGCACCTAAAACCAACATGACTACAGGTACAGCATGACTAGCATTTTCTTTAATTACGCTTTTTTGTTCAGCAAGATTAGGATGGTTGACTGAAAGGGCTATTACAAAACCTACCATAAACAGCACAGGTAGTGGTGCTAATCCTAGTATAAGTGCCACCATAAGAGTGAGTGTTAGTAGGAAGTTAAACCAAACTAACTTAGAAGTCACAGGTTGATCTTCAGCAATACTAGCTGCCATTTCTTGATTAGTTTTCATTTCTTGTATGGTTTTTTCAATTTTTATAATACCAATTCTTTTTCTCTCCATTCTTCCCATTACATACGCGGTCAGAATAATCCAGGCTGAACCGCATAGAATGGCAGGAATTATTGGTTTAAAATATTCTGTAGCATCAAGTCCTAAGACACTGATAGCCCTTGTAGCAGCTCCTCCCCATGGTGTCATGCCAGAAATGGTCCCTAGTGACATTACTGCTATCGTAGCCAATACTAAAGGATTGATACCTATTTTTTTATAAATCGGCAACAAGGCCGAACAAATAATCATGTAACTAGTGGTTCCATCTCCATCCAAAGCCACTAATAATGCTAAAATGGCTGTCCCTATCACAATTTTCACAGGATCACCTTTAGCTATTTGTAATATTTTTCTAGAAACTGGGTCAAATAAACCTGCATTCATCATAATGCCAAAATATAAAACAGCGAACAATAGAAGTATAGCTGTAGGTGCTACAAGCTTGATCCCTTCTAACATCATAGGACCTAACTCCATACCATATCCTCCTAATATGGCAAATATAATTGGAGATACAATAATAGCTACAAAAGCAGACATACGATTGGTCATAACTAAAAACATGAAAAGTATAATAGTAGCAAATCCTAATATAGATAACATTATTTACCTCACTTTTAATGTATTTGATTTATATCACTATTGAAATTGTAGTCTTCATAAAGAACAAAGAGCTAATATACGAAGTTATTATTAAATTGTATGTCAATTTACCTAATCGATTTTCTACTTGCTCATTTGGATAATAAATTATTCAATAATAGTTTTAGCATGCGCTTTATGTAAGCGCATTCATTAAGCGCTTTCTTTATTGTCCAACTTTAACCTTTCTGTAAACACGAGAGAAAAGCGTTTATTTAATGACAAAATATGGATAGTTGATATTTTACCTCTTGATTAACACTTGGTGATGAGCAATTTTTGGCATTTTACTTGCAGGTATTTTACATTGCAGGGTTCACATTAGAATATCAGCTCACATATTTAGAACTCTATATTTATTGGAGAACACACCTCCTTAAAAAATGTTTCTAAGGAGGTGCTAATAAGATACTTTAAGAAAGAGCTACTCTTTTCAAACTATATAGCTGTCCATCCACCATCTACACGGATTGTTTCCCCTGTAATAAAATTGGCCATATCAGAAGCTAAAAATAGTACAGCACCTGTTACATCATCCGGTTTGGCCAATGTTCCCAAGGGAATACGACTTAATACATCCTGGTAAAAGCCTTTATCATTAAACATCGTTTTAGTAAATTCTGTTTCAATAAAGGTCGGCGCAACTGCATTTACCTTAATTTGGTGTTCAGCCCATTCTATCGCCAATGCCTTAGTCAACTGTACGGCCCCACCTTTACTTGAACAATAGGCTGCACGTTTGATATAGCCTACAAAAGCCATCTGCGAAACGATATTAATGATTTTACCTGCCGTACGTTGTTCAATCATATGCTTACCCGCCCGTTGAGAACAGAAAAAGGTTCCTTTTAAGTTCGTATCCAACACACGATCCCAATCCTCTTCCGTCACTTCTAATGCCGGTTTAGGAATGTTAATGCCAGCATTATTGATAATTACATCAATCCGGCCCAGACGAGATACTGCAGAGTCAATCATGTTATTTATTTCGTTAACGTATTGTATATCAGCTGTTAGATAGAAACAATTAGGATTAAGCTCTCGTAATTCTTCCGTCGTTTTACTGAGATCCTCTTCGTTCCTACCTGTAATTACAACATCCGATCCCAGTCTAGCGAAAGCAAGAGAAATATCTTTGCCAATCCCTTTACTCCCACCGACTACTAGAACTTTCTTCCCTTTTAGTTCAGAAAAATAATTCATTTTTTTCCCCCCGCTTACCCACCCTGAAAAATGGATAACATGTCTGAGATACCGTGTAAGATTAGATAGTGGTAACAAGAGATAGTGACTCTACTGAACCGTAAGCCTCTTCATAAATTTTTTGAATTTCTTTTACTGTCAACCATCTTGGATTATTATTTAGCAAACGATCTACTTTACTTGCTTCTTCAGCAAGTGCAGGAATATCAGATGGAGTTACTCCTACATCCTTTAGACTTGCAGGAATGCCTACATCCTCAGATAATTGAGCCAGTGCCTGAACAGCACGATCCGCAGCTTCACGAAGAGATAACCCTTCCACATTTTCTCCCATCGCTACTGCCACTTCCGCAAATTTCTCCAAATCAGCGACCGCATTATATTTCATGACAAATGGCAACAAGAGAGAATTGGCCACACCATGCGGGACTTTAAATTTCCCACCAAGAGGATAAGCGAGGGCATGAACCGCTCCAACCCCTGCATTCCCGAGAGAAATACCAGCAAGTAAGCTTCCCATTGCCATGTCTTCACGTGCTTTTAAATCCTTTCCGTTATACACGGCTTTTCGGAGAGATCGGGAAATGAGCTTAATCGCTTGCAAGGCAATGCCATCTGTTAATTCGTCTGCGCGAATGGCCGTGTAGGATTCAACAGCGTGAACAAGCGCGTCCATCCCCGTCGCTGCCGTAACGGCAGGTGGTAGCGTTAAGGTTAGCTCTGCATCAACGATAGCTACCTTAGGAAGTAAATAAGGACTGACGATTCCCTTTTTCACCATGTCACGGGTATCTGTAAAAATAGCATTATAGGTAACTTCCGACCCTGTACCGGAAGTTGTCGGAACTAGAATCGTAGGCACTCCAGGGTTTTCTATTTTTTCAATCCCGACCA
The DNA here is from genome assembly GCF_026891895.1 of Peribacillus sp. AS_2. Lineage (NCBI taxonomy): Bacteria > Bacillati > Bacillota > Bacilli > Caryophanales > Bacillaceae > Peribacillus > Peribacillus sp. AS_2. Next base: position 276,359 of record NZ_JAPTGA010000002.1, read on the forward strand.
TGTCACGAACATTCCCCTTGTTCGTTAGCATCACGGAAAGGACTTTGGTAATATCAAGGGCACTTCCTCCTCCAACTCCAACCAGCAAATCATATCCTTTTCCTTCCATTTGAGTAACCATCTGTTCTAAGTTTTCAAAAGGAGGCTCCGGAACCACATCATCAATAATATCTGCTTTAAAGCCTAGGGCCGCCAATGGCTCCGTCACTTTGGACAATAATCCCGTTTGGCGAATAATCTTATCTGTCACGATAATAACTTTAGTTGCATTCAACTTTTTAGCTTGTTCTCCAATTTGTGCAATAGATCCCGTTCCTGTAATCAACGTATCCGCTGTGCGAAAATAAGTAATACTCACGATATTTCCTCCTTAGCCTAATTTAATTCCTACAAATTTAATCTCAGTCATATCTTCGATAGCATACTTGACGCCTTCTTTTCCTACACCACTTAATTTCACGCCTCCGTATGGATAGTTATCCTGGCGATATGTAGAAGTCTCATTAATCCATACGCCTCCTGTTTCTAGCCCGTCAGCAACTCTCATAGCGCGGTTAATATCTGTTGTGAATACACCTGCTTGCAATCCGAACACTGAATCATTAGCCATTGCAATAACTTCCTCTTCTGTATCAAATGGAATAACAGAAACAATCGGTGCAAACGTCTCTTCACATACCACTTTCATGTCTCGAGAAACATCGACAAGGACGGTTGGCTCAAGCAATGTCCCTTCCCGATTACCACCTGTAGCAAGCCTTGCTCCAGCTTTTACTGCTTCAGTGATCCAATCGTGAGCTCGTATCGCTTCCTTTTCACTAATCATAGGGCCAATATCTGTGCTTTCTTCCATCGGATTCCCGATTACCAATTTCTCTACTAACGAAACATATTGATCTAAGAAGTCTTGATATACACCTTTTTGTACATAAATCCGTTGTGCAGAAATACAAACCTGACCAGAAAAAGCAAATGCTCCACGCACTAATCCTACTACTGCCGCATTCACATCCCCATCATTGAAAATAATGTTCGGAGAATTTGATCCAAGCTCTAATGTCACTTTTTTCAATCCAGCTTTCTTGCGTAAATCAATTCCTACAGACGGACTTCCTGTAAATGTTACTTTGCTTATACGTGAGTCTGTCACTAAAATATCCCCTACTTCGGAACCGTTTCCAATTACCAAATTTAAAGCCCCTTCGGGCAGTCCTGCTTCTTCAAAAAGGTTAACGAGCATATATGCCGAAAGTGGTGTTTTACTTGCTGGTTTTAAGACGACTGTATTCCCTGCAGCAAACGCAGGAGCTAATTTATGCAAAGCAAGATTTAACGGAAAATTAAAAGGTGTTATGGCTGATATAACACCAATTGGATGACGGCGAACCATACCGATTCGATTTTCTCCACCAATCGCTGCATCCATAGGCACGAGCTCTCCTTCAATTTTTTTCGCCTCATCTGCCGCGAAACGGAGGACTTGTACTGCACGTCCTACTTCTCCTCTCCCATCACGAATTGGTTTCCCTGCTTCTAAGCCAAGAATTCTTGCAAATTCTTCTGTTCTTTCTTCTAACAAGTCAGCTGTTTTACGAAGAATGTCCGCTCGACGATAAGCCGGCATTGTCTTCATCGTCTCATGAAACACTCGATGTGCTGATTCGATTGCTCTTTCGGCATCTTCTTGTGAAGCTAAATTTACTTTTCCGACTACTTCTCTATTAAATGGACTGATCACTTCCATGGTTTTTTCTTCTGTTTGTGTAACTGCTTTACCATTCACAAGTGAAGTAACTTTCATTAATTCAACATTTATCATAAACTATCTCCCTTTTTGATATTTCTTCGATAATCGATTTTACGCTAATTTCAGGACTTGTTAATATAGGTTTATCTGTTGTCGTAATATCAATTGTTTCCAATGCTCTTGCCATACTAAATTGTGCAAAAAGAATGACATCACAATCAATAGTTAGCTCTTGTACCTTCCGATGGATTAACTCATCATGTTTCGTACGATCCCCATTTTGTAATGCCTTGAATGCTTCTGGGATAATAACCGTTTTAATCGAGACATCCTTCTGTCTTTTTGAGGAGATTTTTTTCAGTATTGTCGTTGTTGTGGGGCCAGCTGCTTCTACTGTAGCAATGACACCAATCCGAGTACCCATTCCCACTGCTTTTTCCAACATACTTAAATCTGCACTTAACATTGGTAAGTCAAATAAGTGGCTAATTTCTGCAACTACTGGAGTAAATGATGAACAAGTTAGTAGGATACCATCCACACCACTCATCACAGCTTTTTCTACTAAGTTCAATAAACGTCGAGCCATACCTTTTGTAACAATTCCTGTTTCATTTAATTCAAAAATAAGACTTTCATCCATAAAATTCACCAGTGTAACTTGTGGTGCATGAACTTGAAAAGCATCTAAAATTGGCTGAACTGAGTTCATCGTCGCATGGATAAGCCCAATTCTATAATCTTGACGTGACAATTTACTACCTCCTGATTTAATATTGAATTCGCTTCCAAATGTTTTTCAATAAAATAAAGACTTTGAGCTTTTTTGAAAACCATTTGAAAATAAAATAAAAGCTATCATTGGTGTAAAATAAATGTATTATAATTATAGAAATAAATAAAATATTGATTTTCTATAATTTTCAATAGATATTTTCTATTTCAAAGGAAGGGATTTCCTCATGGATAAAAAAGACTGGCTTATTTTGAAGAAAGTTTACGCTGAAAAAAATATTACAAAGGCAGCTGAGCTCCTATATATTTCTCAACCTACCTTAACGTACCGCTTACAACAAATTGAAAAGGAATTTGACATTAAACTTTTTTATAGAGGAAGAAGAGGTGTTGTTTTTACAGAACAGGGGGAATTATTAGTTGCATATGCCGAAGATATGCTTAAACAGCAGCAGGACATTGTAGAATTGCTGTGGAATTCTGGAAATGAAGTACGTGGAACTTTACGGTTAAGTGTTTCAAGAACATTTGCTTTTTATCGACTACCACAAATTCTAAAAGCTTTTAATGAGAAATTCCCTAAAGTTGAATTTCATGTTAATACAGGTGTAAACATAGACGTAGTTCAATCCATTTATAAACAGGATGCACATATTGGTATAGTGCGAGGTGAGCACAATTGGCCAAGTAACAATATAACGTTTTCAGAAGAAAACATAACAATACTCTCATCCAAAGAAATTGACTTAACAGACCTTCCCTCCATGCGAAGAATTAGTTATAAAACTGATCCTACCTTGGAAATGGTCATAGACAACTGGTGGAAAGATAATTTTTCTAAACCTCCAATCAGCAATATGAATGTTGATAATGTCGAAATAGCCAAAAGAATGGTTCTTAACGGATTAGGTTATTGTATAGCACCCAGTATTGTATTAGAGAAAAACGATAAGTTACACAAAATTTTCCTTAGTGATACATCTGGCTCTCCAATCGTATGGAAAACACGCATCTTATATCGAGAAGAACTACTCGAGTTAGGAATGGTAAAAGAGTTCGTCCATTTTATTCAGGAATATCATCGAAATTACTCTGAAAACTAATATCTCGAGAGATTTTTGTTGTTAAATTTATAAGAAGTTCCAATCATATATTAATTTATAGATTGCAAAGCTATCTACTCCTCTTCTACCTTTACTTTATTTAAAGGAACACACGTGTTTCAAAAAAAATATTGAACATTTTATTCCAAGATGCTTAATATTAATGCGCATAAAGCTTAACGACCATATTCTTGATGCCTGTCTGATCGGAAATTTCATACATCATACTAGTCATTTTAGGTCGGGATGAATGACTAGTATAATGTTTTTTTGAGTTACGCATATTTTTTGCTTATAGGTTCATTTTTAATATAGGACTGAAAAAATGAACCAGATACTTCTTATAAAAAGAAAACTATCATCTGACTATAAAAGGATAAGATATATAATACTTCATGCCACTTAGGTAATAACTATACAACAAGGAGATATTAACACTCATAGTGAATAAAAGTCATTTTAATAATTAAGAAATAGAAAAATTCAATCTAAAAATATAAAAAAAAAATATTTTATTAATTCCTAAGTTTATATTACATTAATACTATAAAGTTCATGCACTTCTAAGAACTCTTAGATTATTACCATACTTTATAAGAGAGAGGAATGTTAAGAAATGACTGTTTATCGTCTTGGTGTACTAGCTGGTGATGGAATTGGTCCCGAAATTGTAAGCGCTACAGTGGAAGTATTTAAAACTGCTGCATATAAGGTTGGAGTTGAAATTGAATGGATTGACTTACCTATGGGATGGGAAGGAATTAAACAGCACAATGACCCTCTTCCAAAGGTAACTACAAATGAGTTGGAAAACACTCATGGATGGATACTTGGTCCACATGATTCTGCTGCCTACCCACCTGAGCATAAAGTGAAACTTAATCCAAGTGGAGCACTTCGCCATACCCTTGATTTATTTGCAAATATTCGTCCAGCTAAAACTATGCCAGGCATTTCGAGCGTTGTGGGAGAAACTGATTTGATTATTTTCCGCGAAAACACGGAAGGGTTTTACGCAGACCGAAACATGTTTGCAGGTCATGGAGAGTGGCAAATTACGGAGGATGTAGTTGTCACATCGGGTGTGTTTACAAGGAAAGCCGTAGAACGAATTGCTCATTCAGCTTTTAAGATGGCCATGAAGCGCCGTAAAAAAGTAACAATTGTTCATAAAGCTAATGTTCTCCGATTAAGTACAGGCTTATTTTTAAAGGTGTGCCGTGAAGTAGCCGAACAATATCCTGATGTTACAGTAGATGACTATCATATCGACGCAATGGCTGCTCACTTAGTCCGTCGGGCTAAAGACTTCGACATAATCGTAACAGAAAATATGTTCGGAGATATTCTTTCTGATTTAGCAGGTGAACTTGTAGGAAGCCTAGGGTTAGCACCTTCTATCAACTCAAACGAAAATCTGGCTATGGCTCAGGCAGCACATGGTTCTGCCCCAGATATTGCAGGTCTTAATATAGGAAATCCAACAGGTATTATGCTTTCAACAGTAATGTTAATGGAATGGCTTGCCGAAAGACATAATGATGGAAAGATTAAAGAAATTGGTAAATTAGTGAAACAAGGTCTTTATCAATCACTTAAAGACGGTATAAAAACAAAAGACTTAGGTGGTAATGCCTCTACTTCTGAATTTGCAGAGGCTATTTCGGAAAGAATCAATCAAACTGTTTTAAATTAATATCATGATTAACACTTCCCGGATCTTTTCAAATGTACAATTTTTGTAAAGTCCGGGATTTACTTATAGTTGCTTTAGGTATAGGTTGATCAAATCGATATTAACACCCTCTAAAAACGGATAAAAAAAGAGCGTGTTTCGAAAAAAATTGATTTAACCAAGCTCTTAATATATTCTTTGCATCATTCTTTTATTAAAAAGTTTGATCATTTTTTTGTCTCTTCTACAACTAACCCCGTTTGACGAAGATTAACTTATTCCAAAATAATCTTTAAGTAATGCATCGTATATTAATATAAAAAAGTCATTAAATAGAATTACTATAATTGATTATTAGAGATTTCTATATCAAGGGAAGGATAAGACATAGATATGGATTATAGAGACTGGGAAATGATAAAAGTTCTTTATCATCAAAAGAATATTACGAAAGCAGCCCAGGTTTTGTTTATTTCTCAACCAGCTCTTACAAAAAGATTGAAACAAATAGAGGAAGAACTTGGTGTGAAATTATTCAATCGTGGTAGAAGAGGTGTCCATTTTACTCCTCAAGGCGAGTACCTTGCTGCTTGTGCTGAGGAATCTCTTAAGTATTATCTAAAAGTAAAAGATAATTTAAGCAGCATGAGTAATGAGTATACAGGTACACTAAGGCTAGGAGTTTCTAACTTTTTCACTAAATATAAACTTCCTTTTATTTTAAAATTATTCCAAGAACAGTATCCTCGTGTAGAGATCAAAGTAATGACTGGCTGGAGCAGTCAGGTTTATAAAGCTATCTATAATCAAGATGTTCATATTGGATTTGTTCGAGGAGAATATAATTGGAAAGAGCAGAAACACTTATTATTTGAAGAAACAATGTGTATAGCTTCGAAAGAAGCTATTTATGTGAACAATCTTCCTAATATGCCAAGAATTGAGTATAAAACTGACTATGTATTAAAATCTGTAGTTGATAATTGGTGGACAAAGAATTATACACAAGAACCATTAATAAGTATTGCAGTCGATCAAGTGGATACTTGTAAAGAAATGGTGATAAATGGATTAGGTTATGGTATTTTACCTAGTCTAATACTCGATGGGATAGAAGGATTACATAAAATTGATTTAACAGATTCAAAAGGAGAGCCTATTTTACGTCGAACCTGGATGTATTATCATCAACAATCCTTAGAGTTAAATTTAGTGAGAGCATTTGTCAATTTTATAGAAGATTTAGATTTAAATTTAAATGAAAATAAATAGCATAAGGGAAATTAATAACGATTTCTAGCCTGTTCATATAAACAGTTTTAGTAATCGTTTTTTTATTTAGTAAAGCTAAATTGGATTTATCCCCCCTTACCTCTCCCACAGTAAATAACTATAGTAAAAAAATATCAATATTCATATAGCCAATATTAACCGAAAGGCTCCTGGTAAAGCTTTCAAAATATCCTTCGTACATTGAAACAGTTATAAAGGTTTTTATAACAACAGAAATTCTTCAAGAATCAAATAGGTATCAAGCAACAAAAGAGGCCATTGAACACTTGTCATTAATATTAAAATTATGAAGACCTTTGGGACTAAACACTTTCAAATCTCATAATATACTATTATATTTACCCAATAAAAAACGGTTGAATTTCGTACAAGCTATATATACCAACGAAATTGTAATTACCCCCAAATAATTCACGGATGCAACTGAACCTGCGACCTTGCCAGAATCCCTTTTGAAATGGAAGGCAAAATGATATCATCATCCCTGTCATTTTGGAAAATCACTTTACGACATCCCTCTTGGATCTTATGCTTGCCTTTGGACGCATTTTCTCTGGGTTGCTCATTCTTCTCAATTCCCATATTCGCCACTTAATTCTCTTACTAAATTACCCGAGTGTTAAAGACGATAATGGTCTTTTATAATTCTTCCCTGTATTCTTACGTTCCAAGACGAACACATCCTCTCAAAAATCATTGTAAGTACTTAACTAAAATGTGTCCATGAAACTATACTAACTCTATCCTGTTTAGTAAAAAAAAGGTTTAATGGCAAAAGGTTTTTGCGTATTTCAAAGACGAAGATTTTTATAAATTAAATTCGATACTTCAAAAATAGTGAAAGATTTTTCCAATTAATTTAGATAAAGGTATTCATATTGACTCTATTTATGAAATTGCTCATAGAAGGCAACCAAGGATTATTAAACCTAATTTAGAGACTGTATTAAAAAAAAATGAAGAATTACAAGTCGATGAGGATAACCGTGGACTTGTACTTTCCTATAATGACGGAACTAAAGAAATTATTGTTGTTAATCGCCAACTCTTCTTTTACAGAAAACATAGAAGTATCGAATGGCCATGGGAAAATATGATTGAAGAACTAGAAGCAAATAGATTAGATGAATTCTCGACAAAATTAAATAATTAAGGTACCTATATTATTACATGATAACAGGGCGAATATTAAATATTCGTCTATGGAATTAATCAACTTTATTATTGAAACAACCTGAATGAAATGAAATGAAATCAATTTTAAATGAGCCATACTACATTAAAACGTAGTATGGCTCTGACTTTTTAAACAGTAATTTCAAACGACTTTATTATCTCTATACATCTTTTTGTATTTTACTATTTCTTCTAACTTTTATTAGTACTCTTCTTTAGCCCCAGATTAAAGAAATCAAGACTTGATATTGGCAATGGTCGCTCCCTATCTTTTTATATGACCCACCAGTTCTAAAGTACTTATTTTATCTATTATATCCAAGAAATTTACGTTAAAAAGTCTTAATCTCTTAAATATATATTAATTTCACCCAATAAAAAACGGGTGAATTTCGTACAAGCTATATGTACCAACGGAATTGTGATTACACCCAAATATTTTACGGATACAATTGAACCCTTCCAGCTGAAAACACATCCGAAACACCCCTTTGTTTCAATAAAATACTATACGCTCTCGACGCATTCATTCCCACAACCCAGTCTGCACAAGCTCTCGTATACGCTTCATAATAAAGCGGCCTGGTTTTTTCTTCGCTCTTCAGATTTTGAAATCCCTCATAAATCGCTTTCGGGGTCAAAGAGGATATCCATAAACGTTTCATCGGTTTATTGACATTGCATAAGTTAACGATGTTGCGTACAATCAATTCTCCTTCACGCCCGGCATCACCTGCATGAATGATTTCATCGACTTCCGTTTTCCTAAGCAAAGTCTTCACAACATTGAATTGCTTTGCCTTTTGCCGGGTCACTTCATATTCAAATTTCTCAGGAATCATCGGCAACGTTTCCATCGACCATTTTTTCCATTTTGAATGATAGGTTTCCGGCGAAACAAGTTGACATAAATGTCCGACGGCCCAAGTTACATAAGCTCCATCGGGGAAAAGTTCATTCGGCATGATTTCTATATAGCCTTGCTGTTTTTTCGTTTTAAATTGAGCCGCTAGCGTTGAACCTTGATCTGGTTTCTCCGCAATGATTAGCTTCATGATCATCTTCACCTAATCCGTTACAAAATATCTTTCCCCTATCATTATACCTTAATTATCATAATCGGCTAGATATGACTTCGTTTTTACCGGACTGATAGTAGAAAGCATGAAATGATTGCTTAACTTCGGTGAAGAGTGAGGTTATCAGTCAGTTGATAAAAACCTTCTAAAAATATAGGCAGATAATAATTGCTAATGGATGGCCACCACAGTTTTTGGAATCGGAGTATAAATAAAAGTAACAAGTTTGATGTTACAAATGCCCTCCCTAACTTTTCACTGTTTTGATGTAGAATTTAAAATTATTGATATTAATAAAAAAGCTAATAAATTGGATCTCCATTAAGCAGATATTAGAAAAGAAACAACAATAACCTAATTGGATTACAACACAGTTATGGACCATAATCCATTTTGAAAAAAGATTGACCAAAATGGGTTCTTTTATTTATAAAGGTTGCCGAAGCAACCAATTATTGATGCACAAATCCTCTCTTTTCTTTTTTGTTGATGTAAAGTTTAGTTCTCATAAACAATAGGCTAGATCCATTCCACCCTTTTTGCAGCAATATATCGTCTGTAACCGTCCGGATGGATCTTAGTTCATCCACCTTTCCAGATCCATACTTGCTTATCATCGTATACGAGGTATTCTGAAAAAAAGAGTTGACATAAAACTTGTATCTACCTTAAAGTATAGCTAATACAACAAAAAGTTTACTTAAGGAAACTTTTTAGGAGGGGGTCAAGTAATGACTGGTGAGAAAAAGGTTTCCCGCAGAGATATTTTAAAGATGGGGACTGCAGGTGCGTTTGGAGTAGCTGGATCTTATTACTTAAATAAAATGGCACAATTTCCAACTATGGCTCAGGCATCCAATAATTCGTCTCACAAGAATGGCAATCATTCCAATCATGCAAATATGAGTGATAAAACAAAAACCACGGGTTATAAAATGGCAGAACGGCTCCTTACTGAGTTTGATTATGGAAACGTTACCAAGCTGCCCAACGGTCAAACACTCCGGGAATATGAAGTCGTGGCAATTGATAAGGAAATCGAAATTGCCAAAGGAATTAAATTTCCAGGCTGGACTTATAATGGAACAATTCCAGGACCTTCTTTTCGTTGTACCGAGGGGGACTTATTGCGGTTTCACTTTATTAATCAGGGCAGCCATCCCCACTCTATTCATTTTCACGGAATTCATCCTCCAGAGATGGACGGTTTAACTTCTATTTATCCTGGACAGAAATTCACGTACGAATTTGAAGCGAAGCCTTACGGATTACAAATTTATCATTGCCATGTGCTCCCCCTAGCCCGCCATATTCATAAAGGCCTATACGGTAATTTTATTATTGATCCAAAGAAGCCAAGAGAGCCGGCATTAGAGTTAAACATGGTTATGAATGGATTTGATTTGGATTTAGACGGCGAAAACGAGTTTTATACGGTGAATGGCTATGCCTTCGCATTTATGAATCACCCTATTAAAATCAAAAAAGATCAACTCGTAAGGATCTATCTAAGTAATTTAACAGAATTCGACTTATTAAATTCGTTTCACTTGCATGCGAATTACTTTACGTATTATCCAACCGGGAGAAACGATAACCCCTCTCAGTTCACTGATACCATCATGCAATGTCAGGGAGAACGTGGAATTATTGAAGTTCGATTTCCTTACAAGGGAACATATATGTTCCATGCCCATGTAAGTGAATTTGCTGAGTTAGGCTGGATGGGATTCTTTGAGGTCGAATAAAAAAGGAGGGATAATTATGAAGGGAAAATGGCTAATTACTGTTTTAATACCGTTAGTATTACTTATAGGGGTGCTAGGATGGGTGCTAATGAATGGAGCAGGTGTAGAAAAAGACCCTGCAGCACCGATAGAAGTCTTGAACATTGAACGCATCAAGGTAACTAAAACCGGTTTTGAATTATCTGTTAGTAATACCGGACCTAAACCCTTAACGATTTCTCAAGTGATGGTTAATGATTCGGTGTGGAATTATAATGTCTCTCCACAAGCAAAACTTGAACGATTTGATGAGGGAAAGGTGACCATCTCTTACCCATGGGTGGAAGGTGATCCACATACCATTAAGTTAATCACAGAGAATGGCATTATCACGGAAGGTGAAGTTGCAGCTGCCACACTCACTCCAGAAACCAACTGGAGCAACTTTCTTAATTACGGCTTAATCGGATTTTACGTTGGAATTGTCCCGATCACATTGGGGTTGTTATGGTATCCATTTATGAAACGTTTCTCACGAAAATCTATAAATGGGATTCTTGCGCTTACCGTTGGGCTCCTTTTATTCTTATTTGTCGGGACTCTGGCTGATGGATTTGAAATTGGTGCAGAAGCACCTTCTGTCTTTCAGGGGAATATGGTTGTCATAATTGGGGCTTCCTTAACCTTTTTATTATTGATCGGCTTTGATCAGTATCAACAAAGAAAACAAGAAAGGAAAGGATATTCCCCTTTTGGTCTGGCTTTTTTAATGGCTACCGGAATTGGCCTTCATAACTTTGGAGAAGGTTTGGCAATTGGTTCTTCCTTTGCACTAGGTGAAGCTGCTTTAGGAACCTTTTTAATCGTAGGGTTTACCCTTCACAACATCACGGAAGGGATTGGAATCGCTGCTCCTTTATTAAAGGCCACACCTCGTTTTAGAGACTTTCTATTACTTGGAGTTATCGCAGGTGCACCCGCCATTGCGGGTACATGGGTGGGCGGATTCATCTTCTCACCAATTTGGGGAGCTTTATTCCTTGGTATTGGAGCAGGGGCCATTCTTCAAGTAATTTATGTAATAACAAAAATGCTCATTGAAGATCATAGAAAACATAATGAAGCATCTGTTTCATGGTTAAACCTTTCTGGTTTCGCGATTGGACTATTAATCATGTACTTTACTGCATTTTTTGTGAAATTTTAAGGGATGCCTTAATCTTGTTTGGACCCATAAACAATTCCCGAACTTGGTAGAGCTATTCAACATTGTTGAATTAAAAATTAACCAACGCTGCTAAAACTAATTAAAAAGAGCGTAATTGGTAATGAGACTTGGGAAAAAAAGAAGTAATTTTGGTAGATGGGTGGATAAACAAAAAGACCTAAATGAATTAGAGTTAGAAAGAGCATCAAATATAAGTAGAGGTACAATTTCCAAATTATGTAGCGATCCGAACTATCGACCAAACATTTCAACGGTAATCAAAATAAATCAGGGCTTAAAAAAACTTAATAAGAATATGGATTCAAACGATTTTTTTTACTGAAGTTATTCTAAAAATGATCTAAAAGGAATTACAAAATTTAATTACTTGGGGGAAGTATTATGTTTCAAAGTATAGGTATACCAGGTTTAATTTTAATACTTGTCATTGCCTTGATTATTTTTGGACCTAAAAAGCTGCCGGAAATCGGTAGAGCCTTTGGACGTACTTTAACTGAATTCAAGGGTGCAACCAAGGGATTAGTATCTGATGAAGATAAAGGAGAAGGGGAAAATCCTGAGTTAACGACTGTTGAAAAGAAGCAGGATAAATCAGGTGATGCCTAAGAATTAAAAATTGTTCCTGCTTTTTGATTATTAGAATATCAACAAAAAAGTATTACGTTTACAAAAAACGGTCAAGCAAACTATAAAGCCCATTTCCGAAATTTTATACGCTAAAAGAATTCCAACATAAAAAGTCGATTTCCTTTACATTAAGGAATCGACTTTGTTAGTTTTTCTTAAAGAATCGCGCCCTATAATTGAACAAGATAAATTGCCTATTTAATATTTTTTATCGGTTCTTCTCGCCATAAACGTTCCATATTTACTTCATTGTTTGTATAACTTAATAGAAACACATCAGGATTACTAAGATTCTTCCAACAATCAAAATCAAAGCTGTTATCATAATTCTTTAGCAGTAGAGACATTAAATTTCCGTGAGTAACGATTATTGTGTTTTCAGTTTCACTTTTAAAAACTTCATCTACAACGTTTACTATTCGGTTCATAGCTTCTTTACTCGACTCTCCTCCTTCAAATTTCAACTCCAAATCATCGAATGTTGCTTTAAGTTTTTCAAGCCAGTCAGGTAAATCCGTTGTACTAAGTGTGCGTTCTGATAAACGTTCATCAATCTCTATTTTTATGTTTGTTTCCTCACTTATTGGTTCTACTGACTGAATTGCACGTAAGAAAGGACTTGATATGATTCGGTCAATTTTAGGATTGGAGAAAAATTCAGATAAATATATCGCTTGTTTATATCCTTTATCAGTTAGTTGTGACTCCGAAGGTTGCCCTTGTGCTTCACAATGTCTCACAATATAAATCTTTTTTTTCATACAAAGTTCCCCCAATTATGTATTACAAAATTACTTCTATTATTGTTTCTTATTTTCCCACTTCAACTGGCCCAATTCAAAAAGACGCCTTATTATTAAAGAAAGACGCCCTTTCGTTGAAGAAGAAACGAGGTTAGATTTTAAGCTTGAAATATATAAGGAGACGAGGATTTAAGTAAACTTTCTACACCATTAGGATGATAAGGCATCCATTCATTAGCCTTTGGTATGTCTACCCATACTATTTCTGAAATTTCATCTTTATCTTGAATTGAAATTTCACCATCTACGATTTTTGCTTTAAATGTTATAAATAATGCATGATGGTCCTTTTCCTTAAAAATTGCTTCATTAACAGCTGGAACCTCTTCAACTTCAATTGTTAAACTGTTTCTTCCTTAGTCTCACGAATAACTGCCTGTTCCAAAATTTCCCCTTGTTCCACGGCACCAACAGGAAGAGACCAAGTCCCACCTTTGTTATTAACCATCAGGATTTTGTGTTCATCTTCCTTATATAAATGCATACGCTGCATCTACTCTAAGCATTTCTTACTGTCACTCCTAAGTTTTTTTAGGTTCAATAAACCATATTATAACAGAATGATATTCAAGAATATGGTCCTATTGTTGAACAGAGAATCATCTTGTTGTAGGAATTGATATTGCACAACAATTTCATGTTGCTTGAGCTGTTAACTATCGAGGAATTTGGTCGGTCATCCTCTACACTTTGAAAATAACGATGAGGGGTTTACTAAAATTCTAAGTTCGATCAAAGAACTTAAACGAATAAACCGTTTAGACACCGCCATCGTGGGAATTCATTACTGGCTGAATCTATCAAAATGGTTAGTCATAATGAACAAAAACGGTAATCTGCCCCGATAGTTGCATAAAGAAAAAGCTGCCTTAAAGGCAGCTTCGATTTAAACTAACGCAGTGTTAGTGAAGGAAAACTCTTATTACTCAACTTTCACAAACGTTTTTCCTGATCAATGTCAAAGCCATTGATTCTCAAAGTTATCTCACCTTCTCGCTTCTCAGTTTCTTCACCCACCCAACAGCCATACAATTCAAAAAAAGTCTTCAAGATGACTAATCATAATATGTGTCAGACCCCATCATTAGTTTTAACTCATGACTTTCAACAATGGGGCGAGAATATCCAGTGGTTGCTACTTGTATCATTGCTTTTCCCAATTCTTCTGATGTAATGATACTGCTTAACGTATCATCAAAATGTTGGTGGTACCTGCCGAATGCTTGACTGTTCGGTTTGAGCTTTCCATTCTTCCTGACGGAACTCTTTTTCCCACTTCGAAACCACAATACAAGCGAGAACATGTCCAGGAGTATTACAAGCTGTACGTGCCATATCCAGCACACGGTCAATGCCTGCTATAATTGCGACGCCTTCTGCAGGAAGCCCTACTGCTGAGGCGGTAGCTAAAAGGACAACTAGCGAACCGGATGGAACAGCAGCAATTCCTTTTGAGGTTGCAACGAGAACCCCCATTACAATCAACTGTTGGCCAAAATCCATCGGGATGCCATATGCTTGTGCTAGGAAAATAGAGCAAACAGAAAGGTACAATGTCGAACCATCACAATTCAGTGATAGCCCAGAAGGAATAACGAATGAAACAACACGTTTCGAACAACCGTATCCTTCCATTCGATCCATTAACTGAGGCAGAATGGTTTCCGTACTTGTTGTAGAAAAAGCGATAAGGAACAAATCCCATACCATTCGAAACACTTTAAAGTAAGAAATCTTCAAGAACCAAGCAATTATTGGAAACAGAACGAAAATAACAATCGCAAGCCCAAGATACACAACCCCAATCAACTTTGCCATAGGGATTAAAAGGGCAATACCATATTGACCTACAGAGGCTGCCATGAGTGAGAGTACACCAATCGGAGCGGTTACCATGACCATTTGTGTCAGTTTAAACATGATATTTGCAACTGATTCCATAAACTTCATTGCCGGCTCTGACTTTTTGCCAATTGCTCCAGCAGCTGCACCAAATAAAATAGCGAAGAATATAACAGCTAATAAATCACTTTTTGCCATCGCATCAACAATGTTGCTTGGAATGATGTTAACAAGCATCGTTTTAAAATCGACAACTTTGGTAACGCTTTCATTTAATTGTGTGATATCCTTTTGAGCGAGGTGGGACAAATTAAGCCCAGCACCAGGCTTTAGAATATTAACAAGTAAAAGACCTATACCTAGAATCAAAGTGGTAATAAATTCAAACCAAATAATTGTTTTAAGTCCTAATGAACCCATTTTTTTCATGTTTCCGTCGCCCGATGACCCAATGACAATGGTAGTGAAAACAATAGGCACAACAATCATTTTAATAAGATGAATAAAAGCGTCGCCAATTGGTCTTAAGGATTGGCCAAGTTCAGGAAAAAAATGTCCGATAAGTGCTCCAATAAACAATGCAATTAAAACTTGAAAAGCAAAAAACCTTTTCATAGGTTGTCCTCCCTGAACGAAAGATTAATAGCCTCATCACACAATATGTCAATAAATAGATCATTCCTTTCTCATTTGACTATTGTAAGAGAAAGAAGAAATAGCTTTTAAAAATCGTTTCTATATATTCCATATATAACCTCCTTTTAAAAATATTTGTAAATATAAAAAAACTGTATCACCTATTCGCGATTCAGTAAAATACTGAATTACTATAAAGTTATAAGAATAAATTATTAATCCCGTTTACATTTTTAATTGTTCCTTAATCAGCTAACACACCCGTTCGTATAAGGTCAGCCAGAAAATATTTCTGGTTGACCATTTTTTATATGGGTTTATTATAACGGTAGCCGGGGCAAAACGTACCTGCTCGTGGGGATAAACCCCGTCAACTAAACTGTTTGCCCCTGCTTGTAGAAACATGATTAGGCTGGTTGGGACGTAGATCTCATATAACTTTGACTGAATCTGCTGGGACGAATCTTTTTAATTCGCCAACAATTTTTCTTCATTTGACCCAAGCTTGATCGTGTATTCAGTCGGTATCCATAAGCCTGTATTCTCATTTCTTCCTTGGAGAACATATTTCGGGTTGTTTTTGCCCATACGTTCTGCAGCTGTTTTCGAAAGCTTGCCGATATCACCTGTTTTGAGGCGGTTGATAATTAAACCTAGTTTCAAACTCTTAATTGTCAGCATTTCATAATCTGTACTGCTGTCTCCAGCTACGAATATCGGACCGTATCCGCCCCGCTTTTTGGAGATGGCGTGTTCGATCACTTCCACCTTACCTTCTCGAGCAGTGATCGGCCAATTGTCTTCATATTCTGCTTGAGTAATTCCTTCCTTCTTTTTTAATCTCATCCCAAAGACATTTTCCTTTGGAAGGTTGTAGCCGTATTTTGGATTTGACGAAAATACCTCCACCACCTCTTCCATCGAAGCCGAAATAACATAAACGTCAATCCCATTCTCCATAAAAGTATGCATTAAGTTTGCGATTTCCGAGGCCAGACGCAGTCCTGTTGTATAGGTAACTTCAACTGTACCGGCTTTTCCTAACATGGACCCAGGACTTATAAGCGTCACCGATGCCATTCCCGCCCCTAAGTTATAATCATTTGAAGCCTCTGCAAGCTGCTGAACTTCTTCAGTCGACATGTTCGCAAATAAATAAAGCACCCATGGATATCCGATTTCAACACCGTATGTTTCCCCAATGGCTTCATACAGAAAGTACATTTTCGCTTTAAAATCTTTAAATCGATCAGTTGAATGTAGCGTTTCTAACCGCTCTTTTCCATTCATCCCATTATAGTTGGAATAAAGAAATTCGTAATCGCGTTTCAGATCCTCGGCGATTTGCTTGAGAGTGACTGCATCTCCCTGAAGGTTTTTAAACTCGTGTGAAAAGGGTCCATTCGGCACGTTCTTTTTGATCACTTCATAAAACTCTTCCGGTTGCATGTTATATGCCAAGTGATCAATTTGATAAAGAAAGAGGGCCTCCTCCGTATCATTCATGATGCTCGTATGATCCCAATCAAAAACAACATAAGGTTTTCGTTTTGGATCGTATGCTGTACTTCCAGCACCATGCTTATCAATTAGGTTTTGAATAGACTTATAGGTGTCAGGAGCCCATTTTCCTTTATCCAACACTTGAATACAGTGGCCCTCCCTTTTTTGCTCATTCGAAACTGCATTTCCGCTTGCAGCAGCTCCTAAGGAAGCAGACAAAAACAAGCAAATAATGATCATGCCAAATAGAGCCTTTAATTTGGTTCTATTATTCATATTATCCCCCCCTGAAAAATGCAAAAGACGCCTGCCCAATAGCTCGTTATTAGCTATTGAAACAGGCGCCATTGCCGATTGATTCTTTTATGCGTAAATATTATCAATAATTTCCAGAATAGTCAAATATTTATTTGTAATTCTTAACATTTTCTATAAAATCCTCTCTAATAAGTCCCCTACCTTCTCTGCCATTTCCTCCGGTGTATAAGGCATCCCATTTTTTAACCACCATTCCACTACACCTACATAAGCATTTGCCACAAATTCGACAACTACATCTTCACTTTGACCAAAATTTTTTCCTTTTGTTATATCCACGTCTTTTTTGAACTCTTCGATATTATGCTGAACAAACCGGCTGCGAAAGTACGGAGCTCCCTCACTTGCCAACATCGTCGAAAAAAATAAATAATTACGTTCAAGATATTCCATGCAGTGTACAGTCGATTCAATCCAATCCATTTCAGCTTCCGATTCACAAAGGTTAACCATGTTATTGATATGTTCTTCTATGATTTTATCCAACAGATCAAATTTATCCAAGTAATGGAGATAAACAGTTGCACGGTTAATATTTGCCCTGTCAGAAATATCCTGAATGGTCATGCTATCAAAATTTTTTTCAGACATCAATTCAAGAAATGCTTTCTTAATTGCTTCTTGAGTTCTTACAATTCTTCTATCCACTTTTGCCATATTAACACCATACTTTCCTTGAGATAGTCAACAATTTTTATTGATTTGTTGTTTAAACAACAAAACTGATTAAATTAACGATTTATATGCCTTGTTTTGTTTAAATTTATATTTTAAATTATAGACAGATGTCGAGAAAACATCAATTGTAGTTTTATTTTACATGAAAGGATGAAACGAAATGACAATTGAAAACAAAGTGGTTGTAATTACAGGCGCAAGTTCAGGTATTGGGGAAGCAACAGCTAAGCTGTTAGCTGAAAAAGGTGCAAAAGTTGTACTTGGCGCAAGACGTGAAGAGCGTTTAGCGAAATTAGCTGAAGAAATTAGATCGAACGGTGGTCAAGTGGCTTATCGCGTCACAGATGTCGTTAACCCAGATGATAGTCAGCAGCTTGTTCAACTAGCTAAAGACACTTTTGGCGGTGTTGATGTAATCTTCTTGAACGCTGGACTAATGCCTAATTCACCACTTTCCGAATTAAAAACTGACGAGTGGAACAGCATGGTTGACGTTAATATTAAAGGTGTATTGAATGGTATTGCAGCAGTATTGCCAACATTTACTTCGCAAAAGTCTGGACATGTCATCACTACGTCATCAGTAGCTGGGCTTAAAGCATACCCAGGCGGTGCTGTTTATGGAGCAACAAAATGGGCTGTTCGTGATTTAATGGAAGTTTTGCGTATGGAATCTGCCCAAGAAGGTACTAACATCCGCACAGCAACTATTTATCCAGCAGCGATCAACACGGAATTGCTGGATACGATTACTGATAAGAATATTTCGGAAGGTATGACTGCGCTGTACGAACAATATGGTATTGCACCTGATAGAGTTGCCAATATTGTGGCATTCGCTATTGATCAGCCAGAAGATACGAACATTAATGAGTTTACAATTGGACCAACAAGTCAACCTTGGTAATAATAAAAGGAAGATAAAACTAAGAGCTATTCATTTTCTGAAATTTAGGCTGTCGAGAAAATCTTGACAGCCTTTCAATTTCTTCTCGGAATGTTTACAAGCTTTAACTGGAGAAATCTCCTCTGCTCAAAATTATTATCCGAAAAATGGAGGAATTAACATGTCAAAGGATACGAAAGTTGCACTTGTCACAGGCGGAAATAGAGGAATTGGATATGAATTGGTCAAACAATTAGCTTTGATAGGTTTTAAGGTTATTTTGTCAAGTCGGGATCCGGAGATGGGTAATAAAGCGATACAACAACTTAGGGAGTCAAATCTGGACGTTTCGTTTGTGTCGATAGATGTCAATAATCAAGAAAGCATCCGTCAAGCTGCGGTAGCAATAAATGAGAAGTATGGAAGATTAGACGTATTGATTAATAATGCTGGCGTGTATCTGGATGAGAATAAACAATTATTGAATATGGATCCATCAATTTTAGAGAATACAATGGCAACCAATTTCTTTGGAGTTTACCATATGATCCGTTCCTTTATTCCCCTCATGGAAAAACAAGGCTATGGGAGAATCATCAATGTTTCCTCAGAATATGGGGCAATGAGCGAAATGTCATATCCAGGAGTAGGGGCTTATAAAATGTCCAAATTTGCCCTGAATGGATTGACACAATTAATAGCTGTAGAAATCAAATCTGATATCAAAATAAATGCGGTCGACCCGGGATGGGTAAGTACAGATATGGGGGGACCATCTGCTCCAAGAACTCCTGAGCAAGCTGCCGAATCTATCCTTTGGTTAGCTACTACTGGAGCTGAAGGACCTAACGGGGGATTCTTCAAAGATGGAAAACGAATCGATTGGTAGCAATACTTCATGAGCAAATTATTTGGTGTTAAAGCTGGTTCGATGAAACCATCTTTTGCAATTGTTATTGCTTTAGAACCAATTAAAGAAAAAACCCGGTTTTCCTTTGCCTAACTAGGATAACCGGGTTTTTCTATTATTTGGTGAAGAAATATACCTAAACTAAACTGTCCCATTCGTGCCATATGAAAAAGGCTGCCTCAGCAACCTGCCTTATTGAAGTAAAGCACCTTAGTTGAAGTATTTTGCGAGTATTATTTCATAGACTGTAGATATGCTGGTTTATTAACTTTCAATCGAGATTTTTTTCATAAATCGTTTTTAATTTATCTTCCGTAGCTGTTCCCTCTACTGGTGTATAGATACTGCATCTTAGGTCCATGTCCCCCTGGACTTGGAGAGAAGTTAAATTAAACAGCATCTTACCGGCTTTGGCATGTCTAAATTCAATCATCATTTCTGGAGCTTTACTCACTTGACTTTCTTGCCATAAAGATTGAAATTCCGGATGAGAATCACTCATTTCTTTAATAAATAGGTTATACCACTCATCACCTAAGTAGTGACCATAATAGGCACGAAAAATGGAAAGAAACCCTTTAACAAAATGCTCCCAATTCACAGCTAATGATTTTAATTCTTTTCTTGTGAATAATAGATGGATCAAATTTCTTTGGTCATCAGGAAGTTGTTCAAAATCTAGAAATACGTGAGCGGCAGCATTGTTCCAGCCTACAATATGACAATGTCGATCTGTAATGATAGTAGGGCAATACGTTAACTCCGCTAAAATTCTTTCCAAAGAAGGACTAAGTTTTGGCTGATCCTTCTTTCGATGAATAATGGATGATTTCACTTCTAAAGCTAAATCATATAGATACTCTCGTTCATCATTATTTAATTGCAGAGCTGTAGATATGCAATCCAATACGCTTGTAGAGACCTTTATATCCCGACCTTGTTCTAGCCACGTATACCAAGTAGTACTTACTCCCGCCAAATGTGCAACTTCTTCTCTTCGTAAGCCAGGTGTTCTTCTCCGGGTACCAGCAGGTATACCTATAGATTCAGGCTTAATTTGGGATCGCTTCGTTTTCAAAAATGTAGACAAAGCTTCAAGTCTGGTTTTATCATTCATTTCTAAACCCTCCATCATAACCATTTAACCGGGTAGTTATTATACCAGGATAAACGCTCACTTGTAATAGGATAACCCTGAAGTATAATACGAGTATACTATTCATTTGGGGTGATGAAAAATGGAAAGAGTCGTTATTACCGGAATGGGAGTAGTCTCTCCTATTGGAAACAACGTAGAAAAATTTTGGAGAAATCTGACTGAAGGTAAGTCAGGCATTTCCTCTATTGATACATTTGATGTGAGCAACCATAAAGCAAAAATTGCTGGAATTATTCGTGATTTTAATGCAGATGATACTTTAGGAAAAAATGAAGCCCGACGTCTAGATCGCTTTTCCCAATTTGCTTTGGCTGCTGCTGAACAAGCTTGGACTGATTCTAAATTAGATATTGATGATATCAATCTAGAAAGACTTGGCGTATATGTTGGTTCGGGGATAGGAGGAATTGAAACATTGATTGAAAATGTGGATACTCTTCGAGAGAAAGGTCCAAGAAGAGTCAGTCCAACCCTAGTACCAGCCATGATTTCTAATGCTGCCGCAGCCCAAATTAGTATTAAATGGAACGCAATGGGACCTACTATGTCACCTGTTTCTGCTTGTGCAATCGGAAATACCGCTATTGGTGAAGCATTCAGGCTTATTCGCTTTGGAGAAGCTGATGCCGTTTTTGCTGGAGGAGCAGAGGCAGCTATTACAGATTTATCACTAGCTAGTTTTGGTAATGCTACAGCCTTATCAACGAGAAACGATAATCCAGCTAAAGCTAGCCGTCCTTTTGATGTAAATCGAGATGGATTTGTCATGTCAGAAGGAGCAGGAATTTTAATCTTGGAATCTTTATCTCACGCTTTACGCAGAGATGCAAAGATTTATGCTGAAGTCATAGGGTATGGTGCAAGTTCTGATGCCTATCATATGGTAGCTACACACCCAGAAGGAAAAGGAGCCTACCTTGCAATGAAAATGGCTTTGAAAAACGCAAATGTTTCTCCAGAAGAGATTGATGTTATTAGCGCACATGCAACAAGTACAGAAGTGGGAGATCTATCTGAGACACTAGCGATTAAAAAGCTATTTGAATCAAAAGCTTATCAAATCCCAATAACAGCTAATAAATCTATGCTAGGTCATATGTTAGGAGCAGCTGGAGGCGTGGAAGCAATTGCTTTGGCAAAAAGTTTAAAGGAAGGAATTATTCCTCCAACTATCAACTTAGAAAAGCCTGATTCATTATGTGATTTGGATTATGTACCAGGTGTTGCTCGGAAAGTGAAAATAAGTACTGGTCTATCCAATTCATTTGGTTTTGGAGGTCATAATGCAGCTATCGTTTTAAAAAAGTACGAGTGAATTAACTTTCACTCGTATTTTTATTAAAGTCCTCAATAGTACCTTTAGTTAGCTCCGTATTGGGTCTTATTGGGAATTAACTTCTTAAAAGCCTATTTTCTTCGATTAAGAAAATGACAAAAAAAGCTCTAGTGCCAATGACTAGATTCTCTTTTTAATATCTTCTCTTAATGATTCAATGATAGTACCTGATAAGTTTGCAGGAAGAGATGAACCATCCTCAAAAACCCATGCATTAATTATTTCAAGATCTTCTTTTTTTAAAGTAATGCTATAATCTTTATCATTGTGAGTAAAGTCAGCTGTAACCGATTCTTCACCATTAAACTCGTCATCAATAATCATATTTTTTATTTCATATGGCTTCACGATATAATCTCCTTTTTAACATTCTTGTCTATAGAATTAGCCTTATATGATTGTTTATTCATTTTTTTCACGCCAAACCAAAAAACGAAGGGCTATTTTCAGAAGATGAAAGAATGTCAAATCCATTAACTTTGTGGTTATCATAGTTGAACATTCATATTTTCTCTCCATCACTTCTTCATTTTCCTTCATGATCTTCACCTAATCCTTTATCACAATCGGCTATCTATGACTTCGTTTTTAGTGAACTGTTCCGGGAAAGGAGAACGGAGATTTTAGTCTGATGGATAAAACTTTTCCAAATATAGGAGGATTAAGGGGAAAATCGGAGCGCAATAGGAAGCAAGTGCACTATTAAATATTCTCTTCCTTGCTTATAAAAACAACAATAAAACAAGCGTTACTTACTGATCAAAGTAAGTAACGCTTGTTTACTAATTCTTACTCAAGAACTGATTAGTGGGCCTTTTTTTATTTTATAACATACCCTAATTATTTTTAGGATTCCCCATCCCCATTATCAAAAAATGAATCAAATCCCCCATCAAATTCCTCTGTTGCTTCTTCAAACATCTCCTCCATATCAAAACCTTCCATCATCTCAGTGAATAACATAGTCCCTAAAACACCCACTGCTAATCCACCAACCATTCCAGGTATAGCGTTTCCCATTTGGGAAGAGCGACCATGAGGATGGTTTGCGGAATAAGAGAACGGCTGTGTAAAAGCATGAGGCTGTTCAATAGCTTCCGATATATAATTTCCAAGTAGTTTATGAAGATCGTCTTCTTGCTCAAGAACTTCTTGATTTAAAAGAAACTCTCGTTTCGCTTCAATTTCCTTGTAGCCGCTTTTACAGTCAACCTCCATCCAGACCCGGATACCTGATTCTTCATTGGCAAACCGCATTTCCACTTCATTTACTTGTCCCATGAATTGTTGAGTGGGAAAGAAAGCAAATTCCTGTCCATATTGATCGAGTTTACCTGAGTCAGCTGTCTCGCGAAATCCTAATTGAGCCATTGCATTAAAAATGGATGTGATGGATTCCTGGGATTGGATGACTAGCCGGTCTACATCTTTGCGGTCGACCCCGCCCTCAATATCAAGATGTGTATCCAGATAGTATGAGACAGTTCCCCTTGAAATAGGTAAATTCGCAGGTAGGACGTAATGAAAAGGAATGACCTTACGTTCTTTGGGCTGAATACAATCTCGATTAATTAATGGTATTTGTGCAACTTCCTTAGTAACGCTTCCTTGGTTTAATACCACATTCATCTTCAACCGGACAGTCACTTGATTGATTTTCTGTTTCACCTCACCGCCTTGAATGACTATCTGCCCTTGAATGCTTTCTCCAGCTTGATAATTATGATTGTCACATTGTAAATCTACAGTTGCAGCTCCTTTTCCTAAGCTGGCTAAGATCTTTTTAAACATACGTCCTCTTCCCTTCGTCAAACCTATATTAGAATTTATATGTATAATGGGGCGTAATTAGAAAGAACAGGAAATCCATTTGTTTTTTATGAGATTTCTAAATTATCCCTGATAGTATTACGTCAAAAAATGAAAATAGTTTCAAATAATTTGCCGCAGTAAGTGATCTTCCTTTGATAATGGAGTTCGTCGTCTTTTATGATGCTGTTGATGGATTATTAAATTAAAAGGCTGTTTTCACATACTTTGTTGCTATTTAACCAGGTAGTGAGTTGTGGTTGATTTCCCCTCCAGATGCTCGCTTTCCTTGGTGCGGGCGGTGAGCCTCCTCGGTGTAAACGCCTGTGGGGTCTCACCTGTCCCGCTGCTCCCGCAGGAGTCTCGCACTTCCGCTCCAATCAACCTTAAATAGTTTCGTTTTAAAAACAACAATCTTTACGAAAAGAGCCAATTAAAAAGAGAAGGGGTGATTCCTTCTCTTTAATTATTAATTATATTTATATAGGGGGAAATCCAGCAACAAAACGTCAAAGTAAAGAAAGAGAGAGTTCAATTTTCTCTCTAAAAAAATGCCAGGAGCTAACAATCCTCCGTCCTGGCATTTTTTTGTTTAGAAAATACTTTAAAAATAACAGTTCGTCTTTATTATGATATATCCATTTCCCGGAACATTATTAGTTATTAAACTAATTTATCCTCGCTGGTAAAACAAATCTATTCCACCCCTCTTAAATGCATGCGCTTACATTCAAATCCGGATAAACACGTCTCTCTTTCACAACAGATCCGTTCATTATTACCTTACTGGGCTAAAGGTATATTCCTATCTAAAATATATAGAAATAACCGACTTCACGTTATTAAGGGATATTAGGACCATATTATAATTTCTCGATTAAGGATTGCAATTCCTCTTGAAGGTTTCCTTTTGAAAAAGCAGAGTGCAGAATTTCATGAACAGTATTTAAGGATATTTGTAGTTTTTCTTCACCTAATGTAGTTAACCGTGTATAAATACCTCTTCGATCATCTTCGCATATTTGCCTTTGTAATACGCCGCAGCTTTTTGCTTCAAGCCTGACTACCAGCCTGGATATAGCACTTTGACTTAATCCTACCATCTCTTGTAATTGTTGTAGCCTCAATTGTTTTTCGCTTGTTTTGGATAAAAAGTAAAGAACGTAAAACTCTTTCAATGAAAGGTTATGATTTTTTTGCAAAGCACTTTCCAGCTCATTCGTAATGCTCATTTGAATATTTGTAATCGAGAGCCAATTATCTAAATACTTCTTTTCTTGGTTGTTTTTCATGCACATTCCACCCTGTTCCATCCTATATAATTAAAATTTGGCACTTTAATTGATTATCATAAGGCATATAAATTGTTCTAAGATACTCCATAAAAAATAATTTTACCAAGCCATAATGTAATGGTTAAACTTATTTTAAAAAAGTGCGTGCCATCCATGTATGTTATATGGTTATTTTAGACGAGTTTCTTCTTTTTGTCTAAAATTGAGCTAATCCATAAAAAAAGCAGTCAAAATGACTGCTTTTTTACTTTAACCCATTGTAACAGAACAGGACCCTATTTCATTTCCACCCCAGTTAAGTGAAAGCTGGTCTTGATCTGAAAGAGGACCGACGCCACTTGGAGTACCGGTATAAATTATATCTCCTTTTCCAAGCCCAAAATGCTCTGCTGTAAATTCTATAATGGTTTGCAAATCAAAAAGTAAGTCTTTAATATTCCCGACCTGTACACGCTCTCCATTTTTAAAAAGGGAAAAATCTAATTGTTCACATGCTTCAATACCTGGAAACGGAATAAAATCACTAACAACTGCCGAATTTTTGAATCCTTTAGCCAAAAGCCAAGGATGCTGTTTCTGTTTTAACTGTGATTGAACATCTCTAAGTGTCAGATCCAACCCAATGGCCATGGAATCTACTATTTCATCTACTTTCATTCCTGATTCGAACTGTTTTGCGATATGTATGACAAGTTCAGTTTCAAAGTGAACGGAACCCTGATTACTCGGCAAAGTAATCGACTGACCGTGTGCCTTCACGAGCGAATGAGTCGGTTTTGAAAATAAAAAAGGGGAAGTTGGTATTTCATTATTCAATTCCTTTGCATGCAAGGCATAGTTTCGACCTACACAATAGATATTTTTAATGTCTTTCATCATAAAAACCACTCTTTTCTCTTAAGAAATAAATATTTAAATGATAGTGGAACAATTTGAAAACCTTACTCATGAAATAAGAAGAAGCCCTCCGATTTAAGTACATTTTATATTTTTCTGACTTTTTATACAATGATTAATATAATTTCATGCTGGAACGACGTTAGGGCGGTCTAGATTTTAACTTGGGGATAAAATACGAAGTCTTAATGCGCTATGATTGGTGAAGAAGAATTCATACATATAATTATTTTTTATTTTGACAAAAAAAGAGCCAACAAAAATTGTTGGCTCAAACTGTAGACAAACTCGATGAAAATCGAGTATGTCTATTTTTATGGCTTGTATAAATTGGACGTTGATTGGAACGTAGGGCACTCGCTTTTCTAAGCAGGAGTCTCGTACACCCGCTCCAATCAACTTTGTCTTACCTTTTAGATAGAACACTTTTGCCTGGAGTCATTTTTGTTTTAAATATAGAAGTATTAAAACCTGAGGTGATGAGGATGCTTTCTAAACATGATTCTTTTCAGCGAGATCAACTTGAAATGATTACTTTAGATCAACTGGTGCCACCGAACCATTTGGTTCGTAAACTGGAGGCTACCATTGACTTCCCTTTTTTATGACTCGGTGAAAGATATGTATTCAGAGGTAGGAGGCCCAAGTATTGATCCAGTTATTTTAATTAAGCTGACCTTCATTCAATAATGGAAACCATAGTTGAAACAAATATGGCTTACTTTCGCTGCCATTAATTTAAAGAAGAAGGCCAATTGGACATGGCGAGGACCAAAAACGGCCTAACATAGTGGGTTCGTAGAGCCCCAATCTCTTTAACTTTAGGCGAAATTCAGAGGGAATTTCAAAAGGGGTTCAGAATTTTTTAATTCCGAACCCCTTTTGTCGACAAACTGAGCCAACAAAAATTGTTGGCTCCTTGATTTAAAAAGTAGAAGCTAGATCTTTTGAACGTGCTATAGCATTTTCTTTAATTTCTTGTGCTTTATCAGGCATTGCTGCATGCCCTTCAATGAATAGGCCTTCAAAGGAAGGCACTCCGAAGAATTGCATAATGATATTTAGATATCGGTGACCCATTTCCAGTTCAGCTGCCGGTCCTTCTGAATAAATACCACCGCGAGCTTGAATATGCAAGGCTTTTTTATCAGTTAAAAGACCAACTGGGCCTTGTTCGGTGTATTTAAATGATTTACCTGCAACAGCTACGGAATCAATATACGCTTTCAAAACTGGCGGGAATGAAAAATTCCATAAAGGCGATACAAATATATATTTATCGGCGGCTATAAATTGCTCACATAATTCTGAGAGCCGACTAACTTTCGCTTTCTCCTCCGACGAGAGTTCTTCAAAACCCTTTCCAGCTTGAAGTTTCCCCCAACCACTGAAAACATCCACATCAATTTCAGGAATATTTTCTTTATAAAGGTCAATATTCACAATTTCATGGCTAGGATTTACTTCTTTATATGTGTCAATAAATGCTTTTCCAACAGCCATACTGTAAGATTGTTTGTCATCATGAGGATGAGCCGTGATATACAATACCTTTGTCATTCAGTATCTTCCCTTTCTTTTTACATATTTGGACATTCTAGTTTGTCTTGGGAATTCAACCTTTATACAATTACTCGAACTAAAATATCTTTAATTGATGGGTATAAAATTAAATCCGTAAGATAGAAATTCGTTTTCGAGGGTAGTAAGGTATAAATCTTCTTTCTTTTGTGAGAAAGGATATGAATTTTGGATATGATAAAATAAGACAATCTGGTTCACTTTAGGAGGACTAAGTAAATGACGAATTCAATAAAATTTGATCTCCACACTCACCATGAACGCTGTGGACATGCTATCGGCACAATTGAGGATTATGTAAAGCAAGCCATCGAATACGGCTTGCATTATATTGGGATTTCTGACCATTCTCCATACTTTTATAGTGAGGACGACCATCTCTACCCAACTACTGCAATGGCAAAAAGTGAATTAGTTCCTTATATTGAGGAAGTACTTCGCTTAAAAGAGAAATATGCAAGCAAAATTCACGTGTTATTAGGAATGGAAAGTGATTTCTTCCCTGAGCACATTGAAGTCTACCGCGATCAATATCTTTTACACCCTTTTGACTACATAATTGGATCTGTTCATTATGTTCAGGATATTAGCATTTTTAAAAGAGGTCGTTGGGATGGCTTAAGCTCTAGAGAACAGTCAAAAGTAAAGGATGAATATTATGAATTAATACAGAAATCGGCTAAAAGCGGAGTGTTCCAAATCTTAGGCCATATTGATGCAATGAAAGGTTTTTATCCAGCCTTTTCTTCCATTGAGACAGACAGTATTGAAAAAACGCTAAAAATCATTAGTTCAGAAGATATCGCCATTGAGATTAATACCTCTGGTAAAACGAAAGATTGTGGTGGGTGGTATCCAGCAGATGACATTTTAGAACGAGCTCTTTTCTATGATGTGAAGGTAACCTTTGGATCGGATTCGCATACACCGGAACGTATTGGCGATGAATTTGAACTAGTTAAAAAAAGACTAAAGGAGATCGGCTTTTCTGAGTGGGCTTACTTTGTTAAAAAGGAAAGGATTCTCACTCCACTTTAACCTTTCAATGAGAACAGGTCCGATCATTAGAGCTTCCTGTAACCACATGTGTAATGAACTTTTTCAATCCTTTTGCTGCTAAGAAGGCCGAAGACCAAAATCCCTCAACTGATCAATGAATCGGTACCATTTTTTTTTATGGGCATAAAATAGTCATTATGCATCCTGTCATAAAAATCATCACGATTGCTTACACGTTTTTCTCCGTTCATTTCAATGGAAATTCCAGTCATCACCATATTTTTTTGCATAAAATAAAAGTATTTAGGGAATTAATAACTAACCATTCGTTTATCTTATAAAAAGGAGTTGATTTTGGGATGATTGATAACCCATTGCATAAAGAGAATGACGAAACCCTTGTAGAGTCAGTTCAAGGTGGTATCAACTCTTCAATAGGGCGATCCGAAGCCCCTCCAAAAGCCCAGTCAAAAGATCCTGAATTCGATCTTTTTGGCACAGTATTAAATGGGTATCTTTAATTTATACTTCCTTATTGAATAAACCTTATTTCAAGACCTAAAACATTATAAATTCCTAAAAAGAAGAGCACATATTAGTCACGCATAATATGTGCTTTCCTTTTATTAAATTCAAGCGCCCTTTTCGTTAATGATATTCCTTTTGCTCTTCATTGTTCTTCTGGAATTAACACTTCTCCAATTTTATCAATTGAGTTAACTATCGACATTTTTGAAACAGCCTGTCCCTTTATTAACATTAAGAAAAAAGGCTGCATCAGCAACCTTCCTTGGATGTAAGCCCTCTCATTCATGAAATAGCAGAAGCTGGTCCGTTTTAGCTTAGTTCGCCTCGTTAACCGGCTGTTGTACTTGTACCTCTTCCCCTATTTCAATGGATAGTAAATCCTCCCCTACTAACACAGTTCCTTCATATGTTTTTTTAGTTCTTTCGAGCAAATCAGCTTTTTCTTCTGTTAATCCTCCCAATAATACTATATGTGAGTACACAGCAAGTTTTGGTTGTATTTGGCTAAAGACTTTACCTGCTTCCTCCGGTGTAGTGTGAAGATCAAGTATATTGGCGATTGATTCAGATTCATTATCCGGTTTTGCCGCTGCAACCTCATGAATCACCACATCAGCACCTTTGGCAAATTTTATAAGATTTTCATTATAGCGGGTGTCGCCTGAGATAACTACTGAATGTCCTTTGTAATTGACCCGATAACCGAAAGCAGGCTCTATTGATTTATGGTCAACCTTGAAGGCTATTACTTCAATTCCCTTTTTGTTATAGACAATACCCTCCTTGATATCATTTGCGACAATACTTGCTCCTTCAACGTTCCCATTTCCAGAGTCATCCCTTGCATCCAAATCGGCTTTAAATGCTTTATTCATATGTACCATCATTTTCTCGGTTCCCTTAGGTCCCCAAATCTTAAATGCTTGCTCTCTTTTTCCTCCTGTTGGTAAGGAACCTGTAAGCCATACGTCCGGTATACCGATTGTATGATCCGAATGCAAATGCGTAAGGAATAACTTATCAACACTTCCTGGTAACATATTCGCTTTATATAATTGTAAAGCGGTTCCGCGTCCAGCATCAAAGAGGAGTTTTTCATTACCAACTTCTACAAGAGTAGCTGGACCGGAGCGGGATGTACTTAAAAGTGGAGAACCTGTACCTAATAGGGTTACTTTAAAATCGGTTTGCTGGACCGCTGTATGGCCAAATGAAGGAAGAAATAATGATAATGATAGAATTATGGTCACTACCAACAAAAAACCAAACGAAGTATTTCTTATTCTTTTCTTCATAACAAAAACCTCCTGTCAGATTATTTGACTGTACACAAGGAAAACCCAGTTGTTTCGAATATAAAACCTCGTTTCAAAAAAAAACAAATACGCAAAATAAATATTACAATATTTATAATATTCAGTCAATGATAACCGAAAGAATATCGTGTATGTTGTTTCAACCTTCCATTAAGACAACCGGACTCACTTTGGGAAAGAAGCGGAAATAATCTTAGTGAATATTGGATAAATCGTTCATACTAAATAAAAAATAACTGTTCAAGAAGGAGTTTATATGCCAAAAGAAAAAAATAATCCAGCTCAGCCAAAAAGTCAGGTTAGTCGATTAAACGACGTGATGGAAGTGGATACAGATGTCAATGAAGATCCTAATCGGGAAAAATTATTGGATGAATCCGTTGATGCTTTTCTAAAATCGAAAGAAGGACAGGGATATTAGGGGCAAAATTGTGGTCGCTATTGACTTGTTTTAAGACGTTTTTATATTTTTTTCACGTTAAATGGGCCCCTCATGAAGCTATTGAGCGGCCCGTTTTGTTTCCTTATCAACGAACGTTTTTCTTATTGGGATACCTCCACATCGCCATCAAGGTACGCCCGCAAGAGATAATATACAGGGATGTTCTCTTTAATTTGCTATGGTAACGCTAAAAATAACGCATGACAAAAAAACATCCATGTTGAAATTGATTCAAAACTCCTCCGTTCTAACTGAATAAAGAGAGTACCTTTCTTCACAGTCCCATTCCAAAAAAAACTGGTTCATCATTCTTACGATATATACGAGAATTCAACTTCAAACGTGAGATTTAGTAAGCACCTTCATCATTCATTTTCTGTAAGCGTGTAAGTCGAAATACCCTAAATCCCTTATGTATAAGCCTTTCGATTGAATGGTTAGTAAACCCGTGGAACCGAAAGTGGTTTTATCATTTTCCCTCGCTTTTCCTACTAAACGTGGAGGAACTCCCCACCCCTCAGGGCTCATGAGGACACCTGTAGATGCTTCGAGGCGGCTACACAATTGTGTGAATGGGTGATACTCGCGACTGTTGACTAAACCATACACATAAAGCAATTAATTCTTGTGCTTGATATTTAGTTGTACGTTGAACAACACCAACTTCTTTTGCTAATTGTCGTAGAGAAGATGGTGATAAGTAGTTTTGAAACTCTCGTTTTTTTATGATGATACAAATTCACCTAGCTTGATGGCGATGGGGTCCGGCCACAATTTTAACGAAAATATACGCAAAGCCTTCGGATGTTACCAGACCCGGCCGTCTCTCTTCTATAAAGTCTGTTTTTATGAAGTAAATCTTTTTGTTCGTGATAACAAAAAGGAAATATTTGTTTTTGTGTGAATAAGTCGAAAATATATAAAGGTGAACTAAACATTGTATATTTTCGACTTGTTGCTAAAGTACCAGGGTTTCATTCACATCTGTACTTGAACTGAGGCTCTGTCTGTATATAAAAAGCATTTCTTACTTGTGCACTCCAATTTGCAAAGGCTGATCTCCATTCAGGAGTGTTAAAGAATTGATCTACAGTTTGAGTTTCAGAATGCCAAACTATAAATAGGTTGAGTGGGGCAATTCCTCCTGCCCAAATTCCATTATTTGCGTCAGTATCTTCTTCCCTTACTAATAAAAAGGGTAGACCAAATTGAAAAGCCATTGAAGGTTCTACTTGTGAATAAACTGATCCTGTCCAGAATGGAGTGGAAGGTGGAAGGGGTCCTGCATTGACATCAACTGTTTGAATTTTAAAACGACGAAGGTTTACTGCCAACATTCCATAGCTTGATGAAACTAACCGACGAATATCAGTTAAAATGGATTCAGGATAACTTTCGCTTAATGGTAATGTACGCGGAAAAAGCAAAGCATTCTCAATCTCTAAAATTAGACGGTTTAGAAACCGTTGTTGGTTGTCATTTAAATGAGTCGTCGTACTTAAAAATATAGGAATACGATAAGCACGATCAATACACTCTTGCTGTGCCGATTCTATTTTCGCTTTATCTTTACGTAAAGAGCTATGCTCATTATTACTCAATTTCTCTTCATCCTTGCGTGAAGAGCTATTCTTACTTTTACTCACTTTCTCACCTCCTTTTTTTATTAGTATATGGAAAAGGAATAAGTGAGCTTGGACATAACAGAATTTCATATTAGAAAGGCTTTATAAAACAAAAATTAGTAATTTTGTCTAAATATGAATAATTTTATAAAAAATTTATTTAATTTCTGAAGCAGGAAATAGGTAATCTTTCATTAAGCTATCCACAATAAAGTTTTGGATGAATTCAATGTTGAGGAAAAAATATACCCACAACAAGATTGTGGGAAAATGCTCTTGGGCATGGGGTACCGCCAGCAAACACTGGATTATAATGATTTAATGCACAAAACTCCCCATTAGTTGAAAATGACGATACAATGTTAGTGGAATAATTATATTAGATAAAAAGGAGGTCGTTTCCATGAATATTTTAATTTTGGGTGCAACTGGACGAGTTGGGGGTCAATTAGTTATTTATGGTCTGCAAGACAATCATCATGTTACGGTTTTAGTTCGCACTCCAGAGAAGATTGCTATAAACAATGCCAACTTAACCATCATTCAAGGTAATGTTTTAAATAAAGATGATATCGTACGCGCCATGCATGGAATTGATGTAGTTATTAGTGCACTTAATACAGATGGGACAACGACTTTATCAGAAAGTATGCCACTAATTATCGAAGCTATGGAAAACGAAGGTATACAACGAATTATTACCATTGGAACGGCAGGTATCCTCCAAAGTAGAACAATCCCAAATTCTTTGCGTTATCAGACAAGTGAATCGAAGCAGAAGTCTACCCGTGCAGCGAAAGAACATCATGAAGTTTTCGATTTGCTTAAACAATCAACACTACAATGGACAATTGTCTGTCCAACGTATTTGCCGGATGGAAAAAGAGTTGGTATATATCGTATAGAAGGCGACTTTTTGCCGGAGGATGGGGTTGAAATATCCGTTCCGGATACAGCAGAATTTGCATTTAGTCAAATAAAAAGTAACGATTATTTAAAAGCACGTGTAGGCATTGCCTACTAAAAATTCCAATATGCATTAAACCCCTTCGAAGTTAAATCGTATAGAAAGCCGGTTCATTTTTCTTCCTCAATGAACACAGTCAGGTGAACCATTGCCAGGAATATTTTCCGGTTTCTTTTGGGCGAAGATTTTGCCTGCACCTTGTACATGACCATCTATTCCTTTGTGCTATATTCCCTTTCCAAATATAGCCACATTCTGCCGGTCAGGAGCAAATGCTTTCCCGTTCCATTTCAATACGGTCTGTACAAATCCCAGTGAGTCGGCATTGTACCTCCCTGCGATCCTCTGATACGCTTCGAGCTCATATATGCCATCTCTATTGAAATCAACCGGATATAAACCAGATAAAGGATTGACCCATCCTTCAATCGGCGCCTTCAATATACCTTCCTTGTTATAAATTTCAGACAAATATTCCTGATCCTTATAAGTCAGGTCAAGAATGTACCTTTCTTTTAGGTAATGACTGTTCACCTTCACTTTGTATTGGTTTTGATAATTAACATCGTATTGAAAGGATTCATTGAATGAATCTGAATTAAAAATGGTCATGGGTTTACCGTTAAGGTAGGAAAAAACATACGCATAAATGGAACCCCCGCTTCCTCCTGTATCAATGACCACTAATATGTCATCCCCCTCATTACCTGTAAAATCACCAAGAAAAAGGGTCGGATTATATCCTGCGTCATTTTTCATTGGAACTTGTTCATATTGATTAGTCCTCCCATTATGGATAACCAAGGTTATATTCCTCCAAAAGGGACTATCAGGGGTTTTGTTAGCGGTAAGAAAAACATTGTCCTTTATCCCGTCCCCATCAATATCTCCCTGTTTTGAGGTCACTATGACTGTTAAGTTTGAGTTCATTTGTCTTGAAAGAACGGTTTGGAGGTTCCATTGCATGACTAGCAGTTCCTGTTTGGAAGGATAAGGATTCTGAAACGACAAGGCGTTATCTATCGTCTTCAGTGCTTCATTTGTTAATCCGGCCCTGCTTTGGGTCTCAGCCAAACAGTACCAATAATAAGGATGATTCGTTTCTTGTATTTTTGTGTAATAGTAATGAATCTCATTTCTGATGTCATACATATCCAACTTCATCCCACCTGCCTCTTTAATTTCCATATAGAATTATATGCAGGAATTTTGTGAGTAGCCTTGAGTGCATAGCTATGTCCTTTTCAAATATAGCGCCATAATTATCAATGATTTCGGGCATATTACCTTTTTATGAACATATTCGCTTGCATATATTTATGTAATTTGCTATTATAACTGACGAACGTTCGTTAAATTATGAGGTGATATTATTGAAAAGTAATGAAATTAAGGAAGCCGCTCTAAAATATTTCACGATTCATGGTTATGAAGGAGCTTCGCTTTCTCAAATAGCTGAAGAAGTCGGCATGAAAAAGCAATCCATTTACGCTCATTTTAAAGGCAAGGATGATCTTTTCCTGCAAGTTTTACGTGATGCGAAAGAGACGGAGCTATCGTCGAAGCTCCAATATTTCCGTAAAGTTGATTCAAAAAATCCTGAAAAAGATTTATACGGATTCCTTCAATTGGTCATCGACCTTTTCCAAAAAAATGAGCATATAAAGTTTTGGCTGCGTATGTCCTTTTTTCCGCCAGCGCATCTTGAAAAAGAAATCGGGCAGGAAGTGATCGATATCGAGGAAAAGGTGCAGGCGATCCTGGAATGTAAATTCCATGATTGGATCAATGCCAAATTAATCGTCGAAGATGAAGCCATAACTCCGACCTATGCATTCTTGGGAGTCGTGGATTCCATTTTGCTTGAGCTTGTATACGGCAATGATGAGAAACGGCTAAATGATAAATTATCAGCCTCCTGGAAAGTGTTTTGGAGGGGTATTTCGCAAAAATGATTCACAAAGAAAGTGGTGTTAAAACATGAATAAACAAATTAAAGATCAAAAGGCGGTATTAATTATTCTTCTAAGCAATATATTCATTGCTTTTCTGGGAATAGGACTCATCATCCCCGTTATGCCGTCATTTATGAATATCATGCATTTATCCGGAAGCACGATGGGCTATCTGGTTGCCGTATTTGCGGTTTCACAGCTTGTCATGTCTCCTTTCGCAGGTCGTTGGGTTGACCGTTACGGCAGAAAGAAAATCATCATCATCGGCTTATTCCTTTTTGGTGTTTCTGAACTAATCTTCGGTGTAGGGACAAATGTGTCGGTGTTTTATTTATCTAGGATCCTAGGCGGAATCAGTGCCGCCTTTATCATGCCTGGTGTTACTGCATATGTTGCGGACATTACATCCGTTCAAGAAAGGCCAAAAGCAATGGGCTATATTTCAGCCGCCATTAGCTTGGGCTTTATAATAGGACCAGGAATCGGTGGCTTTGTTGCAGAATATGGTATACGCTTGCCCTTCTTCCTTGCGGCGGGCATTGCTTTTATAGCTTGCCTTTCATCAATATTCATTTTAAAAGAACCGATGACAAAGGAACAGCTTGCAAAAGTTTCTGCTAATACAAAGCAAACGAACTTTATCGGCGATTTAAAAAAATCTCTGAATCCGCTTTACTTCATTGCGTTCATCATTGTATTTGTACTCGCTTTTGGTTTGTCAGCCTATGAAACGGTGTTTAGCCTATTTTCTGATCATAAATTCGGTTTCACGCCGAAGGATATTGCCATTATCATTACTATAAGCTCTATTTTCGGAGTTGTTGTACAGGTATTCATGTTTGGAAAGCTGGTAGATATTCTCGGCGAAAAGAAGCTTATCCAATTATGTTTAATCGTCGGGGCCATTTTTGCGGTAGCATCCACTATGATTTCCAGCTTTTTGGCAGTACTAGTGGTAACTTGCTTCATATTCCTTGCATTTGACCTGCTTCGTCCGGCATTGACGACATTTTTATCAAAAGCTGCCGGAAAAGAACAAGGATTCGTTGCTGGAATGAACTCCACCTATACGAGCTTAGGGAATATCGCCGGGCCATCCATGGGAGGATTGCTTTTTGACGTAAACATCCACTACCCTTATCTTTTCGCTGCTGTCATTATCGTCATTGGCCTTGGCATTACAGTCATTTGGAAAGAAAACCGATTGACAGAAAGCTTAGCGAAATAATGAAAGTCCTGGATTGTTAATCCGTATCTTTCCTTTCTATCTGGCAAATTCTCAAACTTGAAAAATGATATTCTACTAAAAACCCCCCTTGTCCATATTTGGGCAGGGGGGGTTTTTTAGTAATCTTTTTGTAAACGGGATTATTACTCCCATTTTGCTCACGATAACCGCTCCAAATTGATTTTGAATGTATATCGATCAGCCCGGTAGACAGATCTGACAACCGCAAGTGGTTGATTCGTTTCAAGGGTACTTCTTCGATCTATCAGCAATACAGGGGAACATTCAGCTACCCCGAGCATTTCCGCCTCTTTTTTTTGAGCGATGGCTGCTTCAATTACCTGTTTGCCATGCTGGATTTTTAAGCCGAACCTTTTTTCAACATAATCATGAATGGCACTTACAGCTTTTTCTTCCGTAAGGTCCAGGGCATGATCTTTACGGATGTATAGCTTTTCATATGCCATCGGCAACCGATCAGCAAGCCTTACACGTTCAAGTTCGAAAATAGCAGTTCCTGCTTCAACCTCAAGATTTGCAGCAAGTTCATGATCTGCCTTGACCTCCGTAAAACTGATAACTCGCGTACTTGGTTTAAGTCCTCTTGAAATCATATCCTCTGTAAAGTTAGTCAGACCTTGCAAGGGCGGCTCCGATTTTTGTTCGGCAACGAAGGTTCCTTTTCCGCGCTGCCTGTATAAATAACCGCCATTCACGAGGTTAGAAATGGCCTGTCTCACCGTCATCCTGCTTATGCCATATTTTTCAGTGTATTCTTTTTCTGAAGGAATCATCTCTCCTGGCACCAATTCAAGACTTTGAATCGCTCCTTTAATCTCCTCTTCAAGTTGATGATAAATGGGACTCGGAGAACTCTTTTGGATCATTCAGCTTACATCTTCCTTTCATCGTGATGTATATTTTTACAAGGCATCCTGATTGGGAACATCTCAAGCTAAAATTTAGGTTCGTTGATTTTATCCATTTTATTAGGCCCGCATTTAGGTATCCACATTCCTTTTTGTGAATTTCAGTACCGATTCCCTTGAACGTTCAATTTCGTTTTTATTTTCATTATAGTATTTAGAAACATACGCATAGAAAATAATGCTGACCGTTAGAAATTGGGCAAAAAGCGAACTTGTTGCAGCACTTCGGAATTTAGCCTCCGGTGCACGGACATGATTTAGTGACATATCAACTTTTTTAGTTAGTCCATTGTTCCCCAATCGCGATAAACCAA
Organism: Peribacillus sp. AS_2; assembly: GCF_026891895.1. NCBI lineage: Bacteria > Bacillati > Bacillota > Bacilli > Caryophanales > Bacillaceae > Peribacillus > Peribacillus sp. AS_2. The sequence goes on from NZ_JAPTGA010000002.1 coordinate 314,705, forward strand.
TTGTTTTAATGCCATATGCTTTAGCAATATCAACGAGTTCCAGGATTTCTTCAGTTTCGCCACTATTGGATATACAGAAAAAAACGGTATTCTTTGATGATGCAGCAAGTGCAGTGGCCGTAATATGCGGGTCTTGATTGGCACTTACAATCTTTCCTAACCGTAACCATTTCTGTGTAATATCTTCAGCAACGAGCCATGATGCCCCTAAACCATAGACATAAATCACGTCTGCACTCCTCATGGTTTCAATGATATTGTCAAGAACGGCCTCATCCAAATAATGTGCCGTTTCTTGTATTGCCTGGACAGAGTTGGACACAATTTTATTTTTGATCGATGCTATTGTTTCATTAGGCTCAATGTCATGGAAACCTTTTTTCTCCGGCTGGGAAATCAGGGATGATAGGGATACCTTCAGTTCTGAAAAACTATTAACTTTTATGGAATGACAGAACCTCGTTACTGCCGAACTGCTTGCGTTGGCATGGTCGGCCAATTCATGTATCGTCATTCTTACTATATCTTTGGGATTTTCTAAAATATATTGTGCAATTTTCTTTTCTGATTTGGGCAATTGGTTCAATAAACTTTCAATTCTCAATATAATATTTTCGCCGTGCATATGATTTACTCTCCTTGATCTACTTACTTTAAATGCTTCATTGCTATGTAGTAACAACCCAATGTAGCTGATACGTCTTCTAAAACAAATTTCACATTTGGGTTTTCAAGTTTAATATGATTGATGAATGAGCTTTGCACCAATGGTACATTAGACAATATGCTACCTTTTAATGCAATTGTAACATTCTCGCACAACTTTAACTTCTTGATAACCTCAAGCGTTTGTTTTGCAAGGTGGTACCCGGCCTGATTCAGAATATTTTGCGAGAAGCCATCTCCCTTCTCCGCATGTTGGACTATTAGGGGAACAAACGCGGCTATCTCGGATTTCGTGGCAGAATAAATGAATTTCTTCAGTTCCATTACACTAAGATAGCCAAGTTTTTTCAGTATCGACTCGGTTAAATGGCTATATTCATACCCTTCATCCTCTTCTTGCGTCATTCTTATAAAAGCCTGCATGGCGATCCAATAGCCACTTCCTTCATCCCCAAGAATGTGTCCCCATCCACCAGCCGATTTCTCGATTCCTTCATGGATGCCGATACTTACAGATCCCGTTCCGGATATGGTCAAAATGCCATCATTTCCTTTTAGCAAAGCAGCATGAGCGATAATTGCATCATTTACAATGGTGAACGGGGCCTTAAATGCCTTGCTTAATGCACTTTTTATGCCCTGCGGATTTTCAACTCCTCCATACCCGGCTAATCCTAAACAAATGTATAGGCAGCTGCCATCATCAATAGGAGTCATGCTTTGTTCAATTGCCTGTATAATGTTAGCGGTGGCTTGTTTTTCATTAATAAGCAGGTTTCCAAACCCCGCTCTGCCTTCACTAATTTTATTACCATCCATATCATAAGCCACTGCTTCAGTTTTGGTCCCTCCGCCGTCTACACCGATAATATAATTCATGTCATTCTCCTATTCAGTAAAAAAGGAAGGAATATCACCGTTCCTTCCCTGATCCATTAATATTGAATTGGAATTTCCCCCATGGTTCCAAATAATCGAGGAGAAAAATTTCCTCTTCTGCTATTCGGCCAACTACATTGGTTTTCCCCGAATTCTTCATTTTCTTCAAAGCAATCTGCAATTCCCCTTTATATTGTCCATAGAGCTCGTTTTCAATTAATATATCACCGCGTCCAATATCAGGCGTATATGTTGGTTTAAATTCTTCGCTCTTATATTTCACGCGTGATTGAGTCGAGCGAATTAGATAATCGGAAACATCTCCACGGTAAAAATGGAATTCTTCCAATACTATTTTTTTCTCCAAATCTGTTATGGTTTCGTGAAGGTTAACATTAAATGTTAACAGACCGCTGTTTAACAAGCTAAGCTGTTTCAATTCATCTTCAGATGCGTAAGCATTTGCTATGATTACATCATCAATCAATCCTGTTGCATACAAATGTTTCGCTTGTGTTGTAATCGGTAATTCCCGGTGCATTTCCAAGGTACATAATCCTTCCATTATAGGCCAAGGTCCGTACGTTGCTGCATGTGAGCTTATGAAAGCTGCCGTGCGGATATTATGCTTTTTGAATGACTCACAGCATTTAATGAAATGTGGATAGCTCAATCCTGCATAGCGATGGGGATAGAAGTTGTGCGATCCAACTAAGTTTTCTATATTTGGTTTGTAATCCATGATATTTTCTAGATACCTCGTTGCATTACTCATGTTTATTTCAATTTTTAGACCATATGGATTATGTGTCATGATCGACTCTTCGTTGCCTGTAAAACCCATGTCCAGCCTGATTCCATACGCGCCTAATTCTGCAAAGAATGATAAGTCATTATACGAAATGCCTAGTGAACCGAATACTCGGGGAGCAATATCGACCATCACTTCCATATTCAATTGATTGGCATAATGAATCGTTTCTTTAAATTCTTTTAAAATCTTCTCTTTGTCTCCTTCTATTGAAAGCAAGCAAGTAAAGATCTTTTTGAAGCCATATTTGTGTGCAAGTGCAATGTATTCCATGTCTTTTTCAACGGTTGAATGCTCTGGATAGATAGATATGCCGAGTTTACCCATTTTCAATCACCTCTTTACTGTTGTGGGGCTAGCTTTTTTACTATGCGAATCATGTGTTCTATTAGTTTTTGTTCGCTCATTGCAGTCATCAAGTGATCTTGAGCATGAATCATCAATAAAGTTTTCTCACTTGGAACTCCATTCAATTCTGCTTGAATGAGCTTGGTTTGTGTCTTATGGGCCATGTTCAATTCTTCCTGGCCTTGTTTAATTAGTTCCTCTGCCTTTTCAAAATTAAATTCTTCCGCTTCTTTCAGTGCTTCGAATGCTAATCCTCTTGCATTTCCACTATGTGATATTATTTCAAAAATTTCCATTTCGTTATTGTTCAGTTCAGTTGACATATCATTACACTCCCATTTATGTTAGATTATGAAGGTTCATTGGATTTCTGTAATCCAGATTCACTAGTTAAAACACCATTCACTTGATGTTCGGAACAGCACTTCCACTGAAGAATCGCGGTAAGTATTCTTCATGCGCTTTTAAAAGTTTTTGTAAAACCATTTCCGCCAGGTCATCACTTGGGATGAGCGGGTTGATCGTTAAAGCCAATAACGCTTTATCATAAGAACCTGTAACGGCTGCCTCAGCACCAATTCTCTCAAATGATTTGATTTGTTGGATCAAGCCATGCACTTGTACGGGTAATTTACCCATAGCCAAAGGAATTGGTCCATTCTTTGTGACGATACAGCTTACTTCGACCGCTGAATCATAATCAATATCAGTCAGCGATCCTTTGTTTTGTACATTTAGCACTTGAATGTCTTTTTTATCATTATAAATAGAAGAAATGACGTTACATGCTGCATCACTATAGTAAGCTCCACCGCGCTGCTCTAGTTGTGGAGGCTTGATGTCAAGGGTTTCATCCTTGTATAGGTCAAATAAACCTTCTTCTAATTTTTTCACAACTTCAGCTCGGGTTTTCCCTGATTTGAATGCTTCCAACTCTTCTTCTAAAATCGTTTTTGTTTTGTAATAATACCGATGGTACGGGCAAGGCACCACTCCTAAGGATTTCAAAAACCTTCTGTTCCAAGCCAATGGGGCAATATTCTTCATTGTCAGCTGAATTTCAGGATTGCCAAGCATTTCAAGCACTTTATCTGTTACTTCTTGATCATCAACGAACACATGCATCCCGAATACCATGTGGTTCAAACCGGCGAAATCTATGTGCACTCTCTTCATATCGACACCAAGCATGCTAGAAATAGACATATGCATATTAAATGGAACATTGCATACTCCAATGACTTTTTTATGTTTACTGTAGCGGAGTAGGGCTTCCGTTACCATTCCCGCTGGATTTGTGAAGTTAATTAACCATGCATCAGGACAGAGCTCCTCCATTTCTTCTGCAATTTCCAGAAGTATGGGTATCGTTCGTAATGCCTTGGACAATCCTCCTGCCCCATTTGTTTCTTGACCAATTAATCCTAATTCCAACGGGATCCTCTCGTCCTTGATTCGTGCATCAAGTAAACCCACTCTCATTTGAGTTGTGACAAAATCAGCATCTTGCAAGGCTTGACGGCGGTCTAACGTTAGATGTATTTCCATTGGAAGTCCTGCTTTTTCAACCATCCGTTTTGCCAAGGTTCCTACAATCTCCAGTTTTTCTTTTCCTGCCTCAATATCCACTAACCACAGTTCCCTAATAGGCAACTCATCATATCGTTTTATAAATCCTTCTATTAATTCTGGCGTATAACTGGAGCCTCCACCGATTGTGGCAATCTTCAGCCCTTTTTCCATTTCCATTTCCCCAACACCTCATCGTAAGCTAATCTGGATTCTTCATTCATTTATAGATTATTGCATAACAAACCAGTGCACTTACCGCTAATAAAGACAAGAATAATAGTGTTGCTTGTTTCTTGTTTTTAAACTTACCTTCAACAAAACAAACAACCATCGTCAATCCTGCGCTTATGGCAAAGGTATTTCCTAAGTACAGTGATAATTGTTTATTTATTTCAAAGGCATCCATTAATCTGTTAAAGATAAAATTAAAAACAAGAATGAAGCCAAAAAATAGAAAGGCACTTTTGTAACTAAAAAAGTGAATTCTGGATGTTGAATTCATGTCCTTTCCTCCTCTCAATTTATAAAAGGAGTTTGGAGCATTAGTCCCAAACTCCCTTTTAGGTATTCCTTATAAAGCGATATTTTTATTATCCGTTGTTTCTACCATGTTTTCCTGTGCTAAAAGCTTTTTATCGTACATCTTAAAGAATGGCAGATATATAAGGACCGAAATCGTTAAATTCACCATCACGAGAACAATGGCTCTCCAATCCCCGCCCGTTGAAAGGTAGGCACCTATTGGAGCGGGCAATGTCCAGGGAACCATTACATATGTCGGGTTCACAAGTCCGATGGACGTTGCTATATATGCAAGTGTTGCTCCAATCAGCGGTGTAATGATGAATGGAATAATCAGTACCGGGTTTAGTACAATCGGCATCCCAAAGATAACAGGTTCATTGATGTTAAAAATGCTCGGCACAATTGTTGCTTTCCCCATTGCTTTACTATAGCTGGACTTCGCCGTTAAGAGCATGGCTATTACTAATCCCAATGTTGCACCAGATCCACCAATCCAAATAAACCATTGGAAGAATGTTTCAGGTGCTATGTGGGGAATTGCCTTTCCAGCTGCAACTGCTGCCGAGTTATTCCCCAAGTATACTTCCCATACCGGACGAGCTACGGCACCTACTACCGATACGCCGTGAATACCAAATGACCAGAAGAATGTAATCAAAAATACTGGAATTAATACACCTGGCAATGTATCGCCAGCACTGATGAGCGGTGCAACCGCTTTATCAACAAGTGAATGTAAGTCAACAGCAAAAACGACTGTAATTAAAGTCATGACAAGCAGGACAATTGAAACTGGAATTAATGCTTCAAATGAACGGGCTACTGAAGTTGGAACAGAATCCGGCATTTTAATCGTGATATTTTTTGTTTTACAAAAACGTAGAATTTCGACAGCAAAAATGGATACAAGCATTCCTACAAAAAGGCCATGGCCTCCGAGATTTGTCATTGGCAAAACAAACCCCACATCATCCATCATTTTTACACCAATTGTGAACAAGAAGGCTGCCAATGATAGTAAACCTCCAGATAGCGGATCAAGTTTATAGCTTTGAGATAAGCTGTAGCCAATACCAAAAGTAATATATAGCGTCATGATAAACATCGTTAATCGATATGGAATTAAAATTTCAGCTATATGTTTTGCAGACCATTCACCTAATGCAGTATCTGCTGCAACGGGCGGAAATGCAATGATCAAGAATAAACTGCCAAAGATGATGAATGGTAACGCGGAAACCACACCATCCCTAATTGCGCGTAAATGCTTTTGCTCAGACAATTTAGCCATAGGTGTTGAAAGATTATTTTCTAAAAAAGCTACAAACTTGTCCATTCGTGTTTTCCCCTTTTACGTTTAGTGATAAGAATAGTGGTCCGTTTATTATTTTACTAGTTCCGTTACAAGTTTAAGTAGCTTAGGTCCGCCAAGAGGGCTGTAGGCTTGAGCTGGAATGGCTTCACATGGGACGCCCGCTTCATCAGCAGAAGCCTTAAAGCCGTCGAAACGATGTTTGACTTGCGGAGCTACCATCGCAACATCCCAGCCATTTCGTACTTCTGCATCGAATTCTTGTGTGCCGACCGCCAATACTTCTATGTTTATACCCTGTTTTTCCCCTTCCTTTTTTAAAGCGCTTACAACGATTGCACTGGACATTCCACCTGAACATACGAATAATACCTTCATTATTTGTTCCTCCAATTTTTTGATTTTTTTATAAAAAGCGTTAAATCGTTTTTCTAATGAATCCTTGTGCCTTCACTAAACGATTTGACGCTTCTTCATATGATACATTCGTTAAAATCATGACAATGGCGATTTTAGGCTGGGCATGTGCCTTTTCTAAAAATTCATCTGCAATTTCATAGCTGCAGTCAGTAGCATCCATGATAATACGTTTTGCACGTTCAACCAGCTTTTCATTAGTTAACTGTAAATCTACCATTAAATTCCCATAAACTTTTCCAATTCCAACCATTGAGGCGGTGGAAAGCATATTGCATACTAACTTTTGCGATGTTCCAGCTTTTAAACGTGTAGAACCCGTCAGGACTTCAGGCCCATTTACCACTTCAATCGCAACTTTTGCAATCTTACCTATTTCGGAACCTTTGTTACAGCTTATCGACACAGTTCCTGCACCAACTTGATTGGCATATTCCAATCCAGCAATAACATATGGAGTGCGTCCACTAGCTGCAATGCCCACTACAACGTCCCTGTTTGTCAATTCGATTTTCTTCAAATCTTCAGGACCTAATTCAAAACTGTCTTCAGCACCTTCAACCGCCTTAATGAAAGCCTTTTCCCCACCAGCTATGAGACCCACTACTTCACTCGGATCGGTATTGAATGTCGGGGGACATTCTACTGCATCCAATAAACCGATGCGCCCGCTTGTTCCAGCACCCATGTAAATTAATCTGCCGTTTTTATTCATGGCTTCAACGATCATGTCCACAGCTTTAGAAATTTGCGGAAGTTCTTTTTTTACACAATGGGCAACTTTAATGTCTTCTTCGTTCATCACTTCTAAAAATTCAAGAGTTCCCATTTCATCTAAACTCATGGTCTTTTCATTACGACTCTCTGTCGTTAAATGCTCTAGCATACATATCATCCTTTTTTATTTCAGTGGTGAAAGTGGTGAAACTTTATTAGCTAATATATCACTATTAAAATTTAATTTCAATATTGTATATACATTTTTAAAATTTAATTTTAAAATAAAAGTAAGATAACTAATTGATTGTTATCTTTCTGCTAAAAATAAAAAATGTAAACCGAGTAGCCATTTAGTGAACCAAACCTACGATTCTTTTTATTGTTAGATCTTATCTCACTATTCATGGATGACAAATTCATATATTCATTATTTGTTAACGCTTACAAATAATTAAATATAAATATTAGTAATGAAATGAGGTTGTACTATTGATGAATGAAAGAATTACAAAGAAAAAATTCGGTTCATTGGCACTAGCCGCATTGGTGGGAGGATCACTTCTCCTTCCAGCTGATTTGATTGCAAATGCAGAATCAGGGACAATCCCGCAAGCAACCACTTATGTAAAACAGGAACTGCGGGCAACTTGGATTGCAAGTGTGTTAAATATTGACTGGCCGTCCAAACCTGGTTTATCCATATCAGCACAGAAAGAAGAATTCATAAAATATTTGGATGAACAAAAAGCGATGGGGATGAATGCTGTCGTTATGCAAATCAAACCCACTGCGGATGCTTTTTATCCTTCTGAATACGGTCTTTGGTCAAAATATTTAACAGGGGTCCAAGGAAAAGATCCTGGGTATGACCCTCTTGCATTCATGGTAGAAGCGGCACATGATCGTAATATGGAATTCCATGCGTGGTTTAATCCGTACCGCATTACGATGCCTTTAGGTAAAACAGCTGAAATAGCGGATATTGATAATCTTTCAGAATCTCATCCTGCTAGAAAGCATCCGGATTGGGTCATACCATATGGACAGCAATTGTACTTTGACCCAGGCATTCCTGGCGTACAACGGTTTGTGATCGATGGAATATTGGAAGTTGTTAAGAATTATGATATCGATGCAGTCCATATGGACGATTATTTCTATCCTTACAAGATTGCAGGAGTACCTTTCCCAGATGATATTTCCTATCAAAAATATGGAGCAGATAGATTTACAAATGTTGAAGATTGGCGCAGGGATAATGTAAATAACCTTGTTAAGAATATAAACGAAGAAATCAAGGCAGAAAAATCTTTTGTGAAGTTTGGTATAAGTCCATTTGGAGTTTGGCGCAACAAAGCAGTTGATCCCACAGGATCTGACACTGCCGCTGGACAAACGAATTATGATGATTTATATGCAGATACCCGAACATGGATCAATAATGGATACATTGATTATATTGCCCCTCAATTATATTGGAATATAGGATTGCCAGTAGCTGACTATGCCAAACTTCTGGATTGGTGGACAAAAGAAGTCGCAGGAAAAAATGTTCAACTCTATATTGGACAGGGAGACTATAAAATTAATACAGAGTCCAATGGTGTGCAAAACTGGTTCAACCCTGAAGAAATGCCAAACCAGTTAAAACTGAATCGAACATATAAGGAATTTGATGGAAGCATGCATTTCAGTGCCAAGGATTTACGGAAAAACCCTCTTGGGATAGCGGATCGCTTAAGCGAGGATATTTATAAGCATCCCGCATTGGTTCCAGCCATGCCTTGGATTGATGATCATGCACCAAAGGCCCCAAAGGTGAGCAAGGCCACACAATCAGGAGACGGGATACAATTCGAAATTCAAGATCATAAGCAATCAGATGCAACCTATTATGCCATTTATCGTTTTGATGGGAAGAAACAAGGAAACATTGAAGATTCAACGAACTTACTTGCCACAGTGCATAAGGAAAATACAAGTCAATTGTTTAATGACGGCAGTGTAGAAAAAGGAAAGACTTACACATATGTTGTGACAGCATTGGACCGCACCCACAATGAAAGCAAACAAACTAAACAGATTGATATAAAAGTACAATGATCTTCAAGAAATAGCATTATAGTTTAATGAACAATGGACGTAAAGCATCCATAAACAATATATTGGAAAAGGTTTTATCTTAATAGCATACACTGTTGTATATTATGCTATATCACGATGATAAAAGAATCGAAGTAGGTGGAATGACGATGTACATAGTTGGATTAATGTCCGGAACATCACTGGATGGAATTGATGCCGCACTTGTTCGGGTGAATAATAGTGGACTCGAGACTGAAATGGAAATGATTGAGTTCGTGACATGCCCGTTTCCAAAAGAAATTGAAAAAGAAATTATGCAGTCTTTCTCTGCAGATACATCCAATGTCCAGTTAATATGCAGTTTGAATTTTAAATTAGGGAAATTATTTGCCGATGCAGTAAAGGAAGTTTGTCATAAAGCTGGATTTCCCATTAATAAACTTGATCTTATTGGATCCCATGGACAAACCATTTACCACCAGCCTTTAAAAGAACAAAATTATATCCCCTCCACTTTGCAAATTGGGGAAGCTGCAGTAATTGCTCACGATACAAACACACTTGTAATCTCTAATTTCCGGACGATGGACATGGCTGCTGGTGGACAAGGAGCTCCTCTTGTTCCTTTTACCGAATACATTCTTTATAGAAGTGAAGCAAAGGGACGATTACTCCAAAACATAGGTGGCATTGGAAATGTAACCGTCTTACCCAAGCAAGCATCTTTGGATGACATGTACGCTTTTGATACAGGGCCTGGGAATATGATCATTGATGAAGTATGCCGCCAATTGTTCAATATAAGCTATGACGAAGGTGGAAACATAGCTAAACAAGGACAAATCAATGACGAACTTTTATCTTATTGTATCAGTCATCCTTATATTATGAGCCCTCCACCAAAATCAACCGGCAGGGAATTGTTTGGAAAGCAATATGTAGTAAAACTATTAAAGATGTTTGAATCGCTTCCAAACCAAGATATTTTGGCAACCGTAACAATGTTCACAGCAAAGTCCATTGTGGAAAACTATCGAAATTTCATCTTCCCAAAAACCAGTATTGAAGAAGTGATCATTGGCGGAGGTGGCAGCTATAACAAAACGCTATTAAACATGATTCAATCACTGCTTGGAAATTCTATTCAAGTTTTGACTCAAGAAGAGTTGGGATACTCTTCTGAAGCGAAAGAAGCGGTGGCCTTTGCATTACTTGCAAATGAGACTTTCCATGGTCATACAAGTAACGTTCCCATGGCTACCGGTGCTGACTTCGATGTCATCCTTGGAAACATGACCTTTCCTCCTTCCTATCTGAAGGGACGTAAAAATGCATTTTAACCATTGAAAAAGAGTGGAAGGCACATCGATAATTGATGTGCCTTCCACTCTTTTTTTGCCTTAAGAATCATGGCGGACCCTTCTGTTTTTTTACTTGCCAAGCTGCATGGAGACATACTTCACTTCTAAATATTCATCCATGCCGTAGTGTCCGCCTTCCCTGCCTATACCGCTTTCCTTCATGCCTCCAAATGGCGCTTGTGCAGTGGATGGGGCACTGTCATTAATACCGACAATCCCATATTCAAGTGCATCCGAGTAGGCAACCGCCTTATTAAGTGACTCGGTATACACATAAGCTGCCAAGCCAAAATTCGTGTTATTGGCTCGATCTATCGCTTCTTGATCGGTTTTGAATGTACTGACTGGCGCAATTGGCCCAAACGTTTCTTCCTGCATGCACAGCATATCATCCGTTACATTGGAAAGTATGGCTGGTGCTATGAAATGGCCTTGTTTTTCATCGACTCTTGAGGTGTTATGGAGGATGGCGCCCTTACTTGCAGCATCCTCCAACTGAAGCCGAACCTTTTTAACTGCAGCTCCATCTATCAAGGGACCAAGATCGGCTCCTTCCATTCCATTTCCAACCTTCAAAGCTAAAACAGCTTGTTCGAAAGCTTGTAAAAACGGCTGTTCAATTGTCTCATGGACGAATATCCTGTTCGCACAAATACATGTTTGTCCAGCATTCCTGAATTTCGATTGAATCAAACCATTTACTGCTTCTTCGATATTCGCATCCTCAGCAATGATGAACGGAGCCAATCCACCGAGTTCAAGCGAGACTTTTTTCACTGTTACTGCCGCCTTTTTCATTAAATGTTTCCCTACTGGAGTGGAGCCGGTAAATGTGATCTTCTTAACACGTGAATCATTCATCCACACGTCTGATACATCTCCCGGTTTTTGTGTAGTTACAATATTTATCACACCAGCCGGAATGCCCGCTTCATGAGCACTTTCAACCAATAGCAAAGCGGTCAAAGGCGTTTGTTCCGCGGGTTTTATGACCACGGTACATCCCGCAGCAAGAGCTGGCGCCACTTTTCTCGTGATCATGGCAGCAGGAAAATTCCACGGGGTAATGGCAGCAATGACACCGACTGCCTGCTTTTGCACTAATATACGCTTTGATGCAACGGAGGCTGGTATGATTTCCCCATAGTTGCGCTTTGCTTCTTCAGCGTACCATTTCACGAAACTTGAGGCGTACTTCATTTCACCTTTTGCCTCTGCCAATGGCTTTCCTTGTTCCAGGGTCATGATCGTTGCGATTTCATCCAGCCTGTTCTCAATGATGGTATACCATTTCTCAAGTAATTCCGCCCTATGGTATGCACTCGTTTTCGACCAAGTCAGAAAAGCAGCTTGAGCTGCATCCACAGCAGCCTTTGCCTCTTTTTCGTTAGCGTCCGGAACATAGCCCACAGGCTCCAATGTTGCTGGATTTTCCACTACAAAATGACTTTCTGTATGAATAGGTGCGCCATTAATATAAATTGGCCATTTTTCCACTACTTTTTTCATGATGCCTTACTCTCCTCTTCTTCTCCATGATCTGTAAAAGTCTTATCATTCTCTCCTTTGAAAAAGTCCTTGCCATATAATAGGACACATAATAGAATGCCTGCAGCAAACGCCATGCCAGCACCTTTTATAACAAGGATGGCAGCAACGACACCTGCAATTCCGAGGTCGCGTTGGCTCTTCGCCTGCATCACGCCTACGCGTACGCTAACATATCCTTGAACCAAAAGCGTCAAGGCCAAGGCGACACCGAGAATGGGTTCCACCAGGCTGACTACCGGCAATAGGAATAACCCTGTATTCGTACCCCAACGGAACGAGCCGGCACCGCCGAAGAAAGAATTCATGGCTTTCTTGCCATTCTTGAACCGTTCCACAACCACGACCTGCATGGCTGCCCACAACGGACCGCACATTGTTATATCAGGTCCGATAAAACTCATGATCACATTTCGGCCGCCAAAAATTAAATGGGCTCTGTTTGGATTATAGTCCACCTTTTCATCTTCCCTGACCTCATCGGATTCAGAAAGCAGCGCTTTTGTTTTGAGCACATCCCCGAATACGACTAAATAAGTAGCAAAAACAGCTGGAATCGCACTTAAAAAGAAGGTCAAGGCAGGAAAACCTAAACCGAAAACAGTATAGTCTGACCATAGCGTAGCAAAATCCGGACTGCTGAATCCCCATTGGATATCAGGCCATTTTGCTTCTCCAAAAATCGGGGCTACAAAGACCGCGAGTAAAATTGCCGGCAATATCCCTAAATTCCCTATGAATACCCAAGCTTTATTTCGCATTTTCAATTTTCCAAAACTTTTCGAAAAAAGCAGATAAAAAGCAAAGCCGATACAAATGCTAATTGTATAAGGAAATAAATCAAACTTTCCACCCACTTCAAAAATGGAAACGACAGCACCAATACCCGCCCCTAAAATAATGCCTGATTTGATTGCATTCGGCACTAGCCGCACGACCTTACTGGCAAGTCCGGTCATTCCTAGCAATATCGATAAAATACCTAATGTTAATTGAAACGCAACGAGTGCATAGACCCGATCAGGCCCCTCCGGAAATTGCCCGACGAATAATACAAGCAATGGAACCGCAGGTGTAATCCAACCTGGTATAACCGGGTCCCCGAGTAAATGATGCGCCAAGTATAATAATCCATTCAAGATAACGACGGCTAGAGCCACGTCAAAAGGCATACCGAGATGGTCTGCAAGCAGCGTTATCGCTCCAAGGTCAACTGCACACATCAATAATCCTTGAACGTAGTCAGGCCACTCAAAACGATAATGGACAAATGGCAGTCTAATCTTAAAAGGTCCCGCAGGTATATACGATGTCTCTTCTCCGTAGCGGCGTTTTTTCCATTTCATAATGTTTCCTCCACTTAAAAGCCATAGGCTGAACGGTATATTTTTTCGATATCCCGAACGTTTAATGCACGGGGATTATTGCGAAGTAAACGGACTTGTTTGATGGCTTCGGCAGCCATTTCACTTAAAGCCGATTCAGGAATCTCAAATTCACTTAGTGACTGTGGTATATCAACATAGCGACATATTCTGGTCATCGCTTCTATCGCTTTATCCGCTGCCTCATCATCATTTAAATGATTGACTTTCTCTCCAAGTGCTTCAGCAATGTCGCGAAACCTTTCCAAACAGGCAATTTTATTCCACTTCATGACAAATGGCAGTAATAATGAATTGCTGACTCCATGTGATAAATGGAAGCGGCCTCCAAGCGGATAAGCTAAGGCATGAACAGCTCCAACACCCGCATTGCCAAAAGCTAACCCTGCCATTAGGCTTCCAGTGATCATCGCTTCCCGTGCTTCCAGATTATCCGGCGCAGCATAAGCCTTTGGTAAATGTACAGCGATTAACTTCATGGCCCCAATTGCCAAGGCATCTGTAACGGGCGACGCAAATTTGGAAATATAGGCCTCTACGGCATGAACAAGTGCATCCACTCCGCTCGCAGCAGTCACACTTGGCGGGCAAGTCAGCGTCATGACGGGTGATACAATCGCTACATCCGGTAAAAGGTACGGACTTACGATTCCCTTCTTTACCTGTTCTTTTTTGTCCGATAAAATCGAAATATTCGTCACTTCTGACCCGGTCCCTGCCGTCGTGGGTATCGCTATTAAAGGGAGACCTGGAACTTCAATCAAGTTCGTACCGAAATAGGTCTCGATGCTGCCTGAATTCGTAGCCATGACGGAAGAGGCTTTTGCAATATCAATCGCACTTCCACCTCCTACCGCAATCAGTCCATCATGTTTTCCGTCCTTGATTGTCCGTACACAATTCTCAACGATTTCAATTTCCGGTTCTGGATTCACATCCGAGAATATACCGTATGCTGATGAAAGTAAATCCTCAACCCTTTGTACAACCCCGGCACCCACTAAAACTTTATCTGTAACGATCAACGGATTCCTCATCCCTAATCGCGTAGCCTCATCAGTCAGCTGCTGTAAAGAATCTGCTCCTGTCACCAATTTGTTAGCCATAGAAAAAATAGAAATATTCATGGTTATCTCCCCTTTCATGTATTTACTAATGCAGGAATCATGCCAAAGTTTGAAAACGCTTAATTCATAAGGGAGATACCCTTTTTTTCATGTGTTACCGGATAAATAATGAGTAGAAATCAAATCAAATAAACTAATTCGATTCGTTTTCTAATCGCATGTGAAATTTTTTCATTTTTTGCACCAAAGCGCTTTGACTGATATCCAAAGAGATGGCAGCGGCCCTTGTAGTCCCATATTTCTTCATCGCATTCAATATCAGGGAACGCTCCAGCTCGGAAACGGCTTCCTTCAAAGAATGTGTTGTCGTTTTTTTTGATAATACCGGCTGGATGAAAGATGGTAAATTAGGTAAATCAATCGTATCATCATATGTCGTGACGACCAGCCGCTCTGCAAGACTCGCAAGCTCACGTATATTGCCAGGCCACGAATAGTTCGTCAGCCATTCATAGCATTCCGGTGTCATCTTTTTCTTCTCATTATATTTTTCATTGAATTTCTTCAAATACATTTCTAAAAGCGGGATCGTTTCTTCCTTTCTCTGGCGTAAAGGCGGGACTTCAAAGGAAACGATATTAAGCCGGTAATAAAGATCTTCGCGGAAGGATCCTTCTTGCACGAGGGAGGCAAGATCGCGATGGGTGGCTGTAATTAACCTGACATCCACTTCTTTCATTTCGGTAGAACCCACTCTCATAAACTTGTTTTCTTCTACCACTTTCAATAGTTTCACCTGTAACTCTAAAGGTAAATCCCCAATTTCGTCCAAAAATAACGTGCCACCATTCACTTTCTCAAAAATCCCCATTTTTCCATTCTTAAGGGATCCGGTAAAAGCCCCTGGTTCATATCCAAAAAGTTCAGATTCCACCAAGTTCGCTGGAATGGCTCCGCAATTTAATTCAAGGAAAATCTTTTCCTTCCTGGAGCTTTTGGCATGTATGTACTTGGCGATTAAACTCTTCCCTACTCCCGTTTCCCCCTGCAACAAGATCTTCGCATCCGTTTTAGCCACTTTATCAGCCAGTTTGAATAAAGGAGTTGTAGAAGGACCAATGATTATTTCCTGTAAATTCACCTGTTCCGAGCCAGGCAATAATTGGGAAATAGGTTGAAAAGATAACTTTTGGCTGTCAATCGTATACTTCATCCGGATTAATTCAGTAATATCCCTGACACTATTTATGACAAATATGACTTCATTTTGTGGCGATAGAATAGGTGTGGCCGATACGATAATCTTTCTTCCATTTCGAATTCTTTGTGTCAGAGTAACTTGATTCTTCGTTCGAATGGAATCCAATGAAGCCGAAACGGATATCATACCTTGCTCAATTAAATAGCTCATCGGTTTTCCGATGATTTCCTCTTCTCTTATTCCAGTAATACGTTGATAAGCTTGATTGATAAATAATGTCGTTCCATCACCATCCGTGATATACACGCCATCATACAGTGCATTAAAAACAACCCTGCATAAATCACTCTCAAAGAATGCTTGAAATTGATCATATGGTATTGAGTAATTCCGTAAATTTTGCAGCGGTGCATTAACCGTAATGAATTGAGAAATGGGCTTCGTCAAATCACTCTGCTGCACTGCCGCTGATAACGCCTCTATTGTCAAAAATCCGATGAAATCCTCTGAATCATCCAAAACTTCCACTTCAGTGCTTCCTATCGGGAAACACGATATTGCTTCCTCCACTGTCATATCCGAATAAAACTTAGTCATCAATATCCACTCCCTGACTGGTCTTTACTATTTGATAGAACGCTTCCTCCTTGATTGAAGACTTTTTGAAGGTCCTGTCGGCTTCCTAGTCTTTTCATATTAAAGAAGGCAATAAACTTATTAACTTATATTGTGTGAGCATTATTGTAATGTTTTTTCCTTTTTCTTTTTAATGATACTATGTACGACAATCAACGACACCAAGAATAAATGCTGTACCGGTAAAACGATTCAATCTCATTGCCCTATTTCTGATTAAAACGATAAATAGCAATGGTATGTTACTTTTATCATATCAATGGTGTTTTTTATGCTCAAATCCATTTTCACTCATCACAGGAAAACTTGTCCTTTTGTTGCATAATAAAAATGCCTGCGAAATGGCTCATACCTTAAGATTGTTTATTCTCAGTTGAAGCTTAAGATCATTTGTTAAGTGCTTTAAAAGGTTTTCCTACAGTTTGAAAAAACCTAATCCGTATTTGGATTAGGTTTCAGACTGTCGACAAACTCGATGAAAACTCAGTTTGCATTGAAAAAAGTTAGCAGATGATTTCAGAGATCCGCTCCCTTTCCGCCGACTGTCTGCCAAGCCTCCTCAGCGCAAGCGCCTGTGGGGTCTCGGCTAGCCAGTAATTCGGCAGGAGTGTCGCAAATCTCTTCAATCTAGTGAGGGTTTCTTCCGTATAAACTAGTAAAAAACATGAAAGATACTCAAGTTTAATTTTAAAACCTTGGTTCGGGGCGAGTGCAATTCGAAACTCCTTTTGTCAAAAAATTGATGAAACCGCCAGACTGTTTAAACGAATTGGAGAAGAAGAGACAGTTTCCCTTCAATATTTCTTAAAAAAGAAGTTCCAGTTGATTGGAATGGAAGGTACGAGACTCCTGCGGGAAAAGCGTGGCCAAGGGAGACCCCGCAGGCGAACAGCCGAGGAGGCTCCTGGACCGCCCGCGGAAAGCGAGTGCCTGGAGTGGAAATCATTTACACATAACCCTTTCACTAACCCCATTTTGTCGGCCAAACTGAAACCTAATCCGTATTTGGATTAGGTTTTTGGTTTGATTAAAGAAAGTAAGTGACGATTATTTGGGAAACCAGCCGACGGGTTTTACATCGAGATTGATGTTGATTTGTTTAATTTCCTGGTATTCGTCCAAGCCGTATTTTCCTAAACTGCGTCCAATCCCGCTCTGTTTGTAACCGCCCCATGGCGCCTCGACATATGTTGGATGATAATCATTTACCCATGTGATGCCTGCCCGTACCTTCTTGATCACACGCAATCCTTTTGCTCCATCGTTCGTGAAGACGCCGCCTGCAAGTCCGTAGTCTGTATCATTTGCCAGTTTAATGGCTTCTTCTTCATCTTTGAACTTTTGAATGACAACGACTGGACCGAAGATCTCCTCTTGTACGATGCGCATATCAGGTGTTACATCGGTAAAGACAGTCGGTGCAATGAAGTACCCCTTGTCAAGACCGTCATCAACAAGACGGTACCCGCCTGCCGCAAGTGTCGCACCTTCCTGTTTGCCGATTTCAATATAGTTCAAAATGCTATTCATTTGCGCTTCGCTGACAATGGCCCCCATGTTGCTGTCTTCTGCAAGTCCAGGTCCAACTTTAATTTTATTTGCGCGTTCAACATAGCGTTTTACATATTCATCATAAATACTTTCTTCAACTAGAATTCGGCTGCCTGATGAACAAACTTGACCGGCACCGAAGAAGATGCCAAATAATCCATAATCGACGGCTGTCTCTAAATCTGCATCTGCAAAAACGATGTTAGGTGATTTACCGCCAAGCTCAAGGGAAATTTTCTTTAAGTTGCCCGCTGCCGCCTTCATGATGGAGCGGCCAACATCCGTACTTCCTGTAAATGAAACAATGTCAACATCGTTGCTTTCCGCGATGGTTTGACCGACAACGGTGCCGCGGCCCATCACCATATTAGCCACACCTTTCGGGATGCCTGCTTCCTCCAGGATTTCGAATAATTTCATTGCTGTTACAGGTGTCACTTCAGCCGGTTTATATACAATGGTGTTTCCTGCCGCAAGCGCCGGTGCGATTTTCCAGACACTCATTAGAAGTGGGAAATTCCAAGGTACAATCAAACCGGCTACACCTACTGGCTCACGAACAACCATCGCTTGCACGGGAGCGGGAACTTGATACGTTTCCCCTTCTGGATGAAGGACCAAACCAGCGTAGTAACGGAAACACGCGGCGGCATCAGCAATATCGAAACCTGCCTCTGCTTTAAGTTTCCCGTTGTCCATTGTTTCAAGAATCGTTAACTCTTCGGCACGTTCATCAATTTTATCAGCGATTTTATATAGGTAGGAAGCACGCTCCTGTGCTGTTAGGCCTGACCAGATTCCACTTTCAAAGGCTGCCTTCGCTACTGAGATTGCCCTTTCTGTATCTTCTTTGGTGGCACGCGGAGCTTTTGCGATGATTTCCTGTGTTGCAGGATTGATTACCGATATTACTTCATTTGAAGATGAGGTCTGCCACTTACCGTCGATGTAATTTTTAAGCTCTAATACTGCCGTTTCTAATATTGTCATGTTTCATTCCTCCGGTTTTCATTATTTTTTTATAATCTGTACGGGATTTAATCGTTACAGTTTTAAGACCAGTCTGTCGTCCTTCGCACGTGAGCAGCATGTCAGGATTGATTTCCGTGTTTGACGGTTTTCTTCGCTAAGGAAGAAATCTCGGTGATCCACTTCACCTTCTGAAACATCCACCTCACAACTTCCGCACCCGCCTACTTTACAAGAATAAGGTGCATCGATTCCTTCCCTTAAAAGCGCATCAAGCAGTGTTTCACCCTCCTGAACGCGGATGGACCGATCGCTGTCCGTAAGGTCGACGATGAAAGGATCTCGCGCCCCATCATTTTTTGCCGCAAATAATTCGAAGTGGATCGCATGTTCCGGATAACCATAGGAACTGGCAGCTTTTCGATACTCTTGCACCATCTCGATTGGTCCGCAAAAATAGACGTGCGTGCCAATGCGATGATCCATCATCGTCTCGGGCATCATTCTGCGTTTGTCTTCTGCCTGCGAAAAATAAAAGGTGCATTGATCATTGTATTTGGTTTTCAGCAGATCATAAAAAGCACATAACTCCGGAGTGCGTGCTGCATAATGGAGTTCGAAGGTTTGCCCTTCGGCGGCCATGTCTTCCATCATTGCCAGAAATGGGGTTATGCCGATTCCAGCTGCATAAAAAGCATGATGCTTAGCTCGAAAGCTGAGAGGGAAGTTATTTTTAGGAAAACTGACTTCCAACCTGGAATCTACCTTTACTTGATCATGCCAGAAAGCCGAACCTCCGCGTGATGCCTCATCACGCCGAATGGATATCGCATATTTATTGCGGTCCCTTGGGTTGCTGATAAGGGAGTACTCTCTCTCGAAAATCTTATCTCCAGCCGGCATGTAAGTGGTCAAATGCGAACCGCCTGTAAATGCAGGCAACGGCTTTCCATCAACTGGAATCAACTCGAACTGTTTCACGAATGGAGTTTCTTGAATGATCTTGTTTACTTTCATTTGAATATTTCCTACTACCCGCATGATGATCAGCTCCCTACTTCTTCTTTTCCGATCGGGATGTATGGGTAACCAATATAACCTTCCCGTACGATTGAATAAAAAGGACCTATTTCAAGACTGGCTTTGCAATGGTCACATTCTGCAATTTCTGCTTCTTCTTCGACTTCCGACACTTCGAAACATTTCATGCAATATACGTAACGTCGTTTAGGCCCGATAATCACCGTCTGGATCTCAGCTTCAGATAGACCAGCCTCCACTCCGAGCGAGAAGATCATCACGGCATTGTTCCATGCAGCTGCAATATAAAATTGGGTGCCCATCCTTTGTGACAGGATGACTCTCTTAATCTCCTCTTTATCTTCCATTCCGTTAATGGATAGACATTCAATAGGCACTGTACCTGCAATTTCAGAAGTGAAACTTTTCGCCTGATCATATCCGGCTTGATCGGAAATGACGACAAACTTTCTTCGTTCATTCCGAGGGGTAAATTTGTTTACGATCGTAATGGATTTATCAAACAATACTGGACTATTGTACAAGGCCCTATCCTCCTACTTATTGTTTATTTTCGCTTTTTTCTTTTCATCGATACTCCTCAAATATTCGACCGATTGTGGTAGGAATGGGGCAATTCCTTTGTATTCAGCCATTGGTCCGGGAATATCCTGCAGTACGCTATAAGTCAGATCAAACCACTCCTGGCGCAATGTCAAATCCTCTAGCGGCAGGAATTGAGTATTCAATACGAATAGAATGGCGTTACTTCGTGGCATGCGATAAAATTTTTGTTCTTCAACACGCAAACGAACAAGTTTACCTGCATTTTCCGGTGTTATTTCAGAACGTTGCGGTCCCCAGACATCCATCGTTTCATAGTTGACATCCCAACGGTCCGCCATCAGGTTCCAATTGATGCGTGTCCATGGCTTTCCTGGCTCGATGGATAATAAAAACTTACGAACGCGATCTGCGAGTTCATCTCCTTTCCGTGATACGAATGGAACAGGTGCATGTATCTCATCAAAGGACATCCCTTTATTCCAGTTAGCCGAGAAGAGTGCAGCGTATGAAACTTGACCCACTTCCAAATAGAAATTACTATCGCGATGAACCATTAAAACAAAATCATTATGGAAATGGCGGCCTATATAGTCAAGCGGCTCATTTGGAAGCGTGCTGGCATCGCCATACACGAATGAATCGGTTTCCCCGAAAATGTGGTTCTTGAAAGTCCATTTGTCCCCATCTTTAATGACCTCGAAATGCTCCGGATAGCGATCAGCTGCCATGTCAATCAGCATTTCCAACACTTCCCATTGCATTTCCATTGTGTGTGAAAAAGATTGAAACCTTATATGCGGCTGTTCTTCAAGGAGACGACGCTTCGTTTCCACTTGGAGTTTGTATTCTGGTGTAACTTCAATACAGTTAACGTTTGAGAGTTTTTTCAAGTCGTTTGAATAACGATAGTTACCTGAAGTGAATGGAAATGGGAATGTATCTAAATCTGTTGTTTTGAAATCTAAACTTTGTGTAAACATTGAACAATCTCCTCTCGTTCCCTAGATTCTTTAAAGTGAGTTTTTTTCTACTTAGCTTCCTTTAATTCCACGGATGGACGCACCATGTCAACTTCATAACGGAAAATGTATTTAGATGAAACATAGTAGGTGACTAAAGCGACAAAGTATGTTGGAATTCCGGCAGCTGTATAAAGGAAAAAGTCACTTGCTTCAAAAGTCAATGGATTATAGAGTGCCCAGTAAACGATCGTTCCAATGACCACCGTAAGAACGGCAGACGGGTTAATGCCTTTCCAATAAGTATAAGAGCCTTGTGTGTCATACAAATCCCTTATTGAAATGCGTTGGCGCTTTACAAAAAAGTAATCTGCCACGACAATGCCGCCAAGTACAGCCATAATGAAGGAAATGACAGCAATGAATGAGCCAAATGCATCGTAGAACGTTGAGCTTAGAAGTAAGAATATAGTCGGTACGGTCGTTCCCATCGCAATCATCCATGATTTTTTCGGGAATACAGTTTTAAAGCTGACAGCTTGTGAGTACATAAGGAAAATGGCTGCACCGACATTCCCTACCGAAAGTAAAATCAAGCCAATGAAGCCGCCCCAACTTCCTGCGATGGAAAACATCCAGTCAGAAGGATTAAGTGAACCAGCGACTAATGCAGCAAGGGCCCCAACTAAAGCAGCGATACAGACGATGATTCCATAGCTGTAGAATCCCGCTTTAAATGCGCCTCCTTCTGTTTTGGACAAACGGCTGTATTGGCCAAGATACGGAAGCCATGAAAAGCCGAGACCGATATTTAATTCCAGGGCTGTCGCGAATGAACGAGAAGTCGTTTCAAAGGGTTCAGAAGGAAGTATATGGGCAACTTTCGTGAATCCCTGTCCAAACAAGACAATTGCGAGAAGGCCAAACATGAGAACCATAAAAACCGGCACGGCCACTGCGGTATATTTTTGAATCGCTACCGGTCCCCTCACGGTTACAAGAAATGCACAGATAAAGAGTAATATCGAGAAAAACGGCGCCCCCATTGCTTGGCTTGAAAAAATTGCGGGCATCCCCAGCCAATTAGCAGCCTCTGCCAACGCCTGGCCGGACATAAAGAGCGCAATGGAAATGTAGCCGAGGGTCAAAATAAGAAAAACAAAGAAAAAGATATTGGATCCTAAATAACCAAGTGAACTTCGAAACCCTACAAAAGTGTCTATGCCATAACGCGCAAAATAAAGGGTAATGGGAACAATCAACAGCATAGGGAAGGCGTTACCGAATAAAATCGCTGCAAGTGACTGCTTCGCGTCAAGCATTGTACCTGTATATCCGCCAGTCAACAGCCCAAAAGATGAGAGGCCAATAACAACTTGAACTAAAATTAAATCCCGTAGGTTAAAAATCCGGTCGTTTTTACTTGCCGGTAGGAACCCAAAGGCCACATCCTTTGAAATGGAGGAATTCTCTTTGCTCACACGCTTCTCTCCCAACTATTAAAATAATGATTGTATGGCTTGGAATGAGGCTGTCATTGTTCTAGACTACATTTTAGATAAATGAATAGATTAGGTAGGCGATGATTAAAACCATGAAAAAAATAGAACCTGTCGCATCACTCCATTTCATTTTTTCGATTTTCACGGCATCTTCCTGCTCATACGCATTGATCCGCTCATTCAAATCTGAATATAGATTTTTAATAAAGGGATCTTCAGAATTGATATTCTGTCGGAACTGATTCTCTTTATTCAAAATCGCTTCTCCCTCCTTTGCAATCATGCTTTCTAGTCCCTTCTCTTTACTTATTGCAATAACCATGCCAATCAGAAAGCACTATGCTAACAGGGTTTTCAATAGGAAGAATATTCATTTTTGAAACTATTGAACAATTGTGAAATTTCTGTAATATGAAACTAGGAAGTTAAATGAAAGGCAGGTAGACATAAATGGATCACTTCACCTCTGCACTCTTGTCTATTTACGATCAGCTTATTGTGACAGATAAAAATGGCACCATCATGAAATCGATCGGAACAGGGAAAACCTTATTCCATACAATCAAATCCGCTAATGTCGGTGGTTCCATCAAGGATGTTGAACAAGATTTATTTTCAACAAGCTTGGCAGAAGAGATAATGGGCAAAAATGAGAAAAGATCTATCATGCAGTCCTCATGGCAGGGGCATGAGCTGATGATGACGGCATACCCAATTGAATCCGGGGCATGGGTCTGGGCTTACAAAGAAATTAAAGACTCATATCCAGATACATCAAGGGGGCAATCGGGACCATTAATGGAATCGAAAAAGCCAACTTTTCCATTTGTGATCCGCAGTAAACCGATGCTTGATGTTCTGCATAAAATGCAAATGGTCTGTGATGTCAGCGCAACCGTCCTTTTATTGGGGGAATCCGGTGTAGGAAAGGAAATAGCCGCCAGGGCCATACATAATATGGGTAATAGAAGCGACGGACCATTTATACCTGTCAATTGCGGCGCCATTCCGGAAAACCTGATTGAAAGCGAACTGTTTGGCTATGTAGAAGGGGCTTTTACCAGCGCACGGAAAGAAGGCGCCAAGGGAAAATTCACACTGGCCCATAAAGGTATCTTATTTTTGGATGAAGTGGGCGAGTTACCGCTTAACGTACAGGTAAAACTGCTTCGTGTCCTTCAGGAACGAGTTGTCACACCAATTGGAAGTACGACCTCACACCCTGTTGACATTCAAGTGATTGCCGCAACAAATAAATCGCTCGAAAAAATGGTAAAAAAAGGTGAATTCCGAGAAGACTTATATTATCGTCTTCATGTCGTGCCTATCCATCTTCCGCCGCTAAGAAATCGTGTGGATGAGATTCCCCACCTGGTTCAGTTTTTTTTACAAAAGTACAATACACTGTACAATCGCAAGGTAGCGTTCACCCCGGATGCCATCGACTTGCTTTGCATCTATCAATGGCCCGGTAACGTGCGCGAACTTGAAAATACAGTTGAAAGACTTGTGATTACTAGCGGAATGCCGGAAGTGGATGTTGCTTTGGTTAAAGAGGTGCTTCCATTTAAAGGGCCCAAACCTCTTTCACTACCTGTCATCGATTTCCTAATGCCTTTGCAGGAAGCCGTTGACCTTGTGGAAGAACAACTCATCAACATGGCGATGGAACAATATAAATCATTGAAACTGGCGGCAAAGGTATTGGAAGTCAGCCAGCCGACGATGAGCAGGAAATATAAAAAATTACGAAATAAAATGGAAGAGGCAAGCTTTTCACCAGTGGATAAACGGGCCATTTTAGAAGAACAAATAAACCAGCGGCTTCGATCCATTGCCGTTGTAACCGCAGCTATCATTCCAGCTGAAGAGGTTATCAGTCTACAAAAAAATATGAACCGGCAAACTTCCTATTCCCAGAAATTAAAACAAAAACTTACCATGATTCAAGAAAAGGAAGGCGTAATTGAATGGGTCTTTATATTTATCATGTCGGAGGATGGACGTCTGATTCACCTTGTTGCAGACAAAGGCTTTGTAATTGAACCGGGGGAAGAATATATGGGTCCCCCGGAAATGGTCAATGTCGCTTACCAGGCGTTTAATGGTAAAGCGGGTGTTACTCCCATATACGAAGACAGGTACGGAGAGTGGAAAACAAGCTTTGCGCCAATCATTGATGATGACGGCAATATCGTAGCAATTGTCGGATGTGATTACAGCAAAGCCTATTTCAATTCAGAAATGCAACGTCTCCGCAAACAGCTAAACATACATGTTTGATTTTTGCGTGCAGTCCCATTATCGAATTGGAGCCCATGGTAAAAAAGAAAAGCTGATAACAGGAGCCGTTTTGAACGGGCTCCTGCAGTCAGCTTTTTCGTTATTATCAAACCATATATATACATCTACATAGAAGATCTTTTTAAAATCAAGTATCTCAGAGATCCATGGTGGATTTCTAGAGCATGACTACATCCATCGCTCCAACTTTGGAGCTTCCCTAGATTGCAATGAATGTAGGTATTTTCATTTTTTCCATCAATTGATTTTGAACAAATTCTTGCATTTCCATTGCAGAAATATTTTCTGTAAATCCAGTATTTTTAGCACTTTCACTACCATCTTTTTCAGTTTTTCCACCTAATTCATCTTTAGAAGACAGCATTTCATCTCCTTATACTTTTAACAAAGTACTTCAACGTTAAATCCTCCGGGTGCTTCCACGTAGAAAGTATATCTGTGTATGTGTTGTGGAGGTTTTACCTTGAATCCATCCTCCTTCAACCTCTGATTGATCCTGTTAACTTGTTCTTCATTTTCTTGAATGAATCCAACGTGAAAAGTTTTGGGGTATTGTACATTGTTTCCTTTCATCAGAGTCAATATGGAACCATCATCATCTTTCATTGCAGCGAACCCATCTCCCCTACTTCCTGCACATGTCAATCCAAAGTATGTTTCTAAAAAGTCACGTGAAGCTGTAACATCCTTAACAGTTAAATTTATGTGATTGATTTTCATTACTTCCCCCATTTTTAATTGTATAGTTTTCTTTTCCTTCTCTCCACATGCTTCATTGTCCTTAGCTGCATAAGAAAAAAGCGATCCTGCTTAAGTAAGATTCGCATATGTTAAGTGCAATGACACGAGTTGTTAAATAGCACCCATACCTTTTTACCATAGCTCCTGAAGCTTATCCAGCAGATCGTCGAGGCGGTAAAATTTCAAGGCACATCCTTGGACTATACCCATTCCCATTACTTGCTGAAGCCCCTCGACTGAAGCGAATCGAGAACGCATGATGGGTTTTGTCTTACCCTCGTGTTCAACAAACGTCAACGTTACCAGTATAACTGGCATACCGTCGGCTGCATTGCCTTCTTCATCTGCAAACATGTCCGTTAAGACAACCTTCCCGGGTACGGTTATTTCTTGATAAACAGCTTTCCCCCAAGATTCTTGGTTATAAAATTCACCTTGGTTTTCATCTGTGCACCGCATGCAATAATGCCATACGCCGTCAGACTTAAAATTAAACGCCCGATTTTCCGTTTGCCATCCACTCGGTCCCCACCATCCAGCCAGTGCTCAGAAAAAACAAGGTCCCGCTGCCCGTCAAGGGTACGCTACATGACGAGATCCCCCCCTATACTCGTTGTGATGTTATTAGTCACTTTGTTATCAGACATCTCCATTCCTCCTTCCTATTTTCGTAATATGATATTCCATCTATTTCGTCAAAATGTCAGTATTCCCCTCCCAAATAATCATTCAAGTGACCGCAGCTACAAGGTTAAAAAAAGGTCAACCAGTAATAACTGGCTAACCTTTTATACGAACGGGCAATCAATATAGGGACTCTATTACAATATTTTTTCATTTTCCAAGTTCGTGTTCGACTCTGCTTTCTTAGCCAATTTAAATTTATAGAATAATATACAGGCTACCAAAAATCCTATTCCATAAAACAGTCCAACTCTTTGAGTGGGGTCAAAGGCAAGGAATACTAGAATCAGCGAACAAAAGCCTAAACAAAACAACGGGACGAATGGGTAAAACGGTACTATGTATTGTAAGTCTTCCGTTTTGCCACCCGCTTTAATAAATTTCTTTCTAAACATATATTGCGATAAAGCAATTCCCATCCATGAAATCGTGACGGAGATACCCGCTATGGACATTAGTATCACGAACACAGTATCCGCCGCAATGAAGCTAGTCAATAACGAGAGAAGCGAAAAGCAGATTGTAAAAAGAAGGGCATTCAAGGGCACTTTCCTTTTGGACAATAGACCAAACACTTTTGGTGCCATCCCATCATGGGCCATCGACCAAAGCAACCTTGTAGATGCATAAAGACATGAATTCCCCACTGAAAGAATGGCTGTTAATATAATGAAATTCATGATACCTGCAGCATAAGGAATCCCCGCTATCTTCATCAAAGTTACAAAAGGACTTTCCAATAAACCTAATTCCGAAGAAGGGAATATGGCGGAAAGGATGATAATGGATGAAATGTAAAAAACAATGATTCTAAATAGTACGTTTCGAATGGCTTTAGGAATGTTTTCTTCAGGTTTTTCACTTTCACCTGCCGCTATTCCTATAAGTTCTGAGCCTTGATAAGAAAATATTACATTCATCATTGTCACAAAGATAATTGTAATGCCGCCAGCTGGAAATAGACCAGAAGGTGCCAAATTCTCGAAGAATGGGGTTGGACGATCAGATAAAGAGACAAAACCAAAGATACCAGCGATTCCAATCAAGATAAACAAAATCACTGCAACGATTTTTATACCAGCGAACCAATATTCCGCCTCTGCAAAACCTCTTGTCGTTAATGCATTCAATGTAAATAAAAGCACTATGAACACCGCACACCAAATCCAGGTAGGACTATGGGGGAACCATTGTTTCATCAATATTCCTGCTGCCGTAAATTCAACTCCTGCAGTTGCTGCTGAGCCTACGAAATACATCCATCCTAGAGAGAAACCAGCGGAAGGCCCAATATATTCGGCAGCATATTTTTGGAATGATCCTGTAACCGGCATATGAACGGCTAGCTCGCCAAGGCAGACCATGACCATATACAAAATAAGACCGCCTGCTAGATAACCGATCAGGGCTCCTCCTGCCCCCGCTTGGTTAATCGTATAGCCAGCATTTAAAAAAAGGCCTGTACCAATTACTCCGCCAAGTGAAAGCATAAATAAATGGCGTCTTTTCATTGAGCGTTGCAGCTGATCATTATTCTCCAGTCCATACCCCATATAATCACGTCCTTATCTTATCTATTAGCCTATGCCTTCTCCCAGACCATCTTAGAACCTCAATGAGAGACAACTAAGGCCGCCATCTTGTTTTTGAAATTCAGTCATTTCCACTTCAATCACGGTGTATCCCAATTCTTCAATTTTTTTCTTTGTACCCTCAAACCCTTTCGGGACAATAACGCAGTCGTTCATTCTGACGCAGTTACCGGAATATTCTTCTTCCTCTTTTACGATGATTTGATTAAAGCTAGAAAAAGCCTCATGATTAATGAATTCTCCTGCCACTAATAAATTATTGTCTCCCAGATAATTGACACCCGTTTTTAAATGAAAGAATTTCTTAAGGGGAATGATGGTCGTGCCATAACCATACTTACCCATGATATCTTTGAACTGCAGAGCACCTGCTTCATTCGTTCTGGTTGAAAGGCCAACATAGAAGTGATCCTCAACTTGCATTACATCCCCGCCATCTAACATACCTGGAGATTGAATATATTCGATTGTGTCATAAAAGTCCTTTAAAACTTCTTTCATTTCATCAATCTCACCATTCCGGCTTTCTGCTCCAGGGTTGGTTACAAGGGCACATTTTGGCGTCAACACCGCGGTATCTTCTACAAACGTGGAATCAGGATACCTCTCATCCGATTCGAGAACGGTCACTTTCACACCGCATTGTTTTAATGCTTCTACATAAGCCTCGTGTTGTACAAGCGCTTTTTCATAATTCGGGTTTCCTAAATCCGATGTTGTTAAGCCATTTACAAAACTTTTTCCAATTCTTCTTACAATCGCGTGATTAAACATATATATTCCTCCTAAATAGGTTGCTTATTTTTTAAAATGTGGGAAATTCCTTTTTGACCTTTTTGCTGTTCAAGCAGTTGCTTAACTATGACAAAAGCGAGAGAAGAGACAACCGAAAGTCTTTCTTAACTAAAAGGGATGTCTCTTCTTAGTCCATGCTTTCTCGATTATTTTGATGACCGCATAATTTTTCCGCTATTCCTACAAAATATCTTACTCCATACCCTAAAGCCTTCTCATCGACTTTAAATTTAGGATGGTGCAAAGGATAAGCTTTTCCAAATTCATTATCATGGACGCCTAGAAATTGCATGGAAGAGGGAACGATTTCGGAAAAAGCCGAAAAATCTTCTGTCCCAAACATAGGATCATCAACTTGGATGATATTATTTTCCTCAAAAATACCTTCCATTACCGTTCTTGAAATATCAACGGCAGCTTTATCATTCACCACCGCTGGATACCCTAAATACCAAGTGACTTCACATTTTGCCCCATGCGCTTCTGAAATCCCCTTAACGATTTGCTCTAGATACTCCCTAGCTTTCACTCGGCTATCAGCGTCCAAGGAACGAATGGTACCGCTGATTTCTGCATATTCAGGTATGACATTGAGCGCACTTCCGGAATGGAATTGGGTGACTGAAATGACAGGTGTCCTAAGAGCTGAAATTTTTCTGGAAACGATATGTTGAATATTCGTCGTTATTTCTGCACCAATGATAAGCGGATCTACCGTTAATTCCGGAGTCGACGCATGACCGCCCTGCCCTATGATTTTAATCTCAAAATCATCGGCTGCTGCACAGAACACCCCTTCCCTTAAACATATGGTTCCTGTTCGTTCATAAGGAGTAACATGCAATGCAAATGCATAATCCACTCCTTCCATGACCCCTTTTTTCACCAATTCCTGAGCTCCTCCTGGCAGAACCTCTTCGGCATGTTGGAAAATGAACCTAATTTCTCCATTAATCTCGTCTATTTTCCCGGAGAGGACTTTTGCAGCACCTAATAACATCGCAGCATGTGCATCATGTCCGCATGCATGCATAACCCCAGGATTTTTTGATGTATATTCAATATCTGCTTCCTCTTCAATCGGGAGTGCATCAATATCTGCACGAAAAGAAATGGTATTCGATTTTCGGGGTGATTTTTTTGCGGCGCCTTTGAGAACCGCTAAAACACTCGTTTCGGTAGGTCTTGTCACTTCTAATCCTGTAAAGGTTTTTAATTTCCTATAAATGAATTCGGAAGTCTGGTGTTCCTGATACGAGAGCTCCGGATTTTCATGAAAATGACGTCTCCATGAAATCACTTCATCCACAACTGTCTCCTGTATTGTCTTCATCATAAATGCCTCCCTGATCACTTAGTGCCAATATTCAGATTTTTTAGATCTTTAAAAAGGGCCATACTGTATGCTTTGAGCAATGATCAAAAAGATAATCGCTACGGCAACCTGAATCAAAAGAAAGGGAAATACCCATTTTACCCATTTCGTAAATGATATGCCGGCCACTGCCAGTCCAGCCAATAGCACTCCAGAAGTCGGAAATATCATATTCGAAATCCCATCCCCTAATTGGAAAGCTAAAACTGCCGTTTGTCTTGTCACACCCATTAAATCCGCTAATGGAGCCATGATCGGCATTGTCAATGCTGCTTGTCCGCTTCCTGAAGGAACAATGAAGTTAAGGAATAATTGGACAATGAACATTCCGATTGCATTTATGGCGGGAGGAAGCTGCTCAACCAATCCTGCAGCATAATATAAAATGGTATCAAGCAATCCGCCACTTGTAATGATGACCAAGATTGTCTGAGCAACACCTATTATCAATGCCCCGGAAACCATATCGCCTGCTCCTGAAATAAAACCATTAGCCATCTTGGACGGAGTCAAGCCTCCGATTAGGCCCATTATGATCCCGCTTAATAAAAACAAGCCGCCAATTTCACTTATATACCATCCTAATTTAATAACTCCATAGACTAATAGGATGAAATTCACCAATAAAATAATTAAAGCAGCGCTATGTCTTTTGCTCATCCTAAAGTTTTTATCAAGTTGTCCATGTTCTTCACGCCTGAATTTCCCATACTCCCCCAGTTCAGGGTTCCTTTTAACCTTCATTGCATGAAAATAGATGTACAATACTGTAACGACATAAAAAACTGCAAGAAGAGCGATTCGCATTCCCATTCCCGAATACATGGGCAATTCTGCAATGCTTTGGGCAACTCCAACATTAAATGGGTTCGTAATGCCCGAAATGAATCCAGTCGCCAATGTTCCAAGGATGACGATCGCAAAACCAGTAAGTGCATCAAAGCCTAATGCGATCGTCATCGGAACAATGATGGCGATATAAACTAATGCATCTTCAGCAGAGCCGATCAGTGTCCCTAATGATGCGAAGATTAATACCATCAACGGAATAAGCAATTTTTCTTTTGTTCCGAATCGGACAGCCACAAACTTAATGAAGGAATCCAGTGCTCCTGTTGCCTGCATGATTCCCAGTGCTCCGCCAAACAAAAAGACGAACAAGATAATTGACGCTCCTTCAATCATCCCTGCATGAATACTGCTGAACATTTCCAATAATCCCACAGGTGTTGATTCTACGAATTCAAAAGAAGTGGGATCGACTACACTTCGGCCATCCTTTTCAATTCTTTCATATTGGCCTGCTGGTAAG
The DNA here is from genome assembly GCF_026891895.1 of Peribacillus sp. AS_2. Classification (NCBI taxonomy): domain Bacteria; kingdom Bacillati; phylum Bacillota; class Bacilli; order Caryophanales; family Bacillaceae; genus Peribacillus; species Peribacillus sp. AS_2. Next base: position 346,609 of record NZ_JAPTGA010000002.1, read on the forward strand.
ATATAGGTTAGAACCGTCACTATCACAATTACGATAAACATTAATACAAAAGGATTTACCCCTTTTTCCGGCAACTCCGTTAGTTGGTTAAGTGGCTTATTATTCTGATTAAGCGGCTTGGAAGTGATTGGACCATTAGGAAGGTCATTCATCTTAATACCCCCAGTTAAAGTTTAATGCTATTAATCCAGTTTTCCTGTCGGACCATCACTTCTCAACCAAACACTTAAACATACTCTTTATTAACTTCTCAAGCAAAACGGGCGTATGGACAAAGGCGCTATCGATGTGAAGGCGCTCAGTACGCTGATGGGCATCCTTGCCGAATGGCCCCACATTAAGTACGGGTGCCTGAAGTTTTTGCATATCGGCAAAAGGAATGCTGTAAGTATCGCCCCAGACTGGTGTATTTTTTTCAAAAGCCGTCCAGCCGTCAGAATCATCAGTATATTGAACATAGCTTAAATCGCAAAGGCCATTAAAATAATGAATTTGGCTGACTTCTTCATCAAACTTTCTGGCAGTCTCCTTCATTAATTTCACAGATTCGATGATAAGCGGATCATCGGACGAATTGACGGCTGGATAATATGGCGGTGCGAACAGCAATACAATGGCGGGTGAAAGCTCCTGACATTGTATCATCAATTTTTCAGTGATCCGCACTGATTTTTCCCGTTCATCCAAATCCTTGTTTCCTTTAACTTCACTTTTTATTTGCTCAACAAAACTCCCGCCAAATTTGCCCTCGGCATATGAAAGTAACTTTTCGTAGCGCAATACTTGTACTTTACCTACACCTTCAATTTGTTCACGCAGACAAAGTTCTTTATAAGCTTCATTGCATTTCATCGCTGCTTCGTTCGCAACCTGCTCGAATAGATCCATTATTTCTGCAGCTGTTCTTTTCATAATGAACACATTATAAAGCGCGGCTGCCCGATAAGGTGTCTGTGTTGAATATTGTAGTTTTAGATCTTTTTGCTGAAGCGATACTGGTAAAGGTGTTTCCTCGCCAAGGTCACTTTCCAGAAAAAGAGTGTTCCACTCCATGAGCTGCGTGAGAAACGAGGCTATATAGTTAGCGGTTATGCCCTTTAATGGCTCACCTACATGAGTTTCTTTCCCATAAAAAAGGGCAGCGGGCATGATTTTCCCCAAAGTTCCGGAATAAATATAATGATTATTATCACCCGGTTTCTGTGAAAAGGACGGTTCACTATTAAAAAACATTTTATAGGAAAGGTCATATTTATCCCGTAAAGCCACAAGTTCTTTAACTGCAGCCCTCATTCCCGCAGAATTCACTTCCTCATCCGGAACCGTTAACAGCAGGAGATTGATCGGCCATTGTTCGATGCTTGCCTTTTCGATGATAGCCATATGAAGGGCAAGCCCCATTTTCATATCCATCGTTCCTCTACCAAACAAGTACTTTCCTGATTCCAGATCAATGCGCGCTTCTTCCGGCAGATCATCTTTCCTATCATGAAGTTTTTCCGTGAGCTCCTCTGGTTGAAATGCAAGAGTCTCAAGGTCACCGTATTCTTCAGTATGAACCGTATCAAAATGGCTAATTAATACTACGGTCTCCTTGCTATCGGGATGTTTATAAAAGGCATTGACAAAATTCCTTCCTAAATCTGCCTCATGAAGCGATAAGTGTGCCGGGTTCCTTTTAAAATAATCAAGCTCCCTTAATTTCTCTTGCACCTTATAAGGGAACATTCGCTCCCCTGGTGTAAGAGTCCGGCTTTCCCAGCTAACAAGTTCACACAACAAAGCACGGAGCGTTTCTGGAGTATCCCATAGTAATTGACTCATTTCAATCCCCCTTCATCAATATTTGTACGCACCACCGGGCAGGTTAAACAGGTAGGACCTCCAGTGCCCTTGAAACTGATTTCAGTTCCTTTGTACTCATAAACTGTCGCTCCCGCATCAATTAACTTTTGCTTCGTGTAAGCGTTACCAGAAGGTATCACGCAAACCCGCGGAGCTATGGCAAGCACATTACACCCCAAGTTCAAGTACTCATCAATCGGCACTTCGATAAGCTGAATGCCTCGTTCAATAAGCAGTTTTCTGAAAAAGACAGGCATAAGGCGGGAATGAACTACCGCTAAATCATGGTCGACCATGCTGATGAAAGACATGAGATGGAGACACTCTGCCTCTCCTTGATCATGCGGAAGCTGAACTACGATGAATTCATCCACAAGATGTGCGGTCATTTCCTTTAATTGCCGAATGGCTTCAGCGTTTGTACGATAACCATGCCCGACAACCAAGGTCTTATCATCAAGCCAAACGATATCACCGCCATCCGCGACCGCATCACCCGTTAAATACCCAATGATCGGGATGTTCTTTTCCTTACAGTATTCCTTGTATACAGTCGCTTCAGGCTGCCTCGATTCTTTCCCCGACTTTAAAATAATGGCCCCTTGGCTAGTGAATTTTACTGGGTCATGCGCATATAAGGAGTCAATGCCAACTACCGAAGATGCTGGCAAATAATCGATGTTTGGGACATATTTCTCCAAAATGGATATAAAGTCACCATACTCTGTTAGCGCTTCGTTGAAATCTGGCTCTTCCAAAAAGTTGAAGTTCTCCCATGTTTGGCTTAAATGCTCTTGACTAATAAAAGCTTCTTTCGGATGTTTTACAATGACACGTTCCAATGGTTTGTACATGGACGAACAAAATGTCACTGCCTCCCCCTCCTTTTCCGCAGAGCGGAAAACATTTCCGCTAATAGGAATTTTTCTTTTATTATAAATTTAGTTTTGGTATAATGTCAATATGTTTTAAATTTTCAAATAAATTAACTTTTTATTTAACTTGTATGGAAAGATAGGTGGTTTTTATATGCAATCAATCGACCGCGCCATGAACGTTATAAAGGTGCTGGTATCCAATTCTTCGGAAAACTGGCTGTCAATTACGGAACTTTCCCAAGAATGTGATCTTCCTGTCAGCTCCATGCATCGTTTGTTAAAGGCAATGTCCTTGCATGGATTAATTCAACAGGACAGGCAATCCAAACAATATGGTTTGGGGAATATTTGGCTCGAATATGGTTTACGCATGTATGACAAAATGGATTACATTAGTCAAATAAGGCCTGAACTCGAAAGGCTTATGAACAAAGTGGAGGAAAGCGTCTATCTAAGCCAACCAATCGGGATGGAATCACTCGTTATCGAAAGGATCGACAGTGAAAAGAGCCAAATCCGGGTTTATGACCAGCTTGGCTCACGTGTACCTATGCATATCGGGGCTGCCAATAAAGCGATGCTCGCCTATATGCCATATAATCAAACGAAAAAAATCGTAGATGCTCTTCTGCCAACTAAAGAAAGAGCAGCTTTTTGGGATATATTGCAAGAGACTAAAACGAAGGGACATGGGATAAGTCACAGTGAAAGAACAGAGGGAACCTGTTCTGTTGCCGTACCGATATTGAACCATTTTGGGGAGGTTCACGGTGCGGTGAGCATTGGTTTTGTCAGTTTTAACCTGACAGATGAAAGACTCGATTTTCTCATTAAGAATGTGATGGAAACTGGGAATCGGGTTTCTGCAAAATTGGGGTATAGGAGACCATGATAATAAGAGAGAAGTGGAGGATTATCGGATAAAACAAAAAGAAGATGAATCATATCATCTTCTTTTTGTTTTATATTAATCGCTGCCGGTCACAAATAAATCTTCTTTAAAATAGGCGAGGACTTCGCCGGCCACCACTGGTTCGCCCTCCAATACCTCCAAAGTTTCTATTTTCCCGCTGACACCAATATCAATGATTTCCACACTTCCATCTGCCTTCTTAATCTGAAATAATTGTTCCCATTCGTAAAATCTCGAATTTTTGGATATTGAAATTTTTTCAATCCTGCCATCACAAGGGCTAAGAATTACATCAACGTACATTTACATCATTCCTTCCTTCAGTATTCTTCAAAATGAAATGGGGTTTGTAAAACTAACCTTAGAAAGTTTTGGAACTCAGATATATCTTCTTGTTCAATGCCAAGGGTCGGAGCCCAGTACTGATCTAAATTAATATCATTGGCACAAAGCAGGATCATTCTTCCGCTTTGCATGGAAGTCACCATTGCTTTACCGAAAAACTGGGCCGAATATACAATGGTTACATCATATCTATAATCTTGTGACAATAAGCAATAATGATGAATAGCCTGGTTTTCTTTATTTTCGGAAAGAATATCAAAATTCAACGGATTGCCTCCTTTCTTGTAAACCCTAATTCGTTCAGAACCTGATCCACCCCCGAAGCTGGGATGCTTCTGCTATTTTGCGAATCCCTTCAATATAAGCAGCCACTTTCATGTTCACGGAATATTTTTGTGAAGTATGGTAGACATTCAAAAAGCTGGCCGTTATCTTTTCCTTCAATCGTTCATCTACAAGCTCTTCCGTCCAGTAATACCCTTGATTGTTCTGGCACCATTCAAAATACGAGACAATCACCCCTCCTGAATTCGCCAAAATATCCGGGACTAGCACTATACCTTTATCATCGAGAATCTTGATCGCTTCCTTTGTCGTCGGCCCATTTGCTGCTTCAATCAGGATTTCACATTTTAGTCGTTTTGCATTATCCTTATTCACCACTCCGCTAATGGCTGCGGGGATCAGCACATCACACTCTTTTTCCAATAATTCTTGATTGGATAATGAATCTTTGTATAAGTTCGAAACGACCCCAAAAGAGTCCCTGTTCTCCAAAAGGTAAGGAATGTCCAATCCATTCGGATCATATAAACCTCCAAGTTCATCCGCTATTCCGACAACCTTTGCCCCCATTTCATGTAAATACAATGCTAAATGACTGCCAACATTCCCGAATCCCTGGATGATTACCCGCATGCCTTCAATGGGAATCCCCTTTAAATCACAAATCATTTGAAGTGTATATAATACGCCCTTGGAAGTGGCTTTTTCCCTGCCCCTAGATCCTCCTAATCTCAGAGGCTTTCCTGTAATGAAGCCCGGTGAATCGAATTCCCTGATATGATCATATTCATCCAGCATCCAGGCCATGATTTGTGAATTCGTATACATATCTGGTGCCGGGATATCTTTTGTAGGGCCCACTATTTGACTTACTGCCCTGACATACCCTCTGCTTAATCGTTCAAGCTCAGATGAACTCATCTGTCTCGGATCACACACAATGCCGCCTTTTGCCCCTCCGTATGGAAGATCGGTTATTCCGCATTTCAAGCTCATCCACCCGGCCAATGCCTTAACTTCTTCAGGAGTGACATCCGGGTGAAACCGGATTCCCCCTTTCGTTGGACCGGCTGCATCATTATGTTGAGCACGATACCCTTGAAACATCCTTGTCTCGCCATTATCCATTTGAATAGGAATACAGACTTCCAGAAAACGCATTGGCGCTTTCAAAAAATCAAAAACCTGCTCTGGATAGTCCAAAACATGAATCGCTTCTTTTAAGATATCCTGGAATTCTTGCAGTGGATTATCCAATTGACGTTTTTCAATAACCTTAATTTCCTCTGACATTTTAGCACCTCACTTTTATTCTTATTACATATTAAGCAACTTTCATGCCAGCTTTGAGGATATTGTATGAATGGCACCATACCGCCATCTGTCCTCACCCATATCACACATACAATCATCAGGACATATGTATTAATTCATAAGCAATTCAGATTTGCATATGTAAAAAATGATGATTAAATACAAAAAAAAAGCACCAGATAAATGTATAAACATTCATTGAGTGCTCTTTTTTTGTTTATCCTGAAAAAGAAAGTGTTGACCTGTAGCAGATGCCAAATGATGGTACAAATCTAATCAATGGCAGTCAATCCTAGGAACCAACTGAAATCTTAAAAAATACTCAAAATATATATATATTGAAACTTCTATTTTTCAACCAACAGGTTTAACTCATCTACAAACCTTTTTGTGATAATTTCCGGGCGAGTAATGGCCGTTCCTACTACGACTGCAAAAGCTCCACTTTCAATAGCTTTTCTAGCATGATCTTTCGTATGAATATGCCCTTCAGCGATGATGGGGATATTTAAGGCAGAAGAGAGTTTTCGAATAAGGTCATAATCAACCTCCTTCACGTATTTTGTTTCCTCTGTATACCCACACAATGTGGTTGATATTATATCAGCACCGAATTTTTCTGCGATTAGTCCCTCTTCAAAAGTCGCACAATCTGCCATCACTAAAATATTGGGATGCTCACTATTGATTTTACCTATGATTCTTTCTACCGTTTCTCCATGGGGGCGCTTTCGTTGAGTCCCATCTAATGCTACGATTGACGCTCCAGCCTCAATAATGCTTATAGCACTTTCATAGGTAGGAGTAATATATACTTCACATTCTTCGGTCCATTGCTTGTGAATACCTAATACAGGCAATTTTGTTACCTTTTTAATCGCTTTAATATTTTCTGGCCCGGTAGCCCTAATACCAACTGCGCCTCCCTTTTCTGCAGCCTTGCTTAATGCGCCCATGATTTCCGCCCCATACATCGGCCATCCCCTTCTAGCCTGGCACGAAACTATCAATCCATTCTTAATAGATTCCAGTACGTTTTTTTTATCCATAATTACCACCTAAACAACCCCCAAGAATTTACCAGCTAATCCAACCATAAAGCAAAGGAGGATTAACCAGTAGATAGCTTTTTGATATTTAAGTAATGCCCATAAGAAACCAAGTGTTAAAAGGAGCGGTAAAAGCCCAGGTAAAATTGAATCAAGAAGTTCTTGTAAATTTATTTCTTTTCCACCAAAGTTCCATTTAGCAGCCACGGCCACTTTAACAAAATTCACTACCATTGATCCTGTTACCATTAATCCTACAATGGTAGCTCCCTGAACAAACTTATTTAGCACATCAGAGTCTTTCATTTTAAGGATGAGGCTTATCCCAAACTGGTACCCATAGACAATACCGTAGTAACGAGAAAAAATATTGAGCAAGACGTTTGGCACAATAAATATAATGGGTCCAAGTGAATTTCCATCCAACGCCAAACCAGCGCCGATAGCAGCAAAAATGGTCATAAAAGTTGCTTTAAAAACAGAATCGCCAATTCCAGAGAGCGGTCCCATCAATGCGGCTTTCGTAGAAGAAATTGTGTCGGATGTGATGGGATTACCTTGTGCCCGTTGTTCTTCAAGTGCAAGAGTAACACCTATGATGGCATTGGAAGTATACGGATGGCAGTTAAAAAATTCATTATGACGAACAACCGATTCTTTTAAATCCTGATTATTTGGATAGAGTTTTTTGAGTGCCGGCAATATCGCATAGCAGAATCCTAAACTGCCATAACGCTCATAATTTATAGACGTCATACTGAAGAAAGTGCGGAAGAATGTTTTCATTAAATCTTTCCTTGTCAGAATCGTCGTTTTAGCTGTACTCTTGCGGGAGGAATCACGGGAAGTTCCACTATCATTTCCTTTCGTTCCCACTGCTGTAATGCTGACCGCGATTCCAAGACCCAAAAAGGCTATCGAAAGTACATTTAGTTCCAAGTAGACTGCCAGAACAAATCCAATTAGGAAAAATGACCAAAACTTCTTGAAGTTCATCATTTTCAGGAGCATGGCCATTCCAATTGCAGGTAGGATCCCTGCTGTAATCTTTAACCCTTCCATAAACCAAGAAGGCATTGAGCCTACGATATTATTTACAAATTCACTGCCAAAATAAACGGCTAAAAAAGTTGGAATGAACATCACTGTAAAAAAAACGATTAATCCAAAAAGGTGAAGCCGTTCTGCCCTTTTTAGATTTAGCTCTTGTAAAGCATTGTCTGCCCGATGCACTAGATATATATTAAAGTTCCAAGCTAGCATGATTAAAAATTGTGCTAAAATACCGATTGGTAATGCCAGAGCAATTCCAACCTCAGGCTTCCCCCCAGCACTAATCGCGAAAATAGTCCCAATCAGACCAGCAATTTGTGCATTAGGAGGAACACTACCTCCAATGGGCAAGACCCCCATAAACATCAATTCCACACTGGCCCCTACAATCAATCCAGTCTGTAGGTCTCCCATTATTAGTCCCAACAATGGCCCAGCAAAAATGGGACGGCTAATCATCCAATATCCATATCCATAATTTTCGGTCATGAGAAATGCAACAAAACCACTTAACAAAATCGCTGATATTAACTCAATTTCCACTTTTCCTCCCCCTTTTTACTCTGACTATCTTTTCGACCTTTAAATCTTGGTGAATAAATCAATCGATTTATCATTAGGAGAGGTTCTGATCTCACAAGGGATTCCGTGATCTCTAATCTTGAGAAAAATAGCTTTATCTTCTTCATCCAAATAGACTGTTTTACTTATTTCCTGTTTTCCTACTTTATAGTACATGCCGCCTACATTTATAGAAGGCAGAATGATACCTTTTTCAATGAGAGATAAAAGGACTCGAGGACTTTTTACTACAATAAACGTTTTTTCCTGATCAGACTGCTCAACCAGATATTTGACTGCATCTTCGACAGAAAGGATAGCATGTCTTTTCCCCGAAGGTACTGCCAAGCTTAGTAACAAATGTTGTGTAGGGTCGGCTGCAACCCTATCATCAATTACAATAAATTCTGTGACTTGATAAGCAACACTCCATGAATAAGCAACTTGCCCATGTATGAGTCGTTCATCGATACGGGTAACAACGATACTCATTGCAATTCCTCCTTTATGGGGTTAACTGTAGAGTTTATATAGCTAATACTCATAGAGGTATTTGCTATAAGCTCTTCGGGACTTACAGGTGAAAGGCAAGATTCAATAACTAAACCTAAATGAAAACCAGCGATTACTTGTACCCGGCTATCTTTCAACACTTGAAGTGTAGCTGCATTGCATGGGGTACCCCCTTTAATATCTGCCAGAATGATTATTTCTTTGTACCAATCCAACAATTGATTGACTGCCGATTCCAGTTCTCTTGCAAATGAATCTAACGTTACTTGATCATCCATGCTCAATGCAAAGAGTTGCTTCTGTTTCCCTGCTATAAGCTCTACACAGTCTTTCATAGTCGAAGCTAAATTCCCATGACTTACAAGTAAAATGGCCCGATTCAAACTATCTCCTCCTTATTACGTAATTTTTTGAATATTCACACAAATATATCTTATTGAAAAAGAATTAAAAAATCAAGGTTTTATTAAAAATATAAGAAATAAAATTTCAATTATGGCATTTTTTTTTGCATTATGTGCAAAAAACATTTCATTTATGATATAAATGAAACAATAGGGATTTACATCATTTAATAAAATATAATAAAGGAGACATATCATGAGCTTAACTTTATTACAAAAAATAAATGAAAAAGCCGATTCCTTGTCTCGTGCTGAACGGCAAGTAGCCAAATATATATTGGACCATGCGGATTTGGTGCAAACTTACACGATTTCTGAAATATCAACCAACGCAAATGTTTCCCAAGCTAGTGTTGTGCGTTTTTGTAAAAGAATGGGTATAGACAGCTTTAAAACCTTTCAACATACATTGGTGAAAGAAATGAGTTCAAATAATGCCAACATTAATGATCTTTCTTTACTGCGTGAAAATGATACGCCCTATCAACTTTTCCAAAAAGTAACTATGAGCAATAAATTTGCTTTAGACTCTTTAGTACAAACGCTTAACAAAAAAGAGTTTGAAAAAGCAGTAGAATGCTTAAGCCAAGCAAAGAAAATTGCATTTTTTGGTGTTGGGGGCTCCTCTACGGCTGCATTGGATGCTAGTAATAAATTTGCTAAACTTGGCGTTACTACAGGAATGAACACTGACTTTCATGCAGTGATTTCCTATATTTCCAATTTCACATCAGAAGACGCATTGGTCATTTTTTCTACATCCGGAAAAACAAAAGATATATTGGAGATGGCTTCATATGCGAAAAAGATAAACGTACCAGTATTGGCAATAACCGCTTATACAAAGTCGCCTTTATTGAAAATAGCAAATATACAACTTTGTTTTCCTGACATCGAACATGATCAACGAATCGGTAGTATAGCATCTAGAATCATGCAACTTAACATGGTTGATGCTCTTTACTTAAGTGTTTTTCATCGAATCGATAAAAAAACCATAGATAACTATCAAAAAGCACGTGAAGAAATTCTACGTCTAAGAAGATAGCCTGCTTAAGGATGTGTTTTACTACATTTCGTTAAGAGGCTTGGTATGTATTAATTCATAGGCATTTCAGGATTGCATATAAAAAAACGCATCCTTATGCGTCAGTTTGTAGACAAAAGGAGTTTCCATCTAAAATTTTAAACATAGTTGATTGGAACGGAAGGTGCGAGACTCCTGCGGGAATAGCGAGTCTAAGGGAGACCCCACAGGCGCAATTGCGCCGAGGAGGCTCCCGGACCGCCCGCGGAAAGCGAGTGCCTACGTTCCGATCAACGTCCAAATTTGTACAAGCCAAAAAAAAATGTAGACAAACTCGATTTTCATCGAGTTTGTCTACATTCTGAAGCATCCTTATCGGATGCGTTTTTCCTTGCAAAGTCTTATAGCTGAATTTCTTCAACTTGGTATTGGGGCGGTGCCTTCCTGAATGCCTTTGTGATATATAATAGATAACAAAAACCAATAATGAACCAACTTGTCCCCATTATTAGGGAACTTGCCTCAAGGTTGATCCATAGAATGCCAATTGCTATAGCTCCAATTAAAGGCATAATTAAGTATTTAATACACCCCTTTATCGTTCGGTGCTCCTTTTCCCGAATGATAAAATGGCTGATCACTGAAAGATTTACAAAGGTAAATGCCATTAATGCACCAAAGTTGATCAGTGACGTTGCTGTCACTAAATCAAAGAATAAAGCCGACATTGAAATGACTCCAACTATGAGTACATTAATGGCTGGTGTTTTCCACTTGGGATGAATGAATCCAAACCATTTTTCCGGAAACACTTTATCACGGCCCATAACATACAAAAGACGGGAAACGCTGGCATGTGATGCTAGTCCCGAGGCTAGCGTATTGACGAAAGTCGTACAAAGAAAAATGGATTGAAATAGCTTCCCGCCTACATAAAGGGCGATTTCCGGTAATGCAGCATCCGGTTCCTTAAAACGGGATATATCCGGAAAAAAGAGCTGAATAAAGAAAGATGCGGTAATGAAGATGATTCCACCCCATAGCGCAGTTAAAAATATCGCTTTTGGAATCGTTTTTTTCGGATCCGGCGTTTCCTCAGATAGTGTCGTTACCGCATCGAATCCCAAAAAGGAAAAACAAAGGATCGTAGCCCCGGTTATTATGGCCGAGAAGTCCATCCCTTCATTTACGAAAGGCATTAATGTAAACACTTCTCCTGTACCTTCTCCATCATTTAAACCTTTGACAACAAGAATGATGAACACTGCCATGATGGCAATCTGAATTAAAACAAAAAGCGCATTAAAGTTAGCAAGTACATTGACGCTCCTGAGATTGAGAATGGTGACGATTGCTACGAACAATACTACCCAAATCCATGTAGGAACTCCTGGAAATAATGCTGTCAAATAAATTTTGGTCAACAATGCATTGACCATAGGTAAAAACAAATAGTCTAACAACGAGGACCATCCTACCAGGAATCCTAAATGCGGGTTTATCGCCTTTTGCGTATAAGTGTAGGCAGAACCTGCAGCAGGAAAAACCTTTACAAGTTTTCCATAGCTGGCAGCTGTAAAAAGCATCCCCACCAATGCAACGATATAAGCAGTCGGCACATGGCCGCCCGTAATCCCAGATACAATGCCGAATGTATCAAATACAACCATGGGGGTCATATATGCTAACCCCATCATTACGATTTGCCATAATTTCAGTGATCTTTTCAATGTAACCTCATTTTCCACCTATCATTCCTCCTTGAAACCGCTTTCAAACTAGTGAATTCAATTTCTTAACTAGAATAATCCCCATGCCTCCCTCTTTTTTAAAAGTTTTACCTGTATTCCTTTATGCAATTTCTGTGCCATATGATTTCGGTTTATTTCGACAAACGAAAAACGCCTTAATTCCTGTATTCTTACCCGCAATTGATTGATTCACAGATATGAAGTCTTCCAGCATCTCTTCATCGGCGATTCAATTTCCCATAACTTATTCGCCTATGCATACACAAAGCCCATGTTATCTTGTAAAAACCCTCATTAAATCACTCACAGTGACTTGGCATGATAATTGCATGATTAATCATCTATAGGAATTCATTTAATGAGTTTCAAAACTACTATAGTTATAAGAAAATGGAGGAATAGAAAAATGAAATATCCTTTATCACCTGATGTTAAACCAGAGTTTTGTACCACCGGATCATTTATGCGCTTACCTTCTACAAGAGAAAATGCCAAATTGGCAGTGGTAGGTATGCCTTTTGATACAGCTGCTTCATTCAGGGTAGGAGCCCGGTTTGCTCCACAGGCAGTCCGCCAAGCATCCATGACGTTGTTTCCTTATCATCCCATTCACAAGGTATTTCCGTTTGACGAATGTAATGCAATTGATATCGGGGATGTTTCGGTGATTCCCCATAATATACATCGAAGCTATGAGTTAATTGAAAAGGCTATGTCAGACTTGATGAAAAACGGGATCATTCCAATAGGCATCGGAGGAGATCATTCAGTAACATTGGCTAATTTAAGAGCAGCCGCAAAAATCCACGGTCCTGTTGCACTTCTTCATTTTGATTCACATACAGATACCTGGGATACTTATTACGAAGAAAAATACTGGCATGGTTCCCCGTTTATCCGTGCATATGAGGAAGGTTTGCTCCAAACGGATAAAGTTTTCCAGATTGGCATCAGAGGTACGCTCAATCATCCAGGAGATTTAGATTCCAGTACAGAACTAGGGTACAATGTGATAACTACGCCGGAGCTGAAGAAGAGAGGAATCGAAGATGTCGTGAAGGAAGTCAAGAAAACCATTGGGGATACACCATGTTTCTTGACATTCGATATTGATTTTGTCGATCCATCCTGCGCTCCTGGAACTGGCACATTGGAGGTCGGCGGTCTAAATAGCTTTGAAACCCTTGAGATGATACGCTCTCTGCAAGGATTCAACTTTATTGGGTTCGACCTGGTGGAAGTCCTCCCGCCGTATGATCCAACACAAATTACATCACTATTGGCAGCCACCATCATTCATGACTTTGCCAGTCTAGTAGCCTTACAACTAAAAGAAGAAGAAAAAAAGGAGAATTCAGCCGAAAAAAGTTTATAGGACAAACACTGGCCATATAGGCCGATACTGTTAATCGATCAGATAGATCCAAGCTAATGATATAAAAGTCTAAGTACAAAATAAAAAAGTCCTGAAATTCAAAAAAGCACCTGTTTATGAAAACAGATGCTCAGACTGTAGACAAACTCGATGAAAATCGAGTTTGTCTACATTTTTTTTGGCTTGTTCAAATTTGGACGTTAATTTCCACTTCAGGCACTCGCTTTCCGCGGGCGGTCCGGGAGCCTCCTCGGCGCTATTGCGCCTGTGGGGTCTCCCTTAGACTCGCTATTCCCGCAGGAGTCTCGCACCTTCCGTTCCAATCAACTATGTTTAAAATTTTAGATGGAAACTCCTTTTGCCTACAGTCTTTTTTGTTTTAAAATAGAACTATTAAAACTTGAGGTGATGAGGATGCTTTCGAAACATCATTCTATTCAGCGAGATCAACTTGAAATGCTTACTTTAGATCAACTGGTGCCGGCGAATCATTTGGTTCGTAAAATGGAGGCTTCCATTGACTTCACTTTCATTTATGATTTGGTGATAGATATGTATTCAGAGGTAGGACGCCCAAGTATTGATCCAGTTATTTTAGTTAAACTGACATTCATTCAATATACCTTCGGTATTCGTTCCATGCGTAAAACGATTGAAGAAGTTGAAACAAATATGGCTTACCGTTGGTTCTTAGGCTATGGTTTCCATGATAAAGTACCCCATTTCTCAACGTTCGGGAAAAATTTTGAACGACGATTTAAAGATACAGACCTGTTTGAACAGATTTTCTATCGCATCTTAATGACAGCTGCTGATAGAAAGTTAATAAGTGCTGAACACGTATTCGTCGATTCCACACATGTGAAAGCCAATGCGAATAAGCGCAAATTTGAAAAGAAAATCGTACGCAAAGAAACGATTGAGCGTGTATTCGCGGATGCAAAAGAAAAGCATGGTATGCGTTGGACTACTTTAAGGGGACTTAAAAATTGTCGATGCAAGCGATGCTTACTTTCGCTGCCATTAATTTAAAGAAGATGGCCACTTGGTCATGGCAAGGTCCTAAAATGGCTTAACATTGTGGCTCGAACAGCCCAAATCACTTAACTTTTGGGAAAAATTTCAAAGGAATTTCAAAAGGGGTTCGGAATCCTTTAATTCCGAACCCCTTTTGTCGACAAACTGAGCATCTTCTTAGGTAAAAGCAGATGCTTTTTTTCTATGTCATCTTTATCCTTGTTCTGCTACTTCGACTATAAATCATTCCATATAACAACTTCGTCTATCGGTGTAGGAAAATAAAAAAACACATCCCATCTGAAAGAATGGAATGTGTCTTCATTTTATTCGTCCGATTCTATCCCGGGACGATTGGATTGTGTTGGCAGGGTGTCCCAAAAGCTTGCATCGACAGTTTCAATTGAATCATCGGCAATAGCTCTGACAGCTGCATCCAAAGTGGTTACCGTTTGCTTTATTAGATAGCCATTACTTTTTTGTCCTAGCGCTACTGACTCGACATTGTGGTCCGACATACCTCGCATCTCAAAGAGCAGTGTGGCAATATCATAGCGAACGGCTGCACCATTACGGCCTATATTTGCTCCAGAACCGCCATCATACCTACCAATATGCCCCCAACCAGTTGGTTCAATGGAGTTATATACGACAGCACCCAATTTTTTTGAGGCTTCTAACACTTCAGGCTTTACGTTCGCGTTTGTAGGATAAAGAATTGAACCTGAAACAAGTTCACCGTCCGTTTCACTTAACGTCCCTTGATGATGTAAATCTATCATGTAATCTATATCGTATTTCGCAAATACATTTTCGTGTAAAGCCTTTACCTCTACTTGCATATTATCAGTTTTTTTATCATGCTCACGGTTCAAGTCAACCCCATTTGCATTTGCCCGTGTTAAATGCCGATCACCTTTTGCTAAATAATCATCAAGAGGGAAATTAACATCTCCCATGGCTCCATCTGCATTTAACATGGGAATGATCAATATATTGACATTATCCAAAATACCTTTAGTCTTGTTCGTGCCTAGATGTTTAATGAATTCGAGTGCACCCTCGGTAGTCAGTTGTTCATTTCCATGCTGTTGCGTCAAAAATAGTATGGTTGGATTCTTAGGATTTGAAATGTACTTCGCTAGGTAAATGTCCCTTCCTTTTACCGTTTCCCCGATTACTTCCAGTGCCAGCCTTTCTTGTTTAGCATCCTGCGTTTTAAGATAGCTCACCAGGCTTTCATATGTATGAAGATTTGAAGTTGTCACTTGTCCATTTCCAGCACTGGGACCATTTCCAACCGCTCCGACAGGTAACGCAACAGCTGTTACTGCGCTTAACGTCATTAAACTAGATAATGAAACTGATAGAACCTTCTTTTTAAAATTCAATAAAAACCCTCCTTATCAAATATAATAATCAGAAAAAATTACTATTAATAATATTCTGACACTTTTGCCACTTTATGTTAATAGTGAAAAATGACTATGTTTCCAAATAGTTTTCTTCTACCAAAAAACACTTTTGTTCCCGATGAAGAAAAACCAGACGGACACCCGTCTGACGTTGATTGGAACGTAGGGCACTCGCTTTCCGCGGCCGGCCGGGGGAGCCTCCTCGGCTTTCGCCTGCGGGATCTCCCCTAGACGCGCTTTTCTAAGCAGGAGTCTCGAACACCCGCTCCAATCAACTTTGTCTTACCTTTTAGATAGAACACATTTGCCTAGAGTTCCGTCTGGTTACTTCAATATATGCTGGAAGTTATAAAACTATCTTTTCCTCACTTTTAATTATTGCCTGCCCTCCGTCAGTGGAATTGACTCGTATTGTTCCGGATTGATTTTATATACAGAGCCATCAGTAACTCCATCGATTATTCCATATAGGCCTCTTTCAACTGCTTTAATGAGTATGCCTTTTTTCTTTTGGCCAAAAGACTGAGTTTGACCTCTAACTTCAAAGAGTACTGTCCCGCTTCCGTTTAAAGCAAAGGCTCCTAAAGCCGTTCCAGGAAGGTTTTGATTTTGCGGATACAAGGATATATTCCCATATGGAGAATTACCTTGTGCTTTCATGGCATTATATACCGCCACATTCAATTGTCTGGAAAAATCATAATTATAGTTTTTTGCATATTTTGCATAATCCTGTCCTGAAGGCGAGCTTGGATCAGGAACAAATTGAGCGGAAATCGAGTAGGTGACTAAATCATCCGTTCCATCAACTTCATAATAGGGAGCTTGGTGATGCAGGTCCACAAAAATCTCCACCTTACCGTATTGCTTCAGTAGAGCCTTGTAAACATCACGTGTTGTTTGTGATTCAGGTGTTATGAACCAACCAGGGGTGGATGATTTTCCAGGGAAGTCTTTAGCTTGAGGAATATAATTTAAATCAGGATTAAAGTCACGATTAACATCGAAACCTGGTTTGGACTCATAATCGAATGATTCATTTTTGTATGTATAGTAGTTCCAAGTTGGATTGGCTCCTGCTAACTGCGGAAACTGGTCGACGACCTCTGCCCAGGTCATATCATTTCCGCGACGGTTCAATTCAGCGGCATCGGGATTCATTTTAGGCAAAGCTACCAAGGTAATTTCTTTACGAATTTTTTCCGCTTCAGGTGAGTTGGTCCCCAAAAACTTCAAGATATTCAAGATGGCATCCGTACCAGTTTTCTCATTCCCATGGATCTCACTTTGAATGAAAACGACTTTGTCGCCAGTTCCTACGGTTGCTTTATAGATTTCTCTATGTCTATTGGAATATCCAGCTACCTCCACTTTTACTTTACCTTGGCTATCACTCGCAATTTGTTCTAGCTTTTTCCCTAGTTCAGCATGATCTGTAAAACCTGAAACCGAATAAGTTTGTTGAATGGGTGTTCCCGGGGGTGTTTCATTAGCTGCAAATGCTGGTGCCGCAATAATCGCCGATAAAACGGCAACTCCCAGAGTTGAAATAACCTTCCTGTTTTTCATATGACAACAATCACTCCCTTAAAATATTTTTCTATCTCATTATACAAAATGGAAAAGTAGAAATATGTTGGAATTTGGTGTCGTATTATGGCTATTTTATGATGCTGCCACTAGCTTGAGCTAAAAGTTGGGAGCTGCACTAATATATACTCTTTTTATGTTAGTGCAAAAATGCATATTTTCCCACAACAACGATCCTTGTTGCCGGATGCCTTTAACCATATATATATTGGCTATGCATTTAGTCGAATTGATGATTTGTACTATAACATCACATTACGTTATAATAAAAGAAAAAAATAAGAGAAAGGGGAAAATATGAAACTCAACACTCATAGTTCTACGCCATTATATATGCAATTGAAACAATCTATTATTGAAGATATAAACAAAGGGATTTACTCTCCTGGCGAAAGATTACCAACGGAAACAGAATTATGTGACATATATGGAGTAAGTCGCATTACTGTTAGAAAAGCGGTTTTGGACTTGGTGGAAGAGGGTCTTCTAATACGCCAACAAGGAAAGGGAACATTTGTCCAATATCCTAAAGTAAAAAGGGAACTATTTGCTGTTAACGGTCATGCTGAATATATGTCAGAATTAGGGAAGATACCTCAAACTAAAATCCTTTCATTTGGAATCATACCCGCACCGGCTAATATTTCTAAATCCTTGGAGATTACTCCTGAAAGTGATGTTCTTGAATTACAACGGATCTTATACTATGATAATCAACCTCTCACCTTGGAAATTTCTCATTATTCCTTAAAGGTTCTGCCTAATTTAAATGACCATGTCCATAACTCCGTTTCCATGTATGACATCATAAAGCATAAATATAATATTACTCCTGTTCATAACACGAAACTCTTAAATATGGTATTGGCAAATGCAGATGAAGCAAAATTTTTAGAGTGCGAAGTGGGAGATCCCCTTTTCAAAGTGGAGAAAGTGGCATATGACGCAAAGAAGCAGCCCATCCATTCCTCCTTCTTATATTATCCTGCCAATCGCGTGACCTTTACGATTGATAGTTCCATGTCGCAAGAAAAAGGTAACGAATCCCCCTCCTAATCCGGGATCTCGTTACCTTTTTCCATCTATAAATCATGTTAAACCAGCATATGGTCAGGAATATATTCTTTACCATACCCAAAAGCTCCATAATCCTGACAGGTTTGGGAGGCAGCTAAAACTCCTTTTTGTAAAGCTTTATTTACATCTTGCCCTTGGACATACGATGAGAGAAAACCAGCAATAAATGAATCTCCCGCCCCCAATGTATCTACAACTTTGGTTTGGATAATAGCTTGTTCATATAATTGATTTTCAATTGATAAGAGTGCTCCCTTTTCCCCACGAGTAACACATACCACTTTTGAGCCGAACGAATGCACCTTTTGAATCAGTGCATGGCACTCTGCAGTGTTTAAATTACTTCCTGAAAAAAATGCATATGTCACATACGGACAAACTTTTTGTAAATAGTGTTCCTCTTGATTTGTCGAAAAATCAAAAGAAATGTCAATGAGTTGGCTTAATGATGGGAGGTTATGCTCTATATGACTATAAACACTTGTATGAAGAAGGTCGTGTTGCCGAATATAATCCAAATCCTTGTCATTCAGTACAATCCCCAATCTGGATTGAATTCCCCCTCTATTGGAACCAATGAAAATTCGGTCCCCGTCCTTATCCAACGCGACGACGGCCATACCGTTCTCTCCTACCGCTTGTCTTACTCTACTAATCTCCATCTTTTCCTTTTGCAATACCTCCAACACATGGTCTGCCGCCCCATCATTTCCTACAATGCCAATATATGAAGATTGCTCATCATTTAAACGATTGTACATGACTGCCACGTTTAATGAATTGCCGCCGGGATATATCTTTCCTTGGTCTTTATAATAATCTACTACGTTATCCCCAATTCCAATTAGCTTCATGCCTGTTCCCCCTGTTATCATTTTACACTTCCACTAGCAATTCCACGGATAAAATACTTCTGCATGAATAAAAATAAAATGACGATAGGTGCCGCTGAAATCGTTAATCCAGAAAGCAACACTCCCCAATCGGTTTGCAATGCATCTCGGAATTGCATTAAACCGGCAGGTATCGTACGTAAACTATCATCATCAATAAAGATGATGGCGAACATGAATTCATTCCATGTATAGTAAGCTGTTAAAATTACCGTCGTTAATAAAATAGGTTTACTCATGGGTATGAAAATCCTAAAAAGGATTCCAAGGTTTGTGCACCCATCCAGCCGGGCAGCCTCTTCCAGTTCTTTCGGAATGGACAGGAAGTAGGCACGAATCAACAAGATGGTTAGCGGAATTCTGTATGCCACATAGGGTAAGATTAGCGCCCAATGGGTGTTATATATCCCAAGCTTCTGAATGATATTATACAAAGGGATCAGGCTTACTTGAGGAGATAGCATCAAACCGCCTAAGCATATGACCAAAATGAAAGCCTTTCCACGAAAATCGAAGCGAGATAATCCGTATGCACCTAACGCACTTACTAAAACCGTTAGCATACAAGTCATGCCAGTAACCATGACACTATTTAAAAAGTAGGAAGAAATCCCACTATTCCAAGCTGTAACATAATTTTCAAACAACCATGTATGAGGAAGTGACCAACTATGGTTAAAAATTTCCTCTGTGCTTTTGAAAGAACTGATGACCATCCATAATAAGGGATATGCAACAACAAGAAAGTAGGCGATCAAACCTGCATAAACAAGGGCTATTCTCATATTATAGGTTTTTCTTTTCCTGGCATACTCTAGATCTTCCACAACTAATTCCGGTACTCCGATCGTTGATTTAGGCATCTCCATTATTAGTCCTCCTTTCCCGTTTTAAATATTTTCATTTGTACAAGAGAAATAAGTAACGTAATAATTAAGATAACCGTTGCTATGGCAGAAGCATATCCCATCATATCTTTTGAAAAAGCCGTTTTATATAAATAGGTGCTCAGGACTTCCGAAGAAGTTCCCGGGCCCCCTCCGGTTAAGATATATGGCTCATTAAACACTGTAAAGGCACCTGTCAATGTTAATATTACGGCGACGAATGTCATTTCCTTTGTTGCTGGAACCGTAATGTGAAAAAACGTTTTTATTTTATTCGCTCCATCCATTTCAGCTGCTTCATATAGTTCAGGTGAAATTTTTTGAATGGAAACGATATATAGCATGGCTATATAACCAATTGATTGCCACTGTGAGACAGCAATGACTGCATAGATTGCCGTTTCACTATCACCCAACCATGGCAGTGCTAAATTATTCAATCCAATCATTTTAAGAAACTGATTTAACAACCCTACTTCCGGGTTGTAAAAAAATGAAAACAGCAATGCGATGACTGTCATTGAAACGACGACCGGCAAAAAATAGACTGTGCGAAATATAGGTGAAAATTTACGGATTAATTTATCTTCTAAAACGGCTGCAACAATTAACCCTCCAAAAACCTGGAAAACAATCGAAATGACAGCATAAAGAATATTATTTTTTAAAGCTTCATAAAATACGGGATCTTTAAATAAAGTAAAGTAGTTATCCATCCCTACAAATGCTTTATCTGGTGAAAATGTACTCCAATTATACATACTATCGCCAATATTCTGGAAAATGGGAATATAAACAAGCAATAAAAAAACTAAGGCTGGAAGAAGATATAGATAAGGTACAAATTTATCGGGTTTTATCATTAAAATATCACTCCCTTAATAAAACGGAAAAATGAATTCCCTTATTTCCCCGCTTCAAATCTAACGGTATCAGCAGCTTTTTGAACATCACGCATAATTTGTTTAGGTGTTTTATCTCCATTTAACATCATTTGTGTTCCTGTTAAATAGGCATCTGCAATTCGCGCATCAATGCTCATGTCAAACCATGGGGCCATTTCTTTTGTGTTTAATATGCTTTGAACCGCTTCCAGCTGTTCCGGGGAAGAATTATTTTCATTCACCGTACCTTTAACTGCACTATACTTGCCCACATCAGTGACTAGTTTTTCTCCCATATGTTTAGTGGTTAGAAACTTTAAAAACTCCATCGCTTCTTTGGGATGCTTTGTCTTGGAAGAAACCATAAAGCCTTCAGGCGATCCCGTTAGATTTGTTTGATTACCCTTTCCGCCTTCTACCTCAGGAAAGTTAAACATTCCAAGTTCAAACTTAGTGGGTCCAAATAACTTGATCTCTGCCGTTTCTGCATAAAACAAAGGTGCTTTACCATTTGAAAATTGCTGTCTTGCATATTCATGATCTATTGAATTAGTATTCTTATTAAAGTAAGGTAACAACTCTTGGAATTTCTCAAGCGCTTTTATGTAGTCGTCATCCTTGAATTTTCCGGTTTTTCGATTATAATCCATTGCCAGCACTTCCGGACTAACCAGACGTTGATTCAATGTGCCCACATAATGGGAAATTGTCCAAGTATCTTGACTGCCGAATTGAAGAGGTGTGTAGTTATTCTTTTTTAACACTTTTAATACATCGATAAAATCATTCCAGGTTTTAGGTGGGTGTATGTTCAACTTTTCGAAGACATCCTTGTTATAGAAAAACATTTTCCCATCCATTGTTACGGGGACACCATACACCTTATCATTAAATGTATATGGTTTGACTTGGGATGGAACGAGTTGAGAAGACCATGTCGGATCGTTTTTATAATAAGAAGTTAAATCCAAAGCTTTATTGCCTCGCACAAACTGACTGGCAAATTCATCACTCCAAGAGAAATAAATATCAGGTGGATTATTTGTACCTGTCATTACTTTAATTTTGTCTTTATACGAATCGTTTAGGACTGCTTCGGTTTTAATATGGATATCGGGGTTTTGTTTTTCAAATTCTTTTACAACTTCATTAAAGTAAGTTTTTTCCGGTTCCTTTGGCCACCTATGGAAAAATGTTAAGGTGGTTTTTCCAACTTCTGATTCTGAAGATGTTCTTTCACCAGAACATCCCCCAAGCATTAAAGATAAACTTAAAAATGATGCGAATATAAGTTTTGTTTTTCTCATGAATACCCTCCTTTTTATAAATGCTTTTATCATCAGGAAATTATACTATAATGTTATAAAACATTATAGTATAATTTGCAAATAAAATATACAGAATATTAAGTTTTCTCCGGCTATCAGTATTCTACTTTCCACATATAACGCCTTTTGCTTAAGGGATGATTACGCGCTTCCGCTAATTCATCTGCATATTGACGTAATACACGATTTAAGATAAGCGGTGCAATATATCCTTTTACTTCTTCATCAATACCATCAAGTTCATACTGTTTTGCATCTAACACCGTTAGCTTTTTGCCATAACGCTGAGAAAAAGATAATGCTCTTTCTTCCAATGGTCTTGTTTCATCCAATCCCATTAGAATGATAAACGGTACATTTTCGTCAATAATTTCGAATGGTCCATGGAAGTACTCACCAGCATGAATGGCATGTGAGTGTATCCATTGCATTTCCATTAAGATACAAATGCTGAAAGAATAGGCTGTCCCATAGTTTGAACCACTTGCCATTGTATAGATAACAGGTTCTTTTGCATGAGATTGTGCGAATACCCTTGCATTGGAAGCTTCTTGCTCAAGGGCTTTTTCATACACTGGCTGTAAGTTCTCCAAACTTGATACCAGTTTGCCGAACTTTTCATTGTTTTCCGCCATATGAAGTACACCAAAAACTAATTGATATAAAACACTGAGGTTTGTATCGAAGGCGTTTACACCGTTCCCCCATTCATATTTAATATAAAGGTCCGCATTTTGGGCCAATGGTGATGCTGGTTCGTTCGTTAATGCCACTGTAAACGCACCTTTACTTTTTGCAAACTTAGCCGCTTCAGCTGTTTCAGGAGTTGTTCCGGACATCGAGCATAAAATGACTAAAGATTCCCTCCCTAGTTGTTGTGGATTGCGATGTATAAACTCATTTGAACTATACAGATCGGAGGTTATATTTTTAGCTTCACGATCCAGTATATACTTGGCTGAATACATAATGGCAGAAGATCCCCCGCATGCTACCAAATAAATATTGTTAATTTTCTTACCCTTTAATTGATCCAATACTGTTTTTACATTACTTTTTACATTCATAACCGATTTACTCATTTTCCCACTCCTTTAATATTTGATATACAACATTATGTAATGTTATATATTGTTATATTAAATCATCAGCTTTCTTTAGTCAATGGATTTGTCAGAATATTTTATTTACTCCATTTCCATGTCCCATCAAAATTTTCATGTTAAATTTTTTCCAGATGTAAGTAATGTCCACCTGGACAAGTGACGCCCCCTTACCTTCCCCTAATTTTCCCAACTGTTAATAATAACAATGGCAGAATAAAACAAATCGTTAAGGATAAGGGTGTCCAAGCTGTAGCCATAAAGTGTTGATAATGCACAAGATCGGGATGCGAAAAGATGGTAAACGTGAGAATTAGAAAAGCTAATGGGAATAGAAGTATTTTGTAATTTTGCAGTCCCATCAATTGTGCTAGTCCCAAGGCGAGTCCATAAAAGCATATGGTCAACTTAAAATACTCTGTAAAAACCCATATGAAGGCTACAATGACCTCGACCCTTTCAAAAAAATCACCAATGCTTATCCTCATTCCCAGTTTATACGAAGGGTAGGTTAATCTTGCTGTATTATCAGCACCCAATACAAGGATACAGAAAATGATCACTAAGAATAGAACGCCGCCACCTAATATGGTTCCTAAATAAAAGCTTTTCTTCATTTCAGCCTTTTCATGTACATATGGAGTGATCATTAAAAAGAAAACAAGCTGAACATAAGGCAGGGCTAAAGAGTGATATGATCCCCTCATTATCGGTTTCATGCCTTCTTCAAATACAGGTAGCATATTATCGATTTTGATGTCCGGGATAAGAAACACGAATAATATGAAAAGCAGCAGTACTAGCCAAGGGAAAAAGATTAATGCCGTTCGGCAGATGACTTCCAATCCTAGCCGTGCACCAAATAAGCTTGTTAATATAAACAAGATCATAATCATTTCCATAGGTGTCTCAACTAGAACCTGTGTTGAAAAAAAATTCCCAATTTCACTAAGTAACGCTGAAGAAAGGTAATATAAATATAATAGGAAAAGCAGTGCCGAGATCTTCCCGATCCATATCCCAAATATTTTTTCATTAACTTCTATATAATTCATGGATGGGTAAAGTAAGGCGAGCCGGGTAAATAACAGAACGAAACATAACCCGATGAGAGTAGCTATAATATAAGCAATCCAGCCATCCTGTTTTGCTAATGAAACTAGTACGGAAGGTAAAGTAAGTATCGCTCCTCCAATGGTGAATATGATGACCATTATAAGAAATTCACCAGAGCTGATTTTTCCTTTTTCAAGCATATTCCATTCCTCCCTAGGATAAAATGCGATCCATGAAATGAGCGAGTGGACTATATATTTTCGTTATCCAGTCGATAGGGGTGGGAATGGTAATATCCTTGATTATTAAAATACTCAACGTCATGCCAATTAAAAGCAATAAAATAAAAATGACAATTTCCTTCCAGCATTTCTTTTTAATAAGAGGCGGTATTTCGAAAAATGAAATAATAGCTCCAGTACAAACTGTTCCAATAATTGCCCACATTGGTCTTTACTCCTCAATTTCTTTTTGAAAAGAATCTGATATCGTCCCTAAATTGCGAATCTTTGCAGTAACGGTTACATTCACGTCCAAATTTGCGAATTCCTGATCCCAATTTCCTTTTAAACGCTTCCATTCTTTAGGATCGGTTCTATGAATTTCGTCACCAAAACCGAAGATGTCACTTCGATACTTCGTTTGAAGCGTTTTTATGGATCCTTCTATTTTATCCTTAATGTCTTTTGCGTATCTTTTATTCAATTCTTCGATTTTTTCAGGTTTGGTTAAATCGATAGTGCATTCAACTTCACCTATACTCCCTTCTGACGTTACATTTATATCAATTTTTGGATTTCCGTTTTTCACTTTCCCCTTGATTTTCGTTTTTGAACTAGTCGTGTTGACCGTAATTTGCTCACCTTCACATGGTATGTTTACCGCAGTGGACTTAACATGATCTGTAATGTAACTAACACCTTTACTGTCGTTCCTGTTTAACCAGCCGACAAGTTTATCCTTCTTGAATACTCCAAGATAATCCAATCGCAAACCGGATTTCGGGGAGATATTTTGTGCATTCGTAACATTGCTTCCGGATTCGGGATCACCATAAACTAGAATCCCCGTTAGCATGGCCTGCCTGCCTTTGCTGACGATACTGCTGACCAGCTCATCCAAAGTGACCGTCCTTGTCGGCGCCCATCTTCTCTCCGAATTTTCCAAGGAGTCAAAAACTTTATTTGCCGGTATTTTTTCAAGGGCCGTTTGCACATTAAGCGTATCATAAGCAGTTGAACCCTTCGCAACAGTCATATAGAAATCGGAACGCAATTCCTTTTGCCGGGAAAGGACATCCAGAGGCTTTGCAATTCCTGCCCTGGCCATTTCCTCACCAAAGACAATTTCACGAAGATGTGCGACATATAACCTCCTTGGTACATCAGTTGATAGGCTTCTTATTGCTTCAGCAATGGTTACACCGCTTTTCCTGAAGGTTACAACTTCCGTGCGGCCAGACCTGGCATCACCTGCCAGCTCACTCGGATTTAGAACTTGGACGCTTACAAGATACCCATCTTCCGTTTTATCAATTCCCATGGCAGTAACGATGGCAAGTTCATTCAACTCAATGCTGCTCCAGCAGCCGGATAAACAAATTATAGGTAACATTAAAAATACCTTTAGCATTTTTTTCATCGAAAAACCCTCATAATCTCATCATTTTAACTAGGTGGTTTCGGAGAACTGACATCTCCCCTGTCTGTATCATTTTTACTGATCAATCGGGGCCGCTTTAATAATGACCAATGTGGCATACGAATGATGTTGTCTTTTTGATCTTGTAAAATGAATGGTGCATTTGGAGCTAAATATGGTAAACCAAAAGATCTTAAGCTATTTAAATGCAGGACCATCACGATCAGCCCCAAAATGATCCCGTATAATCCAAATGTAGCGGCAAGGATCATAAACAAGAATCGAAGCATCCGAAAAGCGCTGGCCATACTATTGGCTGGAAACACAAAGCTGCAGATGGCTGTTAAGGACACGATGATAACCATTGTTGCTGAAACGAACCCTGCTTCCACAGCAGCCTGTCCAATTACTAATGCACCAACGATGGAAATGGATGAACCGATTGCCCTTGGCATCCTCACACCTGCCTCACGCAAAATTTCAAACACTACCTCCATCAGCATCGCCTCCACAAAAGCAGGAAAAGGAACTCCCTCTCGTTGGGAAGCAAGACTTATGAGTAATGGAGTAGGAAGCATTTCTTGATGAAAAGTCGAAACAGCTACATAAAGTGACGGTGTTAGCAAAGCTAGGAAAAAGGATAAATACCGTAATACTCGAATTAATGTGGCAATATCTGCCCGTTGATAATAGTCTTCACTGGACTGAAAAAAATGCACCATCAGTGCTGGAACGATAAGGACAAATGGCGTTCCGTCAACCATTATCGCAATTCTCCCTTCTAAAATGGCAGCGGCTACAGCATCAGGACGCTCCGTATTATAAACCGTTGGAAATGGAGTGTATACTTCATCCTGAATAAGCTCTTCAATGTATCCACTCTCAAGAATCGCATCTATATTGATTCGATTTAACCGGCTTTGCAATTCTGAAACCGTTTTATCATTGGCAACACCTTTTAAATACATAATCGCAACGTCCGTTTGCGTTTTTTCTCCAATCTGCTTTGTTTCAAGCCAAAGGTTAGGATCTTTTATTCTCCGTCTTATTAAGGCAGTATTTGTTCGCAGCGTTTCAGTAAATCCATCCTTTGGCCCTCTTACTACTGTTTGGGAGGAAGGTTCTTGAACTCCGCGATCGACCCACCCTCTCGAGCCGAGTGCCAATCCTTTTGGGGAGCCGTCCATCAATAACATCGTGTCTCCTGATAAAACATGGTTGAAAAGCTTTTGAAACTCTGTTATTTCCACTATTCCCCCTACAGGAAGAGTATGTGATTTTATCAATTCAAAACAATCAGGGACCGCTACGTCCGAGTCAGAGTTCCGAATTTGTACCATCAAAGTGTCGAGGATTAAATCCTGGATGGAAGCAGAATCCGTTAATCCATCTGTGTATACGATGCCTAACTTAATTTCCCCATTTTTACCTGCTTGGAAATCCCTTATAACGATGTCTGAACTATTTCCTAACGTTTTCTTAATATGGTCTATATTATATTGAAGATCAGGGGATATAAGTTTTGTTTGATGATTCTTTGAGTCCTTACTTCTGTTTTGGGATGTAACTGGATTTTGGTTTTGATTTTTAGTTTTGTTGGAGTTTGGATTTTCGCTTTGATTCAGGTCTTCTTGTTGTTTTTTATTTTTCACCGATTGTTTATCTTCAATTAACTTCCTCAATGGGATAGGAACTCGAGATTTCAATGCTAACCCCCTCATAACCAAAAGCTTGTTAAAATTAGGTTTTCACCTTCGCAGCAATTATATCCATGTAGGTAAAATAAATCGCTGTGCAAAAAAACATTATACACATGATAATCTTTTATCAAAATTTCACTTTTTCCCTTAAATCCACGATTGTTATCAACCACATCCCGCCATCTTTTCAAACTCGGAAAAAATTTGCCTTTTAGAATCAATTTGGCAGGGTGCACAATCTAAATCAAATCCATTGGAAATTATGTATAAAAGCATTCTCTATGAGTAAATGCATAGATTGCCCAATCTTCGCATAATCCAATATTGGACTAAATTTACAGAAAAAGGGATGGTTTAGAGCAAAAAAAAACCCTGCAGATTTCCACAGAGTTTTTAAAAGCTTTCAACTAATTTTTGGATGGCAAGAATTAGGGAGTAAAGAGCTTTTTCCTTCTACTTGTTTTCATTCCAAGTATATTAATACCTATTTTTTCCAAACTCAACTTTTATAATTGTTTCGTCCCCATTTTCCCTACACTCTTGAAGTCGCAACATTTCATTTCCGGTACATATGTACGATAAAAAGACTACGCCTCTTCCCCATCCTAATATGGGTGACAAGGCGCCTATTTCAAGCTTCCAATGTAATATATTCAGCTCCTTGTTCTTTTGCCCAATTATGTATATAACTGAGCAGATTATATCCAAGGCCACTAGGACGATGATTTACATCAGTAACCAAATCTTGTACATAAACATAGCGTTCATTATATGAATCTTCACGCCAGCTAATACCTGCTAATGCTACAATGCTTGTATCATGATATAAAGCAAATAACCGTTTCCCCTCCTTACGCATATCATTTAATAAATCTAGATATTCCTTTAAAGTCAAATCTGTACGTAACTGACTCAATATAGGAAAAGCCTGTAAAAATTGATGTTCTACAGTTAACTCTACTATATTTTCCACTGGTATTTTCATACTAATTTCTCCTAACATTTTAAGTTTAACCGCTTCGCCTTGCCCTTTATGAATCCGGATTTAGTTTCTGACATTAAAGCCTATCAAATATGCTTGATAACCTAGAGCTTAAATATTTTTCAATATGTCCAACAGTTCCTCTTCCTTTCTCCAAATATTAGATATACCAATAAATCATTTGCAAGAATTGTGCCATATCAAAGGAAATGTTCACGTTCAGTGCAATTAATATCTTCCAGGAAAGTTAAGAAGGTCCCTATCAAGTAATAGGAGGAATTACTGAAAAAGTTAGGCAATGATTAAAACAATAAACGTTTCCTAAACCATTATGGTTCGGGACTAAGGAATTAAATTACTTTCTCTTGGTCAGTAATTCTATGATTGTATAGTAGAGCTACATCAGTAAAAAGGCAGAAAATTCGCGACCGATTGATGTAACGGGGGTGGATTGTTGAAGATAGGCAATTGATGTCCGTGTGAATAACTTGAACAAGAATAGCCAAAAATAGGGAGTATTAAGAAGGAAGGAACAAACATATAGGTGAAAAATAATGCCTGGTAGTTTCAAAATTTCATCACATCAATTGATGATTTTAATCCTCTTGTATTCGGTAGGAACGGTTATTTTACATACTCCTTCTCCTTTAGCTGGTTTTGCAAAGCAGGATGCGTGGCTTGCTGCATTATTTGGAACAGGAATCGCATTAATTTTTGTATGGTTTTACATCAGGGTTGGAAATTTATATCCTGATCTCGCTTTAGATCAAATAAATGAAAAGGTTTTCGGTAAGTTAATCGGAAAGATGATCAATCTCACATTTTTCTTCTGGTCTTTTTCAACTGCTGCTGAGACCACCTATTATGTGGGGAATTTCATTAAAACTTTCTGGATGCCGGATACTCCTCTTGTAGCTTTAAATATATTGTTAGCTGCAGTAGTGATCTTTACAGTCCGCCTTGGTTTTGAAACTTTTACACGCACGTTGGAAATATTCTTCATTCCCGTATTACTATTACTGATTATTTTTTTGGTTTCCATCATTCCTCAAGCAAACATTCAAAACATTCAGCCAGTATTTGAAGGAGGCACTAAACCCTTAATACGGGCGATACTTTTTTATGTCAGCGTGTTCACGCTTTCCCCTGTTATGTTTTTAATGATTTTCCCTTCAAAAGTAAATGAAAGAAAACAAGGGGGAAAAGCCTTTTATATTGGCACTTTGATCGGAGGAATCATATTAATTCTGGTTATCATGCTGGATATCTTGGTTCTTGGACCCGATAACACCGCAAGAAATATTGCTCCAAGTTACACGATGGCAAAAAAAATAAATGTAGGGAATTTCCTCATGCGGATCGAAGCAGTAATTGCCACTATTTGGATTTTCACAACCTATACGAGGACGGTTATGTATTTTTATGTTTCGGTTGTCGTATTTTCAAACATTTTCAATATAAAGGATTATCGGCCATTTACTACAGCTTTAGGGGTGATAATGGTTTTTTATTCATTGATTGTTTTTCCGACGGTCTCTTCATCCGGGGAATACAATAAAAATATATGGTTATTTCATGCAGCGGCTTTTGGTCTGGTCATGCCTTTATTATTGTTTATAACGGCTAAATTTAGAAACATCTTTAAAAAGCACCATGGTAGCCAATAAAAATGTGATCATATACTGAGTGAGTTGGAGACTTAGTCATTTTTTCCGGGTTCAATCTGGCTCGATTGGATGATCGTAATGAATATTTACGAATGAGGTGAGTATATTGAAACATAAAATAATCATTATTTTTAGTTTGGTATTTATAGCATTCATGACTGGGTTACTCATCTTTTACCTTAAAAAAGATGATTCTTCCCGATGGATGGTAGCTCTTGGCGGAATGGTGGTAAGTGCCTTGCCCATTTCATTGCTATTTGTAAAAAATAATCCCTTTAACATTCCAATCATAATCGGCTATTATGTTTTGGTTTTCTGTACGGCATTTTTAGGATCCATCGCAAATTTTTATATTGATTTTAAATGGTGGGACTCTGGACTTCACTTCTACAAAGGCATCTTCGTGGGATTTGTGGGGATTGCCCTTTATAAACTTTACATCCCTCAAAAAGCGAGAAAAGACACTTCAAGGTGGGTCATTTTCCTTTTTGTTCTTTCACTTTCAGCTTGTGTCACTGTTTTTTGGGAAATATATGAATTTGTGGGAGATCTCACTTTTACTCATACCATGCAGCGAGGCGGGAACAAAGATACCATGTATGATATAATTTTCGGACTAACCGGCGGCCTGCTCATTTCCATTTATTCTAGTATACAAAAATTAAAATTATGATGATTTGTTGAGGTAATCATATGAATCGTAAGCTAGTTATTTCATTAAGTTTAGTGTATGTACTTTTCATGGGAGCTTTATCTATTTATTACTATACAGCCGATGAAACTTTCAAATCACTGGTTTCGATAGGCGGTGTGGTATGTGGGGCAATTCCCCTTTCACTGGCCTTATTTACCAAGCTTCAATTCAATTTGCCAATTGTCATTTCCTATTTGATCTTCTTATTCGGTTCACAATTTTTAGGATCTATTTTAGGTTGGTATGGACTGGGTTGGTGGGACACATTTTTGCATTTGTTAAGCGGTTCCCTTCTTGCTTTTACGGGAATTGCTTTATATGAACGATTGGTATACAGAAATGCGGGCAAAGAGATATCCCCTTGGTTCGTCTTTTTGTTCACCCTTTCTTTCTCGGCACTTGGAGGTGTCATATGGGAGATCTACGAATTTAGTTCTGATCAATTATTCGGAATGACACTGCAAGGCGGGGGAAATAAAGATACAATGATCGATTTAATCGCGGATACGATTGGAGGACTTATCATTGCAGTGTGGGCCGGAGTGCGGACAAAGATTAAGTTAAAAAAAATATAAAAAAGCATGCCAGTTGATTTCAGAAACCCGCTCCCTTTCCGCCGACTGTCTGCCAAGCCTCCTCGACGCAAGCGTCTCCAATCAAACTCCAAATTTGTACAAGCAAAAAAACTGTAGACAAACTCGATGAAAATCGAGTTTGTCTACAGTCTGAAACGACCATCTTACCGATGGTCATTTTTATGTTCATTTAAATATGATGGAAATTATTTTTTCCGTCGTCATCGCACTATCCACCACATATGTTCCAGGTCGTAATCCGTTGGCCTTGCCCTTCTTTTCAACCGCGTCGGAAAACTCATTGGCATTTTTGATGACTTTTGCTTTTTGCAGGTTTTTACCCACATCGATGCTTGTCGAGCCTTTAGACACAGTAAGAACTGTACGGTATATGATTTTTTCCGTTGGTTCTTTTACCGTTTCTTTTTCCGCCTCCGCCTTATCTTTAACCGACTGTGCTTCAGCAATCTGATCTTCCCATTCTTTTTCGGAATGTATGACATACCCTTCTGAAGCCAGAGACTCTTTCATTTCATCTTCTGATAGTTTCTCAGACGTGCCGGTCGCTTCACCTGGACCAAAGAAGTACACTGCACCGCATAAGCCTGCGGCAACAACAAGGCCTCCGGCAAAGCTGCGCATTGATTTAGATGTCATTGGCCACATTTCTCCTTTCATTCGTCGTTTTCATGTAAGGAGTAAGCATCCGTTCTATTTCTTCTTCCGGCTGTTTTGTCTTAAGTGCGATGCTTTCAAATGAATAGCCTCGCTTATGTAGGTCGAGTACTTCACGCAACATATTTCGCTTTTCGGAAGACATTGCCAAAATGCCTGCCTCTTGCACCGTAATTTCAGCATCTATCTCGATGTTCCTGATTTTTTCCTGTAATACATTCATTTCATCCCCAAAAGTGCTGGCAATCTGTTCCAATTGACTGTCCACTTTTACAGAGTCCTTTTTAATAAACGATAAAATGAACAGTAATACTGCTGCAGTGAACAAAATGATCAGAGCCCATTCCATCATTCTATGTCCCTCCTTAATCTTTGAATCTACTATCTCGCCTTCTAATTATATATTGATTTGTTCCAAAACTCGATTTAAAAGTACTAAATACCACATTAGTCACGTAATTATGACAAAAAAAGGCGCGGGAAGGTCATCCATAACTATAAATAATGAAAAAACGAAAAATAAAACTTCCATTTGAGGACCATTTTACCATAATCTATTCATCATTCATACCACTATTGATTTATTAAGGTAAATGATCTGTATTTCGACTCCTCATACTTCAAAAATTTTTTCAACACATATAACAGGGCATTCCATTGATTATCCACATGTGTCACTGCGTTTACTTTTCTCTCAAAAAGGTCCAAGAGTATATTAAATGACAAACATGTTTCCAAACGATAAGATATATATAGGTTCCTTTTCCTATTTCATTAATAAATACGATTTTACAGTGCCATATATTTATTGGTGCAAGATAATAAGGAGGAAACAATGAATATCAAAATAAATAATATACCCGGTTTCATGCAAAACGAAATCGAACAACTTCAATTAAAGTTGTCCCCCTTGTTGAAGAAAAATATGAAATACGGTTTTTTTTCAACAGTGATGATAGGCTTTTCCATCATTAATCTTTTTTTTCTCTTATTTAAGAACGACTCTTTACCCATTTCGAAAATCGCACTTGGAATCTATGCATTGGTGGGAGCTGTAGGATTTGCCTTATTAAAAGAAAACAAACACAACCAAAGAGAAATAGTGAAAATGAGTCAAAAATATATGTTGGAGAGAATCAAAAAAAGCAACTATTTAACAGATGCCAGAAAAAACAACTACTTTAAACGAGTAAATGAGCAACCGCTTACTGCCATGAATGTTTTTTTTGAGTTTCTTGCTGAAGAACAACAATGGAAGAACAAATCCTCCCACTCCGAATAAATAAAAGGAAGTTCGCAAATTTCATAACAAATAAGGCAAAAAAGGCGGCACAAAAAAAACAACTCAACCAGTATGCTCCGGTAAACTGCCGAACCACACTGGTTGGTTGCTTAGGTTTTTTCATTTACAAATTCTCCATGAACGTTCCTATTTTAGTGCATTCCAATTGAGAGCTCAGTGGTTAGTTCTGGAGCTTATTTTCAATGAGTTCATGAAAATAGACTGCAGCATGTTCTGTTGGAGAAAAGATTCCATTTGTAAATGCCTCGGAACTTAATCCTTTTTGCAGTTTTTCCACTAAATCAAAATCTTCCTGACGTACTTGATCAACAAATTTAAAATATTCTTCTTTTTCTATGGTTGTTTTTTCATCTAAGGAATAATCCCGATAAATACCTAACGACGTCACAGCATCAACGGGAATTACTTGAATGGTATTCACGTTTCCGTCTCCTGGATAAACGTTAATCATCATATTTGGCCAAACCCAATAAAAACGCGCTTGGTCCCCTTCGCCATTCTTGCTTGCTGTCATATATTGATAGGTGAATTTGTCATGTGTCGTTGTG
This sequence comes from Peribacillus sp. AS_2, assembly GCF_026891895.1. Classification (NCBI taxonomy): domain Bacteria; kingdom Bacillati; phylum Bacillota; class Bacilli; order Caryophanales; family Bacillaceae; genus Peribacillus; species Peribacillus sp. AS_2. The sequence continues at coordinate 380,957 of NZ_JAPTGA010000002.1, forward strand.
CAAAAGTTTGCTAAATCAAAGGATTTAGCAAAGCCAGGATGAGCAATGGAACAATGATCACATTCAAGGTAATTGTCAACAACGGCCTTCCAATTAGCTTTTACCACACGACGGGTTTCCCTAACTAGTTTCAGTGAATCAAAGAATGGATACTCTTTCATTTCCTCTAAAAATTCCCGATATGCTTCTGCCATAGGGGGTGCATTTTTGTCAAGATTGACAAAAATCATGGCATTCTGAACTTCTATGCGAATGGATTTCATACAGCTGTGTATCCCCAGCTCATTCGTTTTAAAATTAGGGGCTCTATTTACACTTCCATCTAATTTGAACGTCCATCCATGGTATCCGCATTGTAAAATTTTCTTATTTCCTTTATCGGCGTTTTCTACTTTCATTCCGCGATGAGGGCAAATATTGTAGAAAGCACGCAGTTCACCATCGGTCCCGTGAGAAACGATAATAGGCTCTCCGGCGATATCCAATGTCATGAAATCGCCTACCTTTTCCACTTGGCTTGCATGCCCCGCCAAAATCCAACTCTTTCTGAAAATCTTTTTGCTTTCTTCATTGAATACCTCTGGATCGACATACCGTGAATAAGGCAGTGTTGGGCTGAACTGTACATTTTCTTTCGTGGACATTTTGAAATCCCCTCCTGTTTTTGATCTAATTTACAAGTTTAAAAACGCTTAATTCTATTTTAGTTATATCCGATCCATATAGACTGTCTTGACTTCTGTATAGAATTCAACGGCACTCTTCCCTTGTTCACGGCTGCCCGCACTTGAACTTTTACATCCGCCAAATGGCATTTGCGGTTCGGTTCCTGCCGTTTCCGAATTGACATGAACAAGACCCACTTCAACATCTTCAATAAACCGTTGAGCCAATGTTAAATTGTTTGTACAAATGGCTGCGCTCAATCCATACTCTGTATCATTTGCCATCTTAACTGCTTCCTCATAATTTCCAGCCTTAAAAAGGGCGATGACTGGTCCGAAGATTTCTTCACGTGCAATGCGGGCATGTTGAGGAACATTTTCAAAGATAGCCGGCAGGACATAAAAACCATTCGCCAATTCCGCTTCTGCCGGGATCTCCCCTCCGCATAAAAGTGTAGCTTCTAATTTCCCAACATCGATCATTTCAAGCACGCCATCGCGTTGTGATTTAGATACAGCCGGACCTATATATGTTTCTTCGTTGAGCGGGTTGCCCACTTTTAATTCTTTCGTCCGTGCGACAAGCCGTTCCCGGAACTCTTCATAAATTCCTTCCTCCACAATCACCCGGCTAGTGGCTGTGCATTTTTGCCCTGTGGATTTAAAAGCTCCGCCTATAGCTATTTCCACTGCTTTTTCAAGATCAGCATCGGCGAGGACGACAAGCGGGTTTTTCCCTCCCATTTCCGCTTGCACTTTCTTTCCATGTTCAATGGCTTGTTTTTGAATTTGCTGACCTACTTGATTCGAGCCCGTAAAAGATATAGCCTTCACATCAGGATGTTCCACTAATGCAGCACCAATGACGGAACCCCTTCCGAATACACAATTGATGACACCGGGCGGAAGACCCGCTTCATCAAATGCCTTTAGCACATGATGGACAGATTTAGGTGTAAGATCAGCAGGTTTAATCACGACTGTATTCCCGTAAATCAGGGCCGGCGCCAATTTCCATACAGGGATGGCGATAGGAAAGTTCCATGGTGTAATCAAACCCACCGGACCGAGCGGTGTGCGGGTAGTATATAAAAATGTATTGGCATTGGCTGAAGGAATTACTTCCCCGAGTGGCTGCCGAGCTTCAGCAGCATAATATTCAAGTATGCTGGCAGCCCGATTGGCTTCCCCCATCCCTTCCAAGAATGTTTTCCCTTCTTCCTTTATCAAATCTTGACCTACTTCCTGCATGTTCTTTTTCAAAATATCAGCTGCTTTTTGCAAATATGAAGCCCGTTGCTGAAACGAAAGTTTTTTCCATAAAGGGAATGAACTTTTTGCGGCTGCCACTGCATCATGTAAATCAGCCGCCGCACTAGATGGAAATTCTCCTAAATTTTCACCATCATGGGGACTAAGATTTTCTCTATACTCCCCTGTAGTGGGTTCTTTCCATTTTCCATTAATATAATTTAAGTAACGCATACTATTTCCTCCGTATTCTATTATTCTACTTCTATAAATTATAGGTTTTGCTTTTAACTGCACTTCTAAATGAATCTTAAACGACCGTTTTCTTATATCTTGCATATAATAATCACTATTGAATAAAATCATTGGTCTGTTCAGTTTTTAAGGCTGGAACCTCGACGTTCCTTCGCGCATATCTGAAATAGTAAAATATATAGCAAGCAACGACGAAGCCCAATCCCCAATACAACGAAGTTCGCTGTGTCGGATCATAAGCGGTGAATACGAAAATACCTAGACACATAATGATGCAGAGAATCGGGGCAAACGGGAAAAAAGGTACTCTAAACTTCAGATTTTCAACCTTTCCGCCTGCTCTGATATACTGCTTGCGGAATCTGTACTGTGCGAACGCAATCGCCATCCAAGTAAGCACCCCTCCAACCCCGCTTATGGAAAGCAGCACAACGAATAACGTTTCTTCCGCTACTACACTAGTAAGCAGCGACAGCAAGGCAAAGACCATGGTGACTAGTAAGGCGTTCATAGGTACACCGCGCCGATTGAGCTTTCCAAATGAAGAATGTGCCATACCGTTTTGAGAAAGGGAGAAAAGGATTCTTGTACAAGCAAACAGACCCGTGTTTCCTACAGAGAGGACCGCCGTCAAAATTACGAAATTCATAATGTCTGCTGCATAAGGAATGCCTACCATTTCAAACACGGTAACAAATGGACTTTCCAGTACACCGACTTCTTTCCAAGGAACGATGGCCGATAGAACAATGATTGCCAGTACATAGAAAAGCAGCACACGTATTACGATGTTTCGAATCGCTCTCGGAATGCTTTGTTGCGGGTTTTCCGTCTCTCCTGCTGCAACACCCATGATTTCCGATCCCTGGAAAGCATATACGACTGTCATCATCGATATGAAAACACCCGTGAACCCTGTAGGAAATAGTCCATCTCCTATAAAATTGGAAAGGAACGGAGCAGGTTGTGCATCCTCCATATGAATCAAGCCAAACATCGCTGCTGCACCGATAATTATGAAGAGAATGACGGCAAGCACTTTAATCCCGGAGAACCAATACTCGGTCTCTGCAAAACTTCGCGTAGTCAATGCATTTATAGTGAATAAAAGGACCGTAAATATCACACACCATATCCATACTGGTATATCGGGAAACCATCTGGTCATGAGCAAACCGGCCGCTACAAATTCCAGGCCTACGTAAAGAGCCCAGCTTAGCCAGTAAATCCAGCCAATGACAAATCCAGTGGCGGGACCAATAAATTTCGTTGCATGGACCTGAAAGGAACCGGACACCGGCATCACTACCGATAATTCACCGAGACAAATCATCGCCAAGTACATTAATAAACCACCGACCAAATAGGCAACAATCGCTCCTAAGGGTCCAGCTTCACCGATTGCATATCCTGATCCCAGGAAAAGACCTGTTCCAATTACCCCACCTAAGGAGAGCATGAATAAATGCCTGCTCTTCATTGAACGCTGTAATTCTTTTGGCTGATTTTCATCTTCTGTTTGCATGAATTCCCCCCCGTTCCTGATTGATAAACTGCCTGAACACTTTCATGATTAACACAAGTTAACGAGAGTTCCCCGATAACGCTTCGGAAGGCACTGCATATTCCGGCAAGTCGCTGATTGTCGGTTTAAATATTTCATAAGCTACTTCTCTTTGATATTTTTTTTGTTTTTTTGCTTGAGTAAACAAATGATACGTATTTTTCCTGCATAGTTTTTCTATATCATCGACGACAGCTTGTGGATTTGGTTTAATCAGTCCGAAAATAACCGCATCATAAAATCTTATCGCCCCCAGGTTGGCAACGAAATCATTGACAACATCAATACCACTTTGTTTTATGATCTCGTCTCCCTCGGGAGAAAGGGGAATGTTTGCCGCCTCCACAATCAAACTCGCTTTTACGCTTTTAGCATTGGATATGTGGATGACATCCTCCAATGCGGACGGAATTAAAATGTCGCAATCAATGTCGAGCCATTCCGTGTTTGGCCTTACATCATAACTCGGTTCAAAAAAGGCTTTATCCATTTCCCCGTACATATTTTTATGATCAATGAGCTTTTGGACATCCAATCCTTCGTCACATGTAACCAAAAGGGCTGCATCGGAAATTCCCACAACTTTATAACCTAACTGGAACATTTTCAATGCACAGCTTGCGCCTACACAGCCGAACCCTTGAATGACGACTCTCGCTCCGGCTTTTCCGCCTTTAAATTTCCAAGCCTCATCTGCGGAAAATGCCACACCATAGCCTGTAACGACATCGTTTAAAAACAACCCGTCGATTTTTGTCGTCAACAGTTCATCGAAATCTTTTATCCCTTGCAGAACATTCGGATTCTGCTTCATTGATTTCGTTAGGGGGATATCAATGCCAAATTCATTAAATATTTTGAGTACATCTTCATATTTGGTACCTAAATCACTGCCTAACGATACCCCTATATCTATATAAGGCATCATCGCAATCAGAAATCTTCTTAACACTGCATATGCGTCTGGCGCTTTATAATCATAGGCAATGCCCGCTTTACAACCGCCAGTCGTCTCAGACTCACAGGCTACATACTTATAAGCCATCGCCTCGGCCAGCCTTTCTACCTCTTCTCTTGTAACCGTTGGGTGCATTCTTGTACCGCCGCCTGTGTATCCTTTTACAAAGTTATGGACGACCAGCCAGCCTTTAGCATCTGTTTCCGTATCATTCCATTCAACAACTATATATGGTTTTAACATCTATGATACCTCCCTTACATGCCTTTTATTGGGTCCTGCTAACTTCTAAAGTTAATTATTAGACATTAACTTTTCGTATACTTCCTTCTTGTCCTGGCCTACAGATAGAATCTTTGGATTGACTGCAACTTCTATTACAGACGGCAGCCCTGAAGTAATCGCCCGTTGCAGCGCTGGCGCAAAATCAATATTTTTTTCAACCTTTTCACCATGTGCCCCAAATAAGCGGGCCAATCCAGCAAAATCAGGATTAGATATGTCAGTTCCAACAGCCCGGTTTGGAAAATGCCTTTCTTGATGTGCTCGAATTGTTCCGTAAATATTGTTGTTCACAACAATTGATATGGTCGGAATTTTATACCTTACAGCGGTTTCAATCTCTTGGAGAGTCATCATGAAGCCACCATCCCCCGAAATAGAAACAACATGTTTGTGAGGCTGCGCCAGTTTTGCCCCAATAGCAGCAGGCAGTCCATATCCCATTGCACCCGACGTTGGCCCCACATATGTGTTTTCTTGTTCAAAACGATAATATCTTGATAGCCATCCAAAAAAGTTGCCTGCATCATTTGTAATGATGGTATCCTTCGGCAGACAGACAGCCAGATCATGCATCAATCCGTCCATATCCACGAAATCCTCTGTGTAATCGGCCTTCGGTTCAGAAAATTCCATATATTCATCGTGCAATTCTTTCAGATGATCTTCGCCTGAAATAAAAGATCCTGATTCTGGCGCTTGCAGTGCTTGTTCCAAAAAGCTCTTGGCATCCGCTTCAATGGCAAGAGAAGGAGCATACACTTTACCAAAAATATCGGGACAAATATCCACATGGATCAGCTTTGAACTTTTAGAAAGCAAGGTGTAATCTTGTGTTCCTACTTGAGAGAATCGTGTCCCTAATGCCAAAACTACATCCGCATCCCGGATTGCATCAAGTAAATATTGAGGTGTCCCAAATCCAAGCCACCCTGCATAGCAAGGATGTGAGTTTGGAAACGCGTCAAACCGACGGAAAGCTGTAACGACAGGAAGTTTCATTGCCTCCGCAAACTGTACAAGCAACCTGTTGGCCTTAGCATGAATCACACCTCCGCCAGCAATCAATACGGGGCGCTCCGCGTTTCGTATCGTATCCATCGCCTGCTTCACATCTTCCATATGTGGTTGAGGAGGAAGCGAGCGATATGAAGGGTTCATGTTCAACTCTGCCTCGTCTTCCAACATGTCATGCGGCAAAGCCACTAATACAGGGCCAGGACGCCCCGATCTCGCAATATGGAAAGCCCGTTGCAATAATTCCGGGATTCTTTCCACACGATCGATCTCTACCGTCCATTTACATAAATGACTGAAAAAACCCGTCAAATTCACTTCCTGGAATGCTTCCTTTTCTTTAAAAGGGCGTTCGACTTGGCCAATAAGCGCAATCAAAGGGGTTGAATCCTGAGCAGCAGTATGAATGCCGATAGCTAAGTTTGTAGCACCCACTCCACGCGTTGCCATACAGACCCCCACCTCTCCTGAAGCCTTGGCATACCCTTCCGCCATAAAGGAGGCACCTCCTTCATGTCTTGCGGAAATAAGTTCTATTTCAGGATGTTGGTATAGTGCATCCATTACACTAAGATAACTTTCACCTGGTACACAAAAAGCTTTTTTTACCCCTTCTTTAGCCATTACTTCTACGACTGCTCTTCCTCCACTGACTTTCATAATCAAGCCTCCCGCTTTCGAAAACGTGTTTTTATTCTATTAATCTATGATTATATGAATATTGGACTGATTCCCACTGTCATTTAACAAGCTTTTCCATTCCTGAAGCCTGTTTAATATCTTCTTTCATCCCAAATGAAGTTTTTCTAGTAACTGCACTCACTCCTAAAGTTACTGCGATGTTGATGAATAATACAGCTAACCCTACATCAAGATCTTGTATGGCTTGCGGCAGAGATGGAAATAATGTAGCAAGTGTCGTACCTGATGTAGTCGAGTATACAACAATTAGAATTCCAACGATCATGCCGGCAAATGCACCTTGAACCGTGACAGGATTCTTTTTCCACAAACTGAAAAATAGTGCTGGAAACAACTGTGCCATGAAGCTATATGCCATAAGATACAAGGTAAAAATCGACTCCCCGCCATTGAACGTAAAATATAGAGTCACTATAGAAATGACAGGTACTAACATCCTGCTCAATCTTTGTAGCTGGTCATCCGATGTATTCGGCTTCCATACCTTATATACATTTTTTGAAAGTATCGTGGCCGTAGCCGTCAAAACGAGTGAACTGGGAATAAGGGCGGCCATTGCCCCTGATGCTCCAATAACTCCTACAAACCAGGGATCAAATGACATCTTCGCCATTTTAAATAAAGCTAAATCTGCTTCTGCTCCCTGTAAATTCGGGACTTGGAGAATCGCAGAAAAACCAATAAATAATGAAAAAATGATGATTACTTGATAAATTGGCATAACCCCAGCATTCCAACGGAGTGATTTCGGACTTTTTGCTGAGAACACTCCCGCCAACATATGAGGAAACATATAGAATGCCAATGCTGTCATGATCGTAGCTGAAATAAACCAAGAGATACTCAAACCTTGTTCCGGGAAAATCAAAAATCCTTGTTTTGCTGTATCGATTGCTTCAAACATCGGCTGTATACCACCGTAATAATGAAGTGGAAAATAAATCCCCATAAAGACGACAACTGTCAGAATCATGATATCTTTAATGACCGCGGTCCACGCCACTCCATGCATCCCTGAAGCCGTTACATAAATTGTGATTGCAATTACCCCAAAAACTATAGCCACATTTGGAGATATGGAACCATAGGAGGTTTCCGATACGATAATACCTAACCCTTTCAACTGCATGATCAGATATGGAATAATTGAAATGACGCTAATTACCGCCACAAGAACACCTAAAGCCGGACTGTTGTACTTTTTGTCATAAAAATCAGATTGAGAAATGACATTATTTTTTTTTGCATATCTCCAAATAGGCGGCAACAGCCAATAGGCGATTACAAAATAGAAGCAATTAAAAGCGTATAAGGCAGGAGGCATACCAGATCGATAAGCTCCGCCGCTCGCCCCCAAAAACGTATATGTCGTAAACATTTCACCTGCTATCAAAAAGAATAGCAAAAAGCTGCCGAAGCCTCTTCCGCCAATGGCCCATTGTTCCAAACTCATTTTTTTACCTTTTCGAGCTTGAAGCCCTAACCAAATACACAGAACCAGAAAGAAAAGGATAACGAGCAGGGCTTCATTCATCAGTCTTCTTCCTCCTCGGTTGCAGGATCAAGTCTATTGGCGATTATCAAAAAAATTGATGTAAGACAAACCCATAATATCGCCCAAAAAAGAACAAATGGAATCCCTAACACATAAGGTTCAATTCGATTGATAACCACTAGCGAGCCAAGTGCCGGTATTGCACTTATCACATAGATTATTTTCTTCATTTGTTCACCACCCTTATCAACAAATGCCAAACTCGAATCTTTCAAACCTCATTTATCAGAAAATACAGATAATTTTCTTTGTATGATTACATTGACACCCCTTTAGTTAAAGGCTCATTTACAGCCCAGTTCGGTTTCACCCCAGAAAGAACTTGTTCCACCTGCATTGCGGCATGTACAGCCATGCGTACGGAACCTTCCTTCGTCAAAGCGGCATTATGAGGGCTGACAATCACATTATCCAATTTAAAAAGTGGATTCCATTTATCAGGAGGTTCAACTTCAAATACGTCTATTCCGGCACCGGCAATCTCGCCTGCTTGCAAAGCGTTTACTAGATCACTTTCCTTCACCACACCGCCCCTGGAAGCGTTTACAAAAAAGGAGGAAGTTTTCATCCAGGAAAACTCACGGCTTCCTATTATTCCTTTTGTTGTTTTCGTTAACGGCAGATGCAGACTAATAACATCAGCGTTTCTTAATACCCATTCTAAATCTGTTGCTATCTCCAGCCCAGAATTCGGGCTGGCGGTAACATAAGGGTCGTAGCCAATCACTTTCATATCGAAGCCTTCGGAAGCTTTTTTTGCCAGTATTCTACCGATTCTCCCCAGTCCGATAATCCCCAAAGTCTTGCCTTCCAAGTCCATACCAAAAAGTTGATTACGGATAGCAAAATTCCCGCTGCGCAGCTCTTTGTCAGCCAAGCTTAAGTTTTTGGACAAAGATAAAATTAATGCCATTACATGTTCCGCTACAGAATTCGCATTTGCCTCTGGGGTATTTGTTACATAAATGCCACGCTCTGTAGCAGTTTCAATATCAATATTGTCCAAGCCCACTCCATACTTGGCTATTACTTTGAGGTTTTCAGCTGCTGTAATAACTTCTCTATTTATTACAGCCGTTGATCTCGTTAGTACTGCATCACAACCCTTGATTTCTTCCATAAGAATTTCTTGCGACAAATCAGATCCTACTTTAATCTTAAAGCCTTTTTCTACTAAATAACTTTTCCCCTCTTTCTCAATATCTTGAGGAATATACACTAAATGACTCACACATTCCCACCAACCTTTCATGTTAACCTTGAAGGAAAAACCTTTCCTACTGCATTGTTTATATACAATTATTGTGCCAACATAAAAAACATCCGTTTATTCAAGAAAGAAGCCAATTCGTTCTCAAATTAAGAGATAAATAAAGTAAACAAATTGTTTCATAATGAATGAATTTGTTTCAATCCGTTTCAATTTGTTTCGATATTCAAATTTTTCATCTTTCTCCATAAAGTCGTCCGACTCATCCCTAACTCAAAAGCAGCTTTTCCTTTGTTAAAATTCACCTTCATTAACGTTTGAACAATTCTTTCACGCTCGGATAAATGTATCCCAGGTGATATATCCATCTCTTCGTTTTGTTCCGAAAGAAGTATTTTCTGATTACTTTTATTCGGAAAATACATTTCGATATCGTACACATCAATTATCTTGTTCTTATAAAGAGCGCATAATCGCTCACAAAAATTTTGCAATTGGCGAATATTCCCTTCCCAATTCCCATCACTCAGCCTTTTCATGGCAGTTTCCGAAATTTTGATTTGTTTCTGATCCGAATGACCTTTCCGAATAAAGGCATTCACCAATAACGGAATATCTTCTCTGCGTTCCCGAAGCGGAGGCAATACAAGGTCCAGCACACTCAAGCGATAATACAGATCCTCCCGAAAGTCATTACTCTTTACCATTTGCATGAGGTCTTTGTTCGTTGCCGACACTATTCTCACATCAACAGGGATTACTTTATCATCACCGATGCGCATGATTTCACGCTCCTGCAGGACACGCAGCAGCCGGCTTTGCATTTTTGGGGAGATTTCTCCTATTTCATCCAAAAAAATCGTACCTCTATGAGCCAGTTCAAAAAATCCTTGCTTTCCGCCTTTCATGGCTCCCGTGAAAGCTCCTTCTGCATATCCGAAAAGCTCACTTTCCAATAAATTTTCGGGAAGCGCTGCGCAATTAATGGCAACAAATGGGTTATTTTTCCGATTGCTATGATTATGTATGCTTTGGGCGAATATTTCCTTGCCCGTTCCAGTTTCTCCAATTATAAGAATGTTTGAATCCACTTCACTATAACGTTGAGCTGTTTCAATCGTCCTCTTGATTTCCGAACTCCGATACAATATATCATCAAATGTGTACTTTGCCACATGTCCGCGTGAATGAAGCTTTCTAAAGAACTTCCCTTCCATCTCCTGAATGCGGGTAACATCTTGAAAGGCGACCATATCCCCCACTTTTTTACCTTTTAAAAATATCCCGACCTTTTTTACCGATAATTGAATGGATTGGTAAGCAACGGTATCTTTTTCGTATTCATCGTCGCTTAAAAGCATATTACGAAATGTTCCGGGCTTTAATATATCGTATACAGAATTTCCAATTAAGCTCCCCTTGGAAATGGCTAATATCTCCTGAGCGGCCGTATTGAATACGGATATTTGTCCTTTTAAATCTATTGCAATAACCCCTTCATAGGCATAATTAAGAATCGTTTGGTAACGCTTGGTCTTCTCCTGTTCCCTTCTGCTGACAAGAGCTACCCTTTTCGCCTCAATCAACGCCTGCCGAAATGATTCCTTTCCAGTATCAACCAGAATGGCCCCCAACCCTATCTCTTCAGCATATTTACAGGTACTTAACCCACTTAACACAACCTCACAGCCATCTCTGGCGGCTAAATCCACTAAACTGACTGAGGACTCGATATCATTTAATATATAGGACTGAATTGGCAAATCAACGATATCCGAAAGGTTTTCCACGCCATAAATCATATTCAAAGCTCCTATGACGGCCACTTTTTTACTGCCGAAACGTGCCTTGCAATCATGCAGGGAACGAATGAGGTCAATGCCCTGCACAGGAATATCAACGATAGGAATGGATTCATTGCATTCTTTTAATAGTTTCGTGATTAATCCCCTTGAGATGATTACATCGGCATCAAGTTTCAACTTCCCAATCTTATCGGCATCCTCAACTACCTCCTCTAAAACAAACTTCACTGAAACGTTACCACCATTTTCCGAATCTTCCAACTTGTTGAACTCCTCAAATCTTTCAAAAGCATCCGTAATATACCCTTTTCGGGGAACAACGAGTTTTATTTTTATCAAAATACCCACCTCCAGCGTAAAATCAATTTGGCTTATTGGATGTAAGCTCTGGCAACCTGTTATTCTAGCCAGGTCAAATAAGGACGAGATATAATAAAGGTAGCTAATACGCCGCAAAAGTTTTCATTTAAAGCCGCGATAAGAAAAGTAATGGCCATAAGTACGCTTGAGGTTATTTCTGCATTTTATTAAGATTTTTCATTTTGAAAAATAAAAAACCCTGTTATCCTGGGTTTTTAAGGATTTCGAATGATATTAATCATTACAAAAAGAATGGACATTCAGTCATCTCATTTAAAACTAGAGAACGATTTTTAACATCAACATCATCATAATGATCCTTATGGTGAACTTCATCATGCCTCTTTAATTTCTTAAAGGGCGGCTTCCATCTACGTTATTTTCCATAATTCCCCTTCCTTTCACGCTAACAGGACTATATTCCTTTTATTCTTCATACAAATGTGGAATTCCTTTTGATTTTATCGTTAGTGACAATAAAATTAGCCTACAAACAGATTAACCCCGTTCAAGAATCCTGAACGGGGTTTATCAATAAATAAGAGCTGTTTAATTTTGAGTTTTTATGGAGTTTAGTTCTCAAACATCATAAGTCTGTTCATTCAAGGTGGTTTTACTTACGAACTTAAAAAGGATCGGCGATGACAAGGATTTTCCCTGCCTTAATATCCTCTAGATATTGATCGGCTTCGGCTTCCTCCAGTCCAATGTCCAATAATGGTTTTCTCAATCCGCCTGCTCCCGATGCTGCCCCGGCTGCGGCTCCGCCAAATGTGGTGAAAATCGGACCCGCTGCCAATATCGGACCTATTCCTGGTACGGCCAATGCACTCATTCCAATAAGCAGGCCTGTCAATCCGACAGCTCCGCCGGCTGCTGCCCCGGCTACTAATCCATCAGTTTTTGCCGGGCTGACTTCCTCTGCTTCAGTTGGTAATTTATCGATGTTTTTTGCCACTACTGATATTTGATCGGATGTATATCCTTGTTCCTTTAAATTTTTGACTGCTGAAGTCGCTTCATTTTCATTATCATATATTGCTATAAACCTCTTGTCCATGGTATCTGCTCCTTTAAAAGTAATGTATTGTACAATACCCTTAATTGAGGTTTAATAACCTTCCATGAAAGAAATGAATTCTATTCCCGGATTTGCCCCTGGCCGTATATGAAGTACTTGCTTGATGTTAAGGCAGGTAAACCCATTGGTCCGCGTGCATGCAGCTTTTGAGTGGAAATGCCGATTTCTGCGCCATAACCGAATTCAAAGCCGTCGGTAAAACGGGTGGAAGCATTGTGATAAACGGCTGCGGCATCCACTTTATTCAAAAATGCGTAAGCATTTTGTTCATCCCTCGTTAGGATTGCTTCAGAATGCTTGGAACCGTATCGGTTTATGTGGTCAATGGCATCGGATACACCTTTTACAGTTTTCACGCTGAGTTTTAAAGCCAGGTACTCAGTTGACCAATCTTCCTCCGTAGCCGTTTTCGCTCTCGGAAAGGAGCTGCAAACCGCTTCATCTCCATATAATTCAATACCCTTTTCGTCCAGGAGTTCCAGAATACGCACTCCATTTTCTTCAAACCATTTTTCATGGATCAGAAGCCCTTCAATGGCATTGCATACGGATGGTCGCTGAGTTTTACCGTTTAAGACAATTTTCTCGACCATCGTGATATCTGCGGTCTGATCGATGAAGATATGGCAATTGCCTGCTCCTGTTTCAAGGACGGGGACAGTGGACTCCTTAATCACCGTTTCAATTAAGTTCTTTCCGCCGCGTGGAATCAAGACATCTAAATAGTCATTTAGATGAAAAAGTTCCTTAGCGGTTTCACGACTCGTATCCTCGATCAACTGAACAGCTTCTACAGGGATTTCCGTATTCTCCAATGCTTTATGAATGGAAGAGACTAGTGCGATATTGGAGTATTTGGCTGACGAGCTGCCTCTTAAGATGACAGCATTCCCCGTTTTCAAGGATAATGTAGCTGCATCGATGGTCACATTCGGCCTTGCTTCATAAATCATTCCGATTACCCCGATAGGCACCCGTTGTTTTTTAACCAATAAACCATTCTCTTTTTCAATCGTTTCCAAGCGTTCCCCAATCGGATCATTTAAATCGATTAAAAGCATAATGGCCGCTGCCATGTCATCAATACGGTTACCATTCAACATAATTCGATCTAAGATAGACTCGCTGAGACCTTTTTTCCTGCCATCTTCCAGATCCTTTTGGTTTTCCTTTATCAAAAAATCTTTATCGATAATAAGTTGTTTAGCAATTTTCCCAAGTGCCTCATTCTTTTTTTCCGTACTCAATCCGATTAGCTGATAACTGGCTTTTTTGGCTGCCTTTCCTTTCGCCGTCACTTCACTCATTTCTAAACTCCCCCTTTTTTCTTGAAATTGATTTTTTATGCTTTCACCCATTTATCGCGATGAATAACTTCTATGGAAGTGATTATAAGCTCGGATGTCCTCTTTCCCATCGCCTGTTTTAATTCTTCGTCGGAATAAAGGATCTCACCCCGCCCTAATAACCCATTTGCACCAAAGACTTCGACAACATCACCCTTATTGAAGACTCCTTTAATTTCATAAATTCCAGCTGGCAGCAGACTGCTTCCATTTGAAACTAAGGCCCTTTCGGCACCTTCATCAACGAAAATTTTCCCGGATACTTTTGAATGAAGGGATATCCATTGTTTGTTTTTCGTTACCATCGCCATGTCTTCATTCCCTATATATGTGCCATCACCATTGCCTTCAAGGATAGTTAGAAGTTTATCACTCCCCAAACCAGATCCGATGAATACTTTCACCCCTAGTGACAATGCCGTTTGCGCTGCAATCAGCTTCGATTTCATCCCACCGGTTCCTACATTAGATCCTGCACCTTCTGCCATTTGCAATAAATCATCCGTAACTTCGGATAATTCATCAAATCGTTTCGCCCCTGGGTTTGTCTGTGGATTGGAATCATAGAGCCCATTAATGTCCGTTAATATGATCAAGTTCGTGGCGTGGACTAACCCGCTTACCAAGGCAGATAGCATATCATTATCACCAAAAGTCAACTCCTCGACCGATACTGTATCATTTTCATTTATGATCGGAAGGATGCCGCGTTCAAGCAATTCCATCAATGTGGCATATGCATTTTTATATCGATCTTTTTTCGAGAAATCTTTCCTTGTTAATAAAATCTGCGCCGGAACGATTCCAAAATGCCCCAATTGTTCCATATACGATTGAATCAATAGGCTTTGACCTACAGCTGCAGCAGCTTGTTTTCCTTTGAGAGTGACAGGTCGCGTAGGGTAGCCAAGCTTGCGAAAACCTGTCGCTACAGCACCTGATGAAACAAGGACAACTTCATGTCCGGCTTTCCTTAAAGCTGCCACTGCCTGGATATGATCGGAAAATTTATTCTGGTCGATTTCACCTTGTGTGTTGGTCAAAGAACTACTTCCTATCTTTACAACGATGCGTTTCTTTTCCATCGATTACTTCCTCCAATAAATATCTAAGACATGAAAAAAAGCCCTTTTCATCCTCGAAATAAGGACGAAAAGGGCTGCTCTCCGTGGTACCACCTTCATTGAATGCAAATTCATGCATTCCACTTTGCCTGATAACGCCAGGATTTGCGCCTATGTTTTGCATAGGACTCAAGAAGCAGGTTCAGCGCATTCCTGTCGCGGGCCTTCCAGCAAATGACTCCGCTCTCTGTCACAGTGATTCTCGCATACTAATCTTCTCTCAACGTTCATTGTTTTAATATAGTATGCAAAATTATCTGCTTGATGTCAATAACATTCCTTCGGTGAATGAACCTTATAGCGCCATGGCCGGGCCGAAGAATTCATAGTGGATTTTATCCGTATCTACCCCAAGCTCTTTCATGTAAGTGATGATGGCCTTCATGAAAGGCACAGGGCCGCACACATAATAATCAGCTTCAGGTTTAACAATACTGCTCAATAATTCCTTATCTACATACCCTTGCTTTGCAAAATTCGGCAGGTTCTTATCATCCTCACTCGGATTTTTAAAGACAAAGGATAATTGATAGTTGGTAAGTTTGTGTCCTAGTTCTGTCAGTTCCATTCTGAACGGCTGTAAATGGCCATTATCGGTTGCATGAATGAATTGTACATCACGCTCAGGTGTCTTTTCAGCCAACGCATGTACCATGCTCATGAAAGGCGTTATGCCAACGCCTCCGCTCAAGAATACTGCCGGTGTTCGTTTACCCAAGTCGATGGTGAAATCACCTGCAGGAGCCGTTACGTCAATACTGTCACCCATCTGAATGGATTCATGCAAGTAGTTAGAGACCCTTCCATCAGGAGAGGTTCCCGGCTTTTCTTTTTTAACGGAAATACGGAAATAATCTTTTCCCGGAACATCAGATAAACTATACTGACGGTTGAATAAATGAGATTCACCCGGTATCTCGATCCGAACGGTAATATATTGCCCTGGAAGAAATGCCGGAACCTGATTTCCATCTGATGGCTTTAGATAAAAGGATGTGATTACGTCACTTTCCCGTACTTTTTCCACCACTGTGAATCGTTTGAAATCAGACCATCCGCCGACCTGATTGGAAGCTTCGTCGTACATTTCCTTTTCGATGCTAATGAAAACATCCGCAATGACTCCGTACGCCTCTCCCCAAGCTTGAAGGATTTCTTCTGTAGCCGAATCTTGTAACACTTCTTTGATTGCGCCTAATAGGTGTTCACCAACAATCGGATAATGTTCGGCTTTGACTGCAAGGCTTCTATGTTTTTGTGCTATTTGCTTCACGGCAGGTAAAATCGTTTCAAGTTGATCTATATATTTAGCTGCTGCCAATACCGTGTTGGCAAGTGCAGTTTGCTGGCGCCCCTTTTTTTGATTGGCATGATTGAAAACATTTAATAATTCAGGATGTGCTTCGAAAAGATTTTTATAGAATACAGTTGTGATAGTTGTACCATGCACTTCTAATACAGGTACGGTTGATTTTATAATATCGATAGTTTTCTGGGATAGCATAGGTAAACCTCTTTTCATAAACAAGTATTTTGAATACATGTTTATATTAGAACTTAAATGCATTAAAAGCAATATTTTTTATACATCTTTTCAGATAATAAGTTTTCATGTTTATAAAATGTTCACATTTATGATATAGTCAAATGGGGATAGAATGTGAGGCGATAAACATGAGGTTGACGAGTTATTCCGATTACTCACTTAGAGTGTTGATTTACCTGGCTACCCACGACCAAAGCAAATTATCAAATATCAAAGAGATTTCTGAAGTATATCAACTGTCTAAAAATCATTTGATGAAAATTGTTCATAATCTAGGTAAATTAGGCTATATTGAGACGATACGTGGAAGAAATGGCGGTTTCCGGCTTGCAAAATCACCCGCTGAAATAAATGTAGGGGAACTTGTGCGGAGAACCGAAGAAGATTTTTATCTAGTGGAATGTTTTAAAGATCACGATAACTGTGTGATTTCTCCCGTTTGTTCATTGAAATTTGTCCTTAACAATGCCTTGGATGCTTTTCTTCAAGTCCTTGATCAATATACGATTGCAGACTTCAGCGAAAATAAAGTGATGCTCAAAACCTATTTTGATTCGGTAAAGCAGAATGACGAAGAGCCCGATTTTTTATAATCGGGCTTTTTTCCATTAACCGATGATTCATTCGATTTTCCATTCGTAAATCTATGATCTCTGTACCGGTTATCAATAAAGCTTTATGGGGATTGTATGGATCGATCTTGATGATCGTCCCGAATCGTCCATTGGTAAGCATGACTTCTTTTCCTGCCAACGTGGACATTAATCGGCTTACAAGCTCCATTAGGATCTCAGGATTGAATTTACTGACCATATCCCTGTTCTTTTGCTCAATCACCTTATAAAACGGCATGGCCTGAAGATGATGACATCGCATGGAATACGTCGGCTATAGCGACGATTTTCGCATGAAGATGGATACCCTTTCCACTCTTCCCTTGAGGATAGCCTTGTCCATCTTCCCGTTCATGGTGCTGGATGGCTGTTAATGCAATCGATGGTGGGATTCCAGGGATATTTTTAAGTAATTCATATCCATAAATGGCATGGCGTTTCATATCTTCATATTCTGCCTCATTCAGTTTACCCGGTTTTTCCACTATATTATCCGAAATCCTTGTTTTCCCCACATCATGCAGCATGGCTGCCAAAGTCAGGGCTGAAAGGTTTTCCTTGGATAATCCAAGCTTCATCCCTAGATAAGTGGCGATTATGCCGATACGTGTACTCGTGATCTGCATGCGGTTCATCGAAAAGGGAATAAATATCAGGGTTCATTGCAGCTTCTGCAATGACAGGTGCAACTTTTGCTTTAATCCATACAATCTTTTCAAGCTGTATTTTTCCTTCTTTACGTATATCTTGAAAGATGTTTTTCAAATGAAGCGAAGCTTCGTTGATTCTATCCTGAATATTTACGTAAGGTTGTACATGTTCTACCCTTAAAGCAAATGCATCTTTTTTCAATTCTTCCCTTATGAAATCATTTTGGGGGTATGGTAAGAGGCTGTTTCACATGCTTCCCTCTTCTATTTTTCATTGCTCTCACACTTTTCTCTATTTTTTATCTGTAATACCATATCCCTCTTTCTCTTGTGTCTTAATGAAAGCAATTAAGTTCCGTCACTAAGTTCATTGCCGAGCTGTTTTAGTTTTTCACCAACCGTGCATTCAGAAATACAGAACTGATGGGCATACGTACGCCCCTTCTCTTTTCGAAAATGCTTTCTTAAAAAACAATCTTGGCAAAATGAAGCGAGAACATCTTCCACTTCTTCATATATTTTTTTCCTGTTCATTGTTGTTATGGCTCCTTTGACCCAGCAATTTCTATTTTACTGAAAATGGCCTTTCCCTGCAGTGCAAGTGTGGCCAGGCGATCGGCTTCCTGGTTTTCCTTTCGAGAAATCGGCTTGCAGACAGGAATGATCTTTAATTTATCCAATTTCGCTTCAATGCGGTCCAGCCATTTATTTAAGTTTTCTTCCATACAAGGCCATTCACCGGAAAGTTGATTTAAGACGACTAGAGAATCACCTTTAAAGACACAGCTTTGATGGTGGATTCCAAGTTCGTCCATCTGCCTGACCGCTTCATGAAAAGCCGCATATTCAGCTTCATTATTGGATTCGAATTGCTCCAATTTCACATTGGTGCGTAACCGCAAGAACTTCTTTCCTTGACGATAATAAATGGCAACACCAATTCCTGCCACCTTTTCATCTTTTTGAAAACCTCCATCAAAGTAGACCGTCACATCCTGCGGTTCTTCCTCAATTTCCGTCAGGAGTTTCTTTAACTCCTTCTTGTTCCATGTTGTATCGAATTCATCCTTGAATTCCACTTCTTTCAGCCTTCCTGCCTTTTCAAGATCTTCTGTAATGACCAGTGCAGTCCCGGCATCAAGCCAATCCGAAACGAAATCGGCAGATGGTTTTTTTGAAGCTTGATATGTCCATTGCATAATTACCTTCAAAGATTTCCAGCTCCTTATCCATTCACGATTCATGCAGAACAGCTTACAATTTTCATACCTTTTTTTCGTCATACCCTTTATAATATATTGTAAGCATTTTAATCACTCTTTTTAATTATAGTTCCCATATCAGCCTGAAATTCTCATGTTTCAATCTTAATTTTAAATGAAACGTTATTATATCGAACATTTAAACAGTTAAACTCGAGGAGGAGCACATCTTGATCGAAGTGTATATTGATGGTGCCAGTGCGGGCAATCCAGGGCCTAGCGGTGCAGGTGTTTTCATAAATAATAACGGTGTGGTCGAGAGGCATTCCTTTCCGCTTGGGAATATGGAAAACCATGAAGCGGAGTACCATGCCTTAATCAAAGCATTGGAGATTTGTGTGGCCAATGAGTATCAAGTCGTTTCTTTTCGTACAGACTCCCAAGCCATCAACCAAGCCATTGAAAAAAGATTTGCAAAAAATAAGTATGCCCTTTTGCTGGAACGGGCGTTAAAGCTTTCCGACGGGCTTGATTTATTTTTCATGAAATGGATTCCAAATATCGAAAATAAGTCCGCGGATGAGTTGGCGAGACGGGCCATTCGCTTGAATAAGGCTGAGGAAAATCATGAACAAGACAGCTGATTTTTCATTATTATTCGTTGTATTCATCTGGGGCGTCACTTTTGTCATGGTCCAAAATGCGCTATCTTTTCTTGACCCCTTCACGTTTAATGCCGTCCGATTTTTCATGGCGTTCGTATTCTTGCTCATCCCTTATTTATTTACTCTTCACAAAAAGGGGAAAAACGGGAGCAAAGGTCTTTTTAAAGCTGGGTTTCACATTGGTGTATGGCTTTTTCTCGGCTATGGACTTCAAACGATCGGATTGAATTATACAACACCTGCCAAGACTGGCTTTATAACAGGATTAAGTGTTGTCATGGTACCTGTTTTTTCCCTGCTGCTATTAAAGCATAGGCTTTCCCGCAATACAATAATAGGTGTCGCAGCGGCAACCATCGGACTTTATTTAATGACTTTCGCTGACCGCTCCAATTTGAATATCGGTGATTTGCTGGTATTTTTGTGTGCAATCAGTTTTGCCATGCAAATCATCACTACCGCTAAATATGCCAAGACCCTTCCCGCTTTACCGCTGACGTTGATTCAGGTTTCCACCGTATCTTTATTATCATTTGTTTCAGCTTTCATTTTCAAAGAGAATCATTCCGTCATCTTCAGCTCAGAGGTCATGTTACAGAGAGATGTATGGACTGCTTTGTTGGTTACGGCAGCACTTGCCACGGCCTTCGCCTTTTTCGCACAAACCTTCTTTCAAGCCTATACGACACCTACAAGAGTGGCGCTGATCTTTTCAATGGAACCGGTTTTTGCAGCGTTATCCTCATACATATTGATAGGGGAAAAATTGACTTCCGCTTCCATCATCGGCTGCGCATTCATATTCTTGGGAATGATTTTTGCAGAACTGCCTGTTAAGAAAAAGAAACCGGTGACACAGGGGTTTTCTTGAAAAGCCCAAAATAAATCGGACTTCCAGTTACGAAGTCCGATTTATTTAAGTAGCCCCTGTTCTTTTGCAAACGATACCGCTGCACTACGCGTTTCAATGCCATTTTGTTTTAAGTTTTCCAAAAAGGAGATATAAAAGCTGCCATCAAAATTCTTTTGTACCTTTAATGTCAACTCTATTGCTGCATTGACTAAAATATCACTTGCATCCGTGTAGCGCTTACCAAAATAAATAAAACCAATCGCGTCATTACCAAAAGTGAATCCCTTACCCTCTAAAAAACTAACATACTCTTCAGTTGATTTCGCCACTTGCTCATCCACTCCATACTTCATGCCTTATTTTCATCTTACCGTATATCAAAGAATTTGACTATCCATTTTTCGACAAAAAAATCATCGTACAAAATAAAGGACCGATGTCCCGGACTGTACAATTTGAACGTTGATTTGAACTAGGGCACTCGCTTTCCGCGGGCGGTCCGCCTGCGGGGTCTCCCTTCGACTCGCGGGCTAGCAGATCCCCAAACTCTTAAATTCAGGCGAAAATTTAAAGGGAATTTCAAAAGGGGGAGCTCCCATTAGGAAGCCCCCCTTGTTTGATTAAATCATGCGCAGTAATGTCCTGAATTCATGATCCCTAGCCAGGTTTTTGACCTTTTCGCGATCATACTGATAAACCGCATCGTCCAAAGGACATGAAATTGGTACATCGCATTTTATTTCTGCTAGCTTTCTGGATAAATGAAGCATATCGACAGCGGATTCAATTTTAGCACGTTGCCCATTCGTCAATGATGCAACATTTTCAAGAATGCCTTCGATACTTTGATACTGTATCAATAATTTCAACGCTGTCTTCTCCCCAATTCCTTTAACTCCGGGATAGTTATCAGCTGTATCACCCATTAAAGCTTTTAAATCGATCATTTGCCTTGGTGTAATCCCTTTCCACTCAAAAAAGCTATCGGGATTATGCACCTCATAGTTACCATACCCTTTTTTTAATAATAGTACGGAAATGTTTTCCTCTATTAACTGAAGCATATCTTGATCGCCAGTCAATATACCCACTCGGCTATGCTGTGCAGATGCTTTGGCAATTGTTCCGATACAGTCATCCGCCTCATAACCAGATAGTCCTATGTTAGGGATATCGAATGCTTCAACCGCTTTTTTCGCTAAGTCGAATTGAGGGATCATTTCGACTGGAGCTTCTGATCGATTCGCCTTGTATCCATCAAATAATTCATTTCTGAAAGTCTTGCTGCCCATATCCCAGCATACCGCTACATGACTGGGTGAAAAGTGATTCACCGCCGTCAGCATATGCTTCAAAAAACCTTGAACGGCATTGGTCGGGATGCCTTTGGAGTTAATCATGAATTGACCAGTAACGGCCGTTGCATAAAAAGCTCTAAATAAAAGCGCCATTCCATCGACAAGCATAAAGGATGGATGCTGCTCATTTTCTTTCATTAACACATTATCACCTCTATCATGATGTACTTCCATTTTAACATAACTGTCCCTTTTTTTAAGGATCGTTTAATTGGAAAAAATATTATTCAATTGGATTATCATCATACGAGATCCAGTCACTGAAACTGCCAATATAAATCTTTACATCTTTAAAGCCCGCTTCTTTCAGGGCGATATAATTGGGTGAGGCCGTTACACCTGAACCGCAGTACACAATGATTTCCTTATCTTTACCGATGCTTGTGAAATTCGACTGAAGATCTTCCTTCTTTTTAAAATAGCCATTTTCCAGAACGTTCGTCCACACCTTATTTACTGCACCAGGTATATGGCCGGCTTTTTTATCAATTGGCTCCTCGATTCCCTCGTAGCGCTTAGATTCCCGTGAATCCATTAATACGATATCGTCAGGTCTATTCAAAGTGTAATCCTTCACTTTTCGAAAAGATGCAAAAACGTGTTCATTTAAATCGATACGATATTCGGTTGGCATATAATTCATTTGAATCGAGTCAATCGGATAGCCCGCATCCCTCCAGGCACGATATCCCCCGTTCAGGACAAAGACTTTCTGATGCCCAAGGTAGCTTAGCAACCAGACAAACCTGGAAGCAAAAGAACCTTCCCCGCCATCATAAGCGATAAGTACAGTATCGTTGGTGATTCCATTTGATTCCAGTTTATCTTTAATGGTTTCCAGGTCAGGAAGAGGATGTCTTC
Source organism: Peribacillus sp. AS_2 (assembly GCF_026891895.1). NCBI lineage: Bacteria > Bacillati > Bacillota > Bacilli > Caryophanales > Bacillaceae > Peribacillus > Peribacillus sp. AS_2. The sequence continues at coordinate 403,881 of NZ_JAPTGA010000002.1, forward strand.
CGCCATGATCTTGAACCTGACCAGATAAGTCCTTTTCAAGATCGAAATAAACAGCGCCTAAAATATGGTCTTTTTTGTAATCATTATACCCTGCATCAGGAGAGCCTAGTTGAAAGCGGCAGTCACAAATTCTGATATCTTTAGAATTCAACAACGGCAACAGCTCTTCTTTTTCGATTATAAAACTCATCTCATATCCCCCTATTCCAAAATGGCCCAAATCAATTCATTAAGTTCCATTTCCATGTTCTTCCCTTGATGTAGCGTAGTTATCTCATTCTTTATGGAAAGCGATTTCCCTTCTATTAGCGAAAGATTATTTTCACTTTCATTGTTGCTTATACATTCTTCCATTTGTTTTGCTTTAAATATCCGGATCATCCTGTTTTTCATTCCTTGGTCCATTGAAACCGAATCAAGTAATTCCCATACCGATAATGGTGGCAGCGAACCCCGTTGGATAATATATTCAAGGGTTAAATACGAACGGTATACTTGTACCCATATTTTTAGCTCTTTTCTTTCGGAACCCCTTGTTTTTGTCAATTGTTGAAGATTGTCGCTCATCATCCGATAGTAATGGTGCCCCAGTGCCTTTTTGGAATAGCAATCCGCTATCAAACCAGTCATCTTCCTATAATAAACCGGATGGGCTATCAACCTGATAGGTGACTGAAACAATTCAAATAGAGCAGGGTTACTCTTAAAGGTAAGTCGGGATGATTTAAAGAGATCCCAGCCTTCCATGTCTAATAGGCCTTCTTTCACTTGAATGACTTCAACTGGCTGACTCAAGCTCAAGTATGATCGCTTATCATTATGAACATATATAAACCGAACATCGAAATCCGATTGGACCGATGATAAACCAAAAGAATGGCTGCCAGTAACAGCAGCCATCAATATCGTTATATCCTCATTTTTTTCCAGGTATCTCAAGCGTGAAATAAGGTTTTCTTTCATGAATGAACCTCGTTTCTATTTCGAATGCATTTTAGCCAATTCCGCTACAGCATTTTCATAATACGGTAAATCAACCGTTTCCTCCAATGCTGCACGTAAACCTGCAAAGATATCCGATACTTCCGTCTTAAACTCTTTTTGAATCGCGAGTAGCTCTTGATCGAGGACTTCATTATACATTTCGTAAATCCGCTCACCCTGTTCTTTTGCATATATAAGGGCAGGTTCATCCAAACGCTTCTGAAGACCCTCGCTCATTTTCGCTTTTTCATTCTTTTCAAAGAAAGATTTTGGATTCTTGAATAATGCCAATTCCTTTTTGAATTCCCCTGTATCCAATTGGGCAAAAGCTCCAGTGAATTCAAGGGATTCCCTCTCATTGGGTTCATATGGCTGTAATGAAAGGGTTCTTCTAATTTTTTGCATTTGCTGAAGCAAACTGCCCTGTTTCTCATTCAGTAATTTATTTACGAACATTTCCGTCCTTAAAGCCGTTGCCCGCATTTCCTGGGCAAGGTCAAAGCCTAACGCATCCAATAAGTTCTTCATCGATTGCTTGAGGACAATTTTCAGATCGCCTCCATCATCTTTTAAAACAGCTGGATTGAACGATTCTTTGAAGAAATCATTAAACCGGAAGAAGACCCGTTGTTTACTATAGAAAGTCAATTCGTCTATCTCTTTTTTCAACCGTTGCTTTTCGGCATCCCCTTTAATGACTGAAAGGAGTTCCGAAATGGCATGTGACTCATGAGAAAGTGTCTCCAGGGCTTTTCGTTTCGCTTTCTCATCCTGTCTGGAAGCTGTAATTACATCTCGTAGCAATTCTTCGGTTCTTTTTACAGCCGCTTGAGCCGATTCAATCGCAAGTCCAGTTAAATCGTTTTCTATGAAAGAATCGAATTGGCCTTGGAATTCCATGATTCCGCTATTAGGAAGGAATGAATGCTTAAACGAACCAGGCGTTTGTTTTTCCATCAACGCCCCCTTACTCGTAAGCGGGAACAGTTTTGGAAAACGGATACCGAATCCATTCAATTGATCTGTGACATAATCCATCACTTCGTCCAATTCGTCAGTCGTTTGTGCCAGGTCGACGGCATTGACGATGAAAAACATCTTATCCATAGCGAAAGAATCTTTCACACGTCCAAGCTGTATCAGGAACTCCCTGTCCGCCCGGGAAAATGGATGATTATAATAAGTCACAAATAGGATGGCGTCCGAATTCTTAATATATTCGAAAGCTGCTCCAGTATGGCGTGCATTAATCGAATCGGCCCCAGGTGTGTCAACAAGTACCATCCCCTGCTTTGTCATTTCACAGTCATAACGCAATTCGATCAGATCAACAAGACATGACTTGGACTCTTCCGCAGCAAACCGTTTAAATCCTTCAAGGTCTACCGTAACCACATTTCCTAAATCATTTTGGTACTCGGGAAGCCCTTGATGAAACGCCCTAAGAAACGATAAGTGCGTTTTACCCTTATCAACTTCCCCTGCCTTCGCAATGATTTGCCCTGCTAGTTGCAGTGCTTCATCCAGAGTCTTTGCCGATTTATCAAAAGCTGCCAATGCCAGGCTTACATCTTCCAACAGCATCGCTTCGGTCTTTAATTTGACGGTTGCCGTACCATGTGGGTGCTCAGCGTCCGAAGACATGATTTTGTTGATTGCGGCAGTTGTCGGATTTGGTGAGACAGGAAGGACGCTTTCTCCCATCAAAGCATTGGCAAAAGAAGATTTACCCGCACTGAATGCACCGAAGAGGGCAACCGTGAACGTCTGTTGTTCCAAGCGATTTGCCTTCTCTTTCAATTCTTTATAAAGCGATTGAAACCCTCTCAGAGGTTGGATCAGCTCGGCCGCCTGTTTTAAACTCGCTGCAGTTTCCACCAGCTTTTCTTTTCCGCGTAAATCAGTAGCATCAGATGAAGAAACAGTCACGGAAGGTACAGCATCCGTGATTTCTTTAACATGATCACTTACAGATTGTTCGTTGACGGACCTTGAATTACTTACTTTATCGGTTGTCATGATTTTGACTGTAATATTATTTTCCTCTTCATTCCATTCAGTTAACAGCATATCGATTTCACGCTCATCGACCAATGATTCAGTTTGATGGGCAATGGCCTCTAAACGTTCCGTTTGGTACTCGATTTCCGCGTTCATCGCAGCAGTAACTTTAAGGGCTTCCGCAAATTCAGAAAAACCTTCAAGTTCCTTATCGATGGACATGGACTGCTGTTCCACTATTCCTTCCATAACGGTAACCATATCATTCAAAAATCCTTCTGATACATCGCGTGCTTTCTTTTTGATGGCTGATGCCAAATCATTCGTATAGTTTAAAACGTATTCACCCGTAATATCGACTTGAGGCTTCAAAGAGTTTTTTATGTAAGATTCCGTTACCTCGATCTGAAGTGCCTGAGCCTTACTTTCAAGTGTTGAATCATGGATTTCCGCTTGATTAAGCGTTTTAACCGCCAGTTCTTTAAGATGCCATTCAAGCTGGGTTTTCACCTTTTCTTGCAGATCGCTCAAGAACGCCTTAATACGTGCCTCACGTTCGGCATCCGTTTTTTTCTTGGCAAATAATAGACCCATTTTAAAGTCCGGCTGAGCCGATTCCAAGAATGATTTACCTAGGTCCCGTGTTGCCGCCGGCATGATGTATGCGCCTTTTAAAATGGTTTCCAATGCATCGGCATACTGGCCCTTGATTTCCTCTATGCGTCCAGTCAATGATTTTTTTTCTTTCAATAGGCTGTCCACCTGATTCGTCAGGTGTATCCGCTCTTCATGAGGCAGTTCTGATAATACTTCAATATCATCGGCATGTTCCTCTTCATACTGCTCCTTCAGCCAATTAAGATGTCGTTCGACAAGGGCATTAGCCGATTGCATGATGGCATCCTTCCCATCATCTAAACCTTTGCCCGCCATTTCATATATGAATTGCTTGACCACTTCTATTTCATTTTCGGTATTGTTCAAGTCTCTTACGGATGTATAAAAAATACCATCAGGATATACATTCCAGTTCGCAAAAGATTCAGAAACGGAAAGCTTGAAGTCTTGAAACCCAAGCTCCTTTTCATCATGCTTATCGATCATATTGATAATTAAGTATGTCGGTTTTTCAGCCTCCAACAATTCTTTCGTGAATAGGAAGTTCACTTCTGATTGGACGTGATTGTAGTCCATGACATAAAAGACGACATCAGCTAGATGCAGGGCAGATTCCGTAGAAACTCTATGTGCATCGTCTGTCGAATCGATTCCTGGCGTATCCATGATCGCACATGAATCCGGCAGTGAAAAATCATTGGAACTTATCGTTATTGCCGATACTGAATCTCCATCCTTGGCAAATCTCTTGACCTCTTTAAAATCATAAGGTGCAGGAAATAAGACTGGTGGCTGATGATGGTAAAAGACTTTGGCATAGTCTTCCCCTTTTTGTACCTTTACCGTATTTGCACTCGTAGGAATCGGACTTGAAGGCAATACTTGATCACCAAGGAGAAAGTTGATCATACTAGATTTCCCCGCTGAAAAATGCCCGCAAAAAGCAATGATGAACTCCTCATTATTCACTTTCATGATTAACTGTTTCATTTTATCTGCATTGCCTGTATCACCTGCCGATTGAAATTTCTCATACATGGCAGTCAAAATTCCCAATTTGGACTGTTGCTTTAATGTTTCTTGAATCATGAATCCATACCCCTTAATCTATCGTCATTTTGATATTCTTATTGTAAACGATTTCGTTTGTTATTCATACCGTCAGCTTTATTTTTACTATATGATTCATTACAGGCCATGTTCAAAAAAAAACCACCAATTGGTGGATTCGCGCAATTTGATCCTATTGTTGGAATGCAAAAAAAAAACCAGGATGTTTACCTGGTTGTTGGGGTGGGGTTAAAAGCAGCTCGGTTTTCCATTGGTGACCCGGTATAAGGTTTTACTGCCTTTGCCGGTTTTTGAATATTATTCAATACATGTTTCATCACAAAACCATATGTAGCGATTGTCAATAAAATGAATACCCAAACCATTACCAACACCATCCTCTTTTATATTGATTAGCTTTTAGTTTTTAATTAAAATAAATGATTGAAATCCGAATGAGAATAATTTTCATCTTCATTTAGAATCTTATCACGAACGATAATCATTTTCAATAAGTAATTTCATTTTTTTATTATTCTCCCTTAAAAACCGTAGAATATTCCGTGTGTTCCTTTAATGCCTTCTCTTCCAGTGGGATTCTTACCATCATCATCCAAACATTCAATAAACTAAAGATGATAGCAGTATAATATGCATTGAATAATAAGGAAATAACTAAAATCTCAGTTGCCACTATGATATAGTTCGGATGTTTGAAAAATTTATAAGGACCTTTAATGACTACATCGGCATCAGGAACCACTATGATTTTTGTATTCCAATGTTTTCCCAATGAACGGATTACCCAAACCCTTCCTGACTGCGCAATTAGAAAAAGGGTCAGCCAAATCGGCCAAAGTCCAGATATATCCCTTTCAAGGGCGACCACTTCAATAATGAGAACAATAAAAAAACTAAGATGCATCAGAACCATCCATTTGTAATGGGACTCACCGTATTCTATTGCTCCTCCGGCTTTCAACTGTTTTTCATTTTGTTTGGCGATATATAATTCAACAAGGCGCTGTATAGCGATCAAGATAATGAAAATGGCGAAGATCATCACTTCCACCTCATTAACACAAGTTCAGATGAAAACCCAGGCCCCAATGCAGCAGCCAGGCCCACCTCACCTTTATTCCCGCCCCTCTGCATGAACCTCTCCAGAACGTACAAAATAGTCGCTGAGGACATATTGCCGAATTCACGCAATACGCTCATTGACTCTCCCGTCATGCTTTCATCGAACCCGAGGGCTTCGTGATAAGCATCAATTACTTTCTTGCCTCCAGGATGAGCGATGAAATCTTTTACATCGTTTAAATCGAATCCATTCTCCATTAAGAACTCTTGAACATTCGGTTTAAGCCAATCCTTGATGATTGTAGGGATATCTTTCGAAAAAATCACGTATAACCCTTGATCTTTAACATCCCACCCCATTACATCCAATGAATCCGGCATTAGTGTCGATTGCGAATCCAAAAATTGCAAATGTCTTACTTTTTTTGAGAACTGTTCACTCGGCACTTCATCACCGCAAACCAAAACACAGCTTACTCCGTCGGAAAATAGTGAAGTCCCAATTAAATTGCTTTTGGAGATGTCATTCCTTTGAAATGTCAGACTGCATAACTCCACGCTTAAAACAATGACCTTCGCAGTCGGGTATGCTTGGCAATATTCAAAAGCACGTGATAGGCCACTCGCTCCCCCTGCACAGCCAAGCCCCCAAATCGGAATCCTTTTAGCATGCGGGTTAAATGTAAGTTCATTCATTATTCTGGCATCAATGGTCGGGGTGGCAATCCCCGTGCTTGAGATAAAGAAGAAAGCATCTAGCTCGTTTGCCTGCAGTCCTTCTTTTAAAAATTCTGTGTTGGCTAAGCATTTTTCTATAGCTTCTTTCCCAAATTTGATTGCCTGCTTTATATATAAATCATTCCGATCGGCAAAAGAATGATCCTCTTTAAACCAATCGAGATCATTTGAAAAATATCGATTTTCCACTTGTCCATTCTTAAAGGCCTTTAGTAACCGTTCTATATTCTTAAATGATGCTCCAAATATTTCTCTCGAAAATTCCATGATTTTTTCTTGTGAAAGCAAATGTGGCAGCTTTACATGAGATGCAGATAATAAATACGGCATGATTCCACCCCTAAATATTCATGATATGGTTAATATACCCACCGCGGCATCAATTATGCTTTATAGCTAAATGGTGATATGTATGGGATGAGTAAAACGGTGAAATCATGTTTGAATCCTTTGCAGCAGAATTCGGCAGCATGCTTGCCGGTAATGTTACCGCCTCTTTAGCAGGAGACAAAGCATTGGTTAGTATTACACCCCCCACGTCATTTTGGGCAATGGCGATAAAATGGCAAGGTACTCTTCATATCACCTTAATAATCGATATGTATACACGATATAATAAAACCCCCTTACCTATAATTTGGTAAGGGGGTGCTTTCAGTCTTCTTTCTTTACTGAAGATTGATTTTGCACTTGTATAATGATGTTTTGAAACTCCTCTTTTCCACACACACTGCACCTATACTCCTGACTTAGTATGGTCCGGCAATGAATACAATATTTTTTCTCCATCCCTATCACTACTTTCCTGAACATATACTATCAATATATTCAAAAAGTGAAGAGAGTTTCCTTTTATCTGACAAAACTCTAAATTCATTATCCTAAATGAAAAAAATACCCAAAATCCTCTTCACTTGAGGATTTTGGGTAGGTGAATCTATCAAGATTACCGAATCTATTTTTAATCAGGCTACATTTTGCCCTTCAATACGCGCTTCCTTCACTTTCCCTTTTGTAGGGATGATGTTAAAGACGATATTCAAGAATATGGCTGTCAAACTTCCGGCAACAATACCGTTTTCCGTTAAGATTTGAAAGCTTTCCGGAATTTGCGCAAATAGCTCAGGAACGACGGTAACCCCGAGTCCCATCCCTACTGAACAAGCGATGATCAATAAATTTTCTTGAGAAGCAAAATCAACTTTGCTCAACATCTTAATTCCAGCGGCAATTACCATCCCGAACATCGCCACCATTGCCCCGCCAAGCACGGATGAAGGGATAATTGTCGTGAATGCACCGATTTTTGGAACAAAACCTATGAAAATAAGAATGCCAGCCGTTGTGAATATGACATTTCTTGTTTTAATGCCTGACAATTGAATCAAGCCGACATTTTGTGAAAAAGCTGTATACGGAAACGCATTGAACAAACCGCCAATCATGATGGCAAGTCCTTCAGAACGATATCCGCGAGCCAGATCGTCTTCTGAAATTTCTTTGTCCGTGATTTCACCAAGAGCATAATAAACACCAGTCGATTCCACCAAGCTGACGATCGCCACCAATGTCATTGTAATGATTGCCGTGACGTTGAATGTCGGGGTTCCAAAGTAGAAAAAATGAGGCATATGCAGCCAAGTGGCACTGACAACCGAGCTAAAGTCCACTTTCCCAAGGAAGAAAGCTGCAAATGTTCCTACTAACAGGCCCAATAAAATAGAGATGGAGCGTACGAATCCTGATGAGAATTTATACATGAATATAATGAATAACAAAGTTCCGAACCCAAGAGCTACATTATTCAAATCTCCGAAATCAGCAGCTCCTTGGCCACCACCAAGGTTGTTGATGGCAACAGGAATGAGCGTAATGCCAATAATCAAAACGACCGATCCAGTGACAATGGGCGGGAAGAACCTTGCCAGTTTTCCGAAAAACTTACTAATGATAATGACGATCAATCCCGACGCCAAAATAGATCCATAAATGGAGTTGATTCCATATTGCGTACCAATTGCAATCATCGGGCTAACTGCTGTAAATGTACAGCCCAGGACGACCGGAAGCCCAATTCCAAAGAATTTATTTTTCCATACTTGCAATAAAGTTGCTATCCCGCACATCAAAATGTCTATCGAAACTAAATAAGTTAACTGTGCTGCAGTCAATTCCAGCGCCCCACCGACTATCAATGGAATGACGACTGCACCGGCATACATGGCTAGAACATGTTGTAATCCTAATGAAGCAACTTTTAATGGAGATTGATTAGACATTGACGGCTTCTCCTTCCTTTTCCTCAGCAAACGTAATCTCACCGAATTTCAACTCAGCAATCCGTGCAAGTGATTCCACTTGAAAACCTTGTTCCCTAAGATCCTTACCACCGCTTTGGAATGCTTTTTCAATCACGATGCCGATTCCGGCCACTTCTGCTCCAACCTGCTTACAGATTTCCACCAACCCACGTGCTGCCTGTCCGACAGCAAGGAAGTCATCGATGATCAAAACCTTATCTCCAGCTTCAATATATTTATTGGAAACCGTAATGGTATTGGTTTCTTTTTTTGTAAAGGAATGAACGGACGCCGTTATTAAATCATTTGTTAAAGTAAGTGATTTACGTTTACGGGCAAAAATGAGTGGAACTTCCAATTCCAGCGCAGCCATCAAACCAGGTCCAATGCCAGAAGATTCAATTGTCAGCACTTTCGTTATTTCCTTTTGTTCGAAACGTTTTACGAATTCTTTACCAATTTCTTTCATTAACATAGGATCCATTTGATGATTTAAAAATGAATCTACTTTTAAAATATCTTCTGATAAAGCTTGACCCTCGGACAAAATTTTATCCTTTAAAAGTTGCATGAAGGTTCCTCCCAATCTTGGATGTTTATTGACCCATAAACTATGCAATTGTTTCCAGGCATATAAAAAAGCCCAAGAAACATTGCTGCACTTTTTTTGAGTGAAGCAATACTTCTTGGGCATGAATGAAAAATGAATCAGGAAAAGCCTTCATTATGCAACAAGATCTATTACTCACCCATAGTCGAATTATTTACGGTAATCCGGTAGAAACTTGCAGGCCATATCCCTGCTATTATACGAGTGAAACTTAATATTTTATTAATATATGAATTATAACAACGCTGACTCTATTTGAAAAGTTATTTTTGTTAAAAACCGAACTTTCAATAAAAAAAATAAGTCATCATTCGTATTAATAGAAAATTGTGAAATCACTAAACCTAAATAGCATGGGTTTACCTATAAAGAAAAAACATCGCTGTCCTTCAAATAACCTTTACTGGTATTTTGCTCATGCCCTTTTATGGTTTGTACAATTTGACCTTTGATTTCCTCAACAGTTACTCGCTTTCCGCGGGCGGTCCGCCCACGTCGCTTATGCGCCTGCGGGGTCTCCCCTGGACTCGCTTTTCTAAGCAGGCGTCTCGCATATTCCGTTCAACTTTGTTTTAACTTTTAGAACCCTTTTGCCTATAAAGCATGATTCTATTCAGCGAAATGAACTGGAAATGATTACTTATAAAGAGGGTTATCGTGAGTACAAATCGCCAAAACACATCTGTGCAACATCCTCATCTTTATCACAGTGTACAAAAAGAATTTCAAAAAGTGGTGACACGGCCTATCTGGCAAACATATGTGGAAGAGGCAGATCATCAGCGTCATCATTTTGATGTAAAAACTATATATGCGAAACGTAAAGAAACGATTGAGCGTGTATTCGGGAGATGCAAAGGAATGGTATGCAGTGGACTACTTTAAGGGGACTTAAAATTGTAGATGCAGGCGATGCTTACTTTTTTCGCTGGATTACTTTAAAAAAGATGGCCAATTGGACATAGTAAGGTCAAAAATGGCCTAACCTAGTGGGCTTGTAGAGCCCCAATCGCTTAATTCCAGGCGGAAATTTAAAGGGAATTACCAAAAGGGGTTCGGAATTTTTAATTCCGAACCCCTTTTGTCTACAAACTTAGAAGGCCTTTACACTTAATGCAAGTCCTTCTTCCTTTGATTCATTTGATTTTATAAACTTCTTTATATTTATCTTCAAGATACTTTATTAAATACTGAACATTCAGACCTTCCCCTGTCGTTTCTTTCAAAATCTCCAAAGGTTTTTTTGTTTTTCCATATTTATGTATCTTTTCATTAAGCCATTCCCTGATTGGCGCAATATCCCCCGCTTCCAACAGTCGATCAAAATCAGGCAAATCTTTAAGCATCGCTTGCTTGATTTGGGCTGCATACATATAGCCCAATGCATAAGAAGGGAAATAACCAAAGCTCCCATCTGCCCAGTGTACATCTTGCAACACGCCCATGGCATCATTTTCAGGAGCAATTCCCAAATAATCCTTATATTTTTCATTCCAGATTTCCGGTAAATCCTTCACTTCAAGTTCTCCATTAAAAAGAGCCTTTTCCAGTTCATACCGAATCATTATATGTAGAGGATACGTCAGTTCATCTGCTTCAATACGGATGAACGATGGTTTCGATTCGTTAATGCCCCGGTAAAATTCATCAAGTGTCACGTCATTGAATTGTTCGGGGGCATATTCTTTTAATAAGGAGAATTTATTTTTCCAGAAGCTATGGTTCCGTCCAATGAAGTTTTCGAAAAATAAAGATTGTGATTCATGGATCCCCATGGATGTCCCGGAATCAAGAAGTGTTCCGGTTAACTCATTGGCGATATTCTGTTCATAAATGGCATGTCCACATTCATGAATGGTACCAAAGATTGCCCCCCTAAAATCATGTTCATCGTATCGGGTTGTCACCCGGACATCTCCCCTATTTATTCTAATTTCGAAAGGGTGAACCGTTTCATCCAGCCTGCCAGCCTTGAAATCGTATCCTAGCTGTTTTAGAATTTCCAAGTTGAGTTGATGCTGTTTTTCTTTTGGAAATTCTTTATAAAGGAACCCTGTTTCAGGTCTATGTTCGCTTGTTGCAATCTGTTTTACCAAAGGAACGATCCTCGACCGAAGCTCACTGAATACGCTGTCAAGTACATCTACAGTCATGCCTGGTTCATATATATCCAAAAGGGTATTATATTTCGTCCCTTCATATCCCCAGTATTCTACAAACCTGCGGGTATACGCTACAATTTGCTCCAGATAAGGTTGAAATAAAGAAAAATCAGCTTTTTCCCTTGCCTCTTCCCATGCACTTTCAGAACGCGATTGTAAAATGACGAATTCCTTATATTCGTTTGCAGGAATTTTCTTATTCCTTTCAAAATCTTTCTTACACTCTTGCACCATTTTATTAGTCGTTTCACTAAGAGGCTCCTTCGAAAGTTCTGCAATGAAGGATTCCATTTCTTTACTTGTGCTCATATTAAACACTTCGGAGGAAAGCACCCCGATAACTTCGGAACGCTGCTCAACTCCCTTTTTCGGTGCACCTGTACGCAAATCCCAAAAAATTAACGCGAGTGCTTCATTATACGCCGAGATTTTCTTTACATATTCTTTAAACTCTTTTTCTATCAGATCGATACCCTTTTTAGTCATAGTCACTGCTCCTTCCAACTACACTTTACCATATTATACAAAAATCATTCCTATCAGAACCACTCCGATTAAAAAATTAAAATAAAAAAAGAACCAAGGGGCACCTTGGCTCTTTTTTTTGGATTGACTTTGTTAGAGCGTGACAGGAAGAATGGATACAATCTTCTCTTTCACCTGCTCCGAAAGATCCTTATCAATCAAAATCTGGACTGTCCCCGAATCATTGCTCGTCCTGATCAAACGCCCTATTCCCTGGCGCAAGCGAAGGAGCATGTATGGAAGGTCCACTTCTTCAAATGCATCGGAAACCGAGTTGCGTTTAGCCTCGAAAACTGGATCGCGCGGCGGGAATGGCAGGGAGTGTATCACAACATTTTGTAATGAAGGCCCTGGAACATCAAGTCCTTCCCATAAATGATAGGAGAAAAGAACAGATTGCTCATCCTCTTGGAACTTCTTAACCAGCTCGCTGATTTCCGCTTCCCCTTCAAAATAAAATGGATAAGAAGACGCTGGGCAGTTTTCCTTGAACCAATGCAATTCTTCTTTTGATTGGAACAACACGAGTGTTCGACCTTGATTTTCCTCAATTGTCTTCATCGTAAATTGAAGTTTAGCCAATTGATCTCCATTTTCGAAGGTAGGCATGTTCATTTTCATGACTTCATCGTAATCAAACGGTGATTCAACGGAAAAGCTGTCATACTTTTCTATCCCTAAACTATCTGCAATGTACTGAAAGGATTTATTATCCGATAATGTTGCCGATGAAAAAATGTAAGGGATTTTTTTAGAGAATACCTGTTCAGACAAAATATCCTGTACGAGCCTTGGCATGATGACCAATGTTTTGGTCATTTCATTTTCTTCAAACCAGGAAACGGCCTGTTCATCCTTTACAAATAGAGAAAGGGAGTAGCCCAGCTGCTCTAAATATTCTTCCGTCACTTTTAAATCATAATCATTGATCGTGTACATTTCCGCTTCAAAAACTAGGTTCTCCTCTAACTCCTCAACCTTTTTGTGAAGCTTATGGGCAAAGCTTGTAATTTCTTTGGACATTGGGATTTCATAACGATTAGATCCGCTGACATGTATCGCTTTTTCATCCAACAATTCAAAAAATTCTTCATTGATATCAATTAAATCCTCAATGATGTATAAGGTTTCTTCACGAACCTGATTGGCTGTAAGCAATTCCAAAACCGAGGCAAGGGTTTGTTCCCCAACTTTATAAGTTAAAGCCTTTTGAGCAGCAAATTCCAATAAGTGACCTTCATCAAAGACAACGCAGCTATGATCTGGCAGCAATGGTAATTGTCCTTCACGCTTACGCTTTTCCTTGGTCCATACATGCTCCATGAAGAAGTCATGTGAACAAATGATCAAATCACTTGATTTTCGATAGTGGTCCCGTGATAGGGTTTGCCCGCATCGATGGCGTTTATCACAAGTGAAACAGTTTTGGAGTTGATCCCAGCCAACTTTAGACCAGTCTTCATCATTTAAATATGGGTACTGTTTACGGTCCCCATATGCAGTATAGGCGTTCATGGATGAGTTATCATGGACAAACTTGGGAAGTTCATCATATAGCTGATCTATTCCCTCTGAATCTTCATGATTCACTGCGTAATCCAACTTCTTTAGACATACATATTGATCGTGATATTTAGCAAGCCGAACATCCACTTCAATACCTAAAGCATTCTTGATTTTTTGGATGTCGCCTTCCTCTTTGACAAGCTGTTCAATCAACGTTTCATCTGCACACGAAATAATGGCCGGTTTATTCGTATATCTCGCATAACAAATCGCATATAGTAAATAGACCAATGTCTTACCGGTCCCTACCCCTGCTTCAGCAAAACTTACATTCTTTTCCTTAAAGGCTTTTTCTAATTGAAATGCCATGAAGATTTGTTCGTCACGCAGCTCAAATCCTTTTTCGGGAAGAATATCGTAAAAGACATCACCGATCCATTCTGAAAGCTTATCGTAAAAAGAATCTTCCTTTGTTACCGAAAAAGGCAGTGTTTTAAGCATCCTGGTCTCCCCTTCTATCTATCATCAGTATATAGAATCCGAATCATTATAATCTTAGGCAAAAGTATATTATCCTTTATTTCACATTAATAGTCAAGATATTTACCAACCATTAGAAAATGAAACGTGTTATGTATGTTTTTTCTATGTATGCTGCCTGGTTGACCCATTCGTAAAATAAAAGACAGGCTCCAAAAGAGAGCCTGTCTGTAAATAATATAGGGTTGAATTAAGCTTTGTTTACGTTTGATGCTTGTGGTCCACGTTGACCTTGTTCTACATCAAATGTAACGTCTTGGCCTTCTTCAAGAGTTTTGAAACCTTCGCCTTGGATAGCTGAGAAATGTACGAATACATCGTCTCCACCTTCACGTTCGATGAATCCAAAACCTTTTTCTGCGTTAAACCATTTTACTTTACCTTGTTCCATTTTTGTTGCCTCCTAGTGTGTTCTCCACACATTATATTACTATCCTTGTTCAAAAGAATATTAAGGTATTCCTTAAATCTGAACAAAAATAATTCATTATTAGAATAACAGAAAAGGAAATGATAAGCAAGACTGGAACCTATTATGAATAAATCGTCCTGACTAGCAAAATCCTCCGTTATATTCTACCTACTTATTCACCTTGAGGCTGTCTTGGCGGCCTTTTCCCCCAATATTGATAAAGGTCAGCACGGATGAAACCATTGAACAATTTCCTTTTTTTCGTTGCAGGCTTACCATAATGCTGTTCGAAGTCAGGGTTGGAGGTAATCATGTATACTGACCAAGTATCAAGCTTCTTGAAGGCTTGGCCCATTTCCCTATACATCTGCTCAACCGCTTTTTTCTCGCCAAGACGTTCTCCATAAGGCGGGTTCCCGACAATGACACCATACTCTTTCCTGGTTGAGATATCCCTCACCTGCATTTGTTTGAATTCAACCAGATCACCAAGACCGGCTTCAAAACTATTAGCTTTTGCTATATCGACCATTCGATGGTCAATATCACAACCGGTTATGTCCAAGTACTGATCATAATCGGCTAAATCTTCAGCCTCGATCCGTGCTTCATCCCAAACCTTGCTGTCCATCCATGACCAAGTTTCAGATACGAATTCCCTATTAAACCCAGGCGCTATGTTCTGACCAATTAAGGCCGCCTCGATGGGAATCGTTCCAGATCCACAAAATGGATCAATGAAAGGTTTATCCGCTTTCCAATTGGTCAGCATGATTAACGCAGCCGCCAATGTTTCTTTAAGAGGTGCCTCCCCCTGCCCGGTTCGATATCCCCGTTTATGCAGACCTGCACCTGAAGTGTCCATGGTAAGTGTCACAACATCTTTTAAAATAGATACTTCAATTTTAAACAAAGGACCAGTCTCGGCAAACCAAGACACTTGCTTGTATTTACTTTTCAATCTATCAACAATTGCCTTTTTGACAATTGCCTGGCAATCAGGGACACTGTATAGCTTTGACTTAACGGATTTTCCACTCACGGGGAACTCGACATCGGCCGATAAGTAATCTTCCCAATTCAACGCCTTTGTTTTTTCAAACAACTCATCAAATGAATATGCTTTAAATTCCGCGACTTTAATTTTCACCCTATCGGCAGTGCGCAGCCATAAATTAGAGCGGGCAATGGCGGATTGATCCCCTTTATACGTGATTTTACCATTTTCGACTTGACAATCGTAACCAAGATCCCGAACCTCCTTGGCAACAATTGATTCCAATCCCATTGCTGATGTTGCGATAATATCGAATTGTTTCATTATTTCTGCACCTTCTTTCCATTAATCCAAATCAATGGCACCTTTTCGCGAATTTCTTCATTTATGTATTTTAGAAGCAGGCATTGATTTTTTACATGTAAGCCTTATTTAAAAGGTCCACTACCATTTATCTTGTCGTTAGAATTCTTCATTGTTGGCCTAGCTTCTATCATGATCCATATAGCGGGAACGTCTATGGATTACCGTGAAATTAAAGCTTTACACTATTATCACTGCACCTTAAGACAATCGCTGCAATTATATGATTGAAATCAGCCAAACCAATTATGTATGGTTCCCATCCATTATCCGCCTTCAGCTAACAGAAGAATTAAGGAACCTTTATAAATAGGATACCCAGAATCAAGGAATGCTTAACATTCCAACACTATTTTTAACAACGTTTCCGAAGACTTCATTCAAGCCATTTTCTTTACGCTGGACACTTTTCGAATTGTATGAAAAACTTGCCAAGTTCTAAGTTTAACACAGCGGAGTTTCAAAAAACGAAAAATAAAAGGAAATGCCCAATCTTTTTATATTAGGGCAATCTACATAAACAAAAACTCTCCTTTTAAAAGGAGAGTTGTGCTTTTGGTGTAATATGATAACGTTTTGTAAGCCATGTTTTGTTCCTCAGTACTGCAAGCGACTCGCGTCTCGTACTTCGGCGGTAATCATCTATCTACAGAAGCATGTGCTTCTGTCCTTCTCCTCGTTCATTTCCAAGGAAGAAAGCGCCCCTACCATTAATTTGGGTTTCTCGCTCGTGGGGTTTACCTCGTTCCACCCTTTACATTTCTGTAAAGGCTACGTCACTGTGGCACTTTTATAGGTATTCATGCCATATCCAAAAGGACTTAGGCATTTTCCCAGCCGTCAGCAATCCAAGATTGCTGCCCAAGCTTATTTTTTCGCCAGGCACGAACACTACGGACATCGCAGTCCGTGCGAGCATGGACTTTCCTCTACTGCATAAATGCAGCAGCAATTACCCAAACGTTAACATAACATAATTGATTATACTCCATTATTCACAAAAACACAATACCACAATAATTTTTACTTTTACAATGCAAAACCTCAATCAAAAAGCTTGTTACCAAAAACGTGCTTTTCCAAGTTGGATAACCGTTTAAGGATGTCAAAGTTAGTGGTTCCCGGGGTAGCACTTGGAGCAGGTTGATTTGGACGCTTTGTACTCTCGTCGGCTTGTTTTTTCAATTTAAGATTTTCTTGTTTAAGATCTTCAATTTCCTGATGGAACACTTCATAATCTTTAATGATCAGATCCAGGAATTGATCCACATCTTCAGGTTTATACCCGCGCATGGCTGTTTTAAAATCTTTTTCAAGAATATCTTTAGCCGTTAATTTTATCTTATCGGATAGCATAAGACTTCACCTCAATACTTTCGCCAATACAATCGACTTTTTATTATTTTTTCAAATCTGCTTGGGTTTGTCAACGAAACACCTTTTTGTATCTTACTGTTTCAGTGAACGGTATGTATTCCCATTAAAACTGTATCTAAATTTCATAATAATATGATTATGCTTTAGAAACAACTTTTAATCCATAATTATTTTCTCTCATTCTTCGGACCAGCTCGCTTCTTCCGCAGCCGATTGCAAATCATCAAAGCTTATCTGAAAGATGGGGTATGGCTGTGTTTCAGCTTTTTTCATCGCTTCGAAATAAGGATATCGGGCTGATCCTTCTTTTTCGGCTTCGAAAATGATGATCATGGCATCGCTTTTATGGACCATATACCTATTTTTGATTTTAAGCTGTTCGGGCCCTTCATATGGTTTGTTGAAAATCGATTCAACAAAATCGGCACGGGCCAATATGGATCGGTAAAACTCTTGATTCGTTTCATTCCATGACTCTTCCTGTTTCAGGAAAGGAGTAAGCACACCTAATTTAAGCTGATGAAATTCTTCCTGTAATTCGAAAACCACTTCGGCAGCCCATAATTCCGTACCCAACTGACCTGAGATGATCACCCATTCCAGCCCATCTTCCACCAATGGCAGGAGACGCTGTTTCATCGCTTTCTTTATATATTTTACGGCTTCATGGTCATTTTTAAATATCCCGAATTCAAAAGCTTTGTAGCCGGTCATATACAAAACCTTCATTGCATAGTCAATCTCCCTTTTAACATGATTATATAAGAAAACAAGGGCTTGATAAGCCCTTATTTTTTAGTATCCGAAATGCTTAGGCGGACAGCATGGGTTTTGCGGCGGCATTCCACAAATCAAGTGTTGATTATAGCACTCGTTCACCACGGATTGAGTATGCGGGAAATAATGCTTAAACGTGTTCACATGTTTATTGACATTTGTAGTATGTGTTGGATGAACGACAGGAATCACTGTGTTCGATACATTCGTATTGACATATTGCTGTGTTGGAGAAACTTGCGCTGGGGCAACTTGAGATGGAGATGTTTGTGTTGGACCATATTGCGCTGGAGACACAGCCGATGGACTATAGGCTCCCATTACGTTAGAGTTTTTACCGGTTGACGCCCCCATTACGTTAGAGTTTTTACCGGTTGACGCCCCCATTACGTTATTGGGGTATTTACCGGTTGATGCGCCCATTACTCCAGGTGCGTTCCCGTATGCTCCCATTACATTGTTGGATGCGCCCATTACATTGGGTTTATTTCCTCCACAATTACGAAAATACATTTATAATACGTCCCCTTTCATCATGATAAGTTTAGTCTTACCATTACAGACTATGAAAAAAAGGGGATACGTGTACTGATGAAATGACCTAATTATACAGAATAAGTATAAAACGAAGTATGGCTGTCGATAAGTACACTATTATATGAATGCTATCTCTTCAAATATGGAGGGTGATTTTCTACAAAAAGGAATAGAGACTGTCTTTTAATGAAGTAAATAAAACAATCGTTAAACAAAGGACAACAAAAAATAGAAATAAAGTCGTTTTATACATTTCTCCGCTCCGCTTTCACCTTAATTTTATTTGATGTAAAGGTATGAAATGAACGCTTGGAATTTCACCCTCAACTCTTTCCATTTTACACACAATAGTTGAAGGCTACAATAATTGAATACATATTTTTTATTTTCATCCTTTTGCACTAAAAGACCATTCTCATTCCTTTATTTTATACAGAAATATCCTTTGAACCTTCTTTCTTTTCCAGCCGCCGAATCCTCTTTTCCAATTCCATTTGTTTTTTTTCCTGAGTGATCCCTTCTCTTACCATCTCTTGATGGGCGATTATTGAACATTTTAGAGCATGACCGACTTCCTTAAATTGATGTTCGTATAATTTTGCACATTCAATCTGCGCCTGTATCCTTATTTGCACATTCCCTTTTAAGGCAACTTCCTTCCAAATCTCCAAAGCTTCATTGAATTGTTTTAGCTTCTTTTTCTGGAAAGCCAAGGCATGACCAGCCATTATCCGATCTTCCTCACTTCCCGCTTCCAATATTTTTTGATATGTCTCAACTGACTCCTCTTTTTTTCCCAAATAATCGAGCCATCGTGCAATCTCCATGGACTCTTCCGTATATCCATCGATTTGGAGGATCTTTCGGGACAAATGAATATACAATGTGATCAGTGATAAGATATCCCATTCATTATGCTTCATGATCCCAAACAGAATTTCCGGATTCTTCCTCTCAACAAAATCAAAATAAATCATCGGCGCCAAATATCCAGGAATATCATCCTCTCTATGTACACCTAGAATATCTGTTTCGACCGCAGATAATTTCACTCGCTCCAATTTGTTTCTCCAAAGGCGCCTTGAAGCATGATACAAATCAAAATGTCCGAACTCCGGTAGTTTTGGTACATGTTCTTTTATCAAGGTATGTCTTGTTTTTAGCTGAGGCCAATCAAAGGATTTACCATTATATGTGACAAGTGTTTCGTAATTGATGTTTTCCAGAAAGCTTTGATAAAGCGGGATTTCACTTCCTGGCTGCGGAAGGATATGTTGCTTCACGACAACTTCTTCACCTTCTAAATACGCATAGCCAAGTAAAAAAATGGTATTGCCCGCTCCGCCTCCAAGCCCTGTCGTTTCCGTATCGAAGAAAAACAGATCTTCACTTTTAACGCCCTTGGCGGAGAGTGGATGCTCCAATGAAGCTTGATTCCACTCCTTTACGACCTTTTTCAGCTCGGAAAATGCATATAAGCCGTGTTTGTGATTTATAGGGTAGCGGACTTCCCTAATGAAACAATAGTCACCATCGAAATGAAAGGAAACGGTATCGTTCTCCAGCCACATTTCCAAGTAAGGAATTTCTTCATTCTCTTTCTGGTCAATTACTTCTATAGGAGAAGTATGTTCCTCTAGGTTCATATGGGTTTTCATACGGTTTAGTTTATTTTTTAAAGACATGAAATTACACCTCTTTTCACGGATCCCTGTAATCTATTAATGTTTTTGCTTACAAAATTGATCTAATAATTGTTTGGCATCACTCTTGGCTGTTTTCGTTGCGGATTCCGTTCCAATACAGGAAGGACAGCCGCTTTCACAAGTGCAATTCTCGATCATTGATATTGTTTCCATCAGGATGACTTCAGAGTTTTCATATACTTTATCACTTAATCCTATGCCACCCGGATAACTATCATAGATGAAAATGGTCGGTTTTTCATTATGCGCTGCCTTAACCTGCGGATACACATGGATATCATGCGGATCGCACATAACATATAGCGGAATCATGTAATTCAGTGCATGGGAGGCTCCTATCATTCCTTGTTCTATTCGATTTTCGTCCCAATTGAATATATCAGAATCCATGGAAAGCATGGCCGAACTCGTATGCAGCTCCATCTCCGGAAGACTGATTGGTCCTGAACCAATATTTTCATGAGTTTCGAATTTGATTTTCTTGAAGATCGTAGGCATTGCCCGTATTGCGACATCACCAAAAGCAGCTGCTGTGGAAGCGAAAGATCGCTGTTTATCGACTTCCAATACAGACAACTGGACAGCAAGGTTAGCATCCGTATAATAGTCCACATTGACTTCTCGTACATAAGCTTTCTTTTCATCCCAATCAAGTTCTTCCACCTGAAATTGAATTCCCTGGTGCAAATAAATGGCTTCATCGTGGAGAAGGGTCATTGCACTGAACGTATCCATTTCCCCGATGACCCGATTAACCGGTGCATTCGTTTGGTCGATGATCACGACATTTTCCTGTGCCGCTGAACGCAGGCTGATATTGCTTGCGGGAAAAGCATCATTCATCCAATGCCATTTGTCCCCATTCAAGTGTAAGACCCTTTCTTCTGTAAGGAATTCAAGAACGTCCATAATCTCTGTTTTCCCAAATGTATCGCCTTTTTTAAATGGCAGCTCATATGCTGCACATTTTACATGATCAACCAGGATCAAAAGATTATCCGGATTGATTCTTGCCGTTTCTGGATTTCTGGTAAAGAAATAATCGGGATGCTGTACGATATATTGATCAAGGGCACTGGAACTGCCAACCATGATGATCAATGCTTCACCATGTCTCCTTCCTGCCCGTCCCGCCTGTTGCCAGGCACTCGATATGGATCCAGGGTAACCAGTCATTATGCAAACCTGAAGCTGGCCGATATCGACACCCAACTCAAGTGCATTTGTGGATACCACTCCATAAATGGAACCATCCCTAAGGCCTTGTTCAATTTCCCTACGCTGTGTTGGCAGATATCCGCCGCGATAGCCCCTGATTGATTTTGGCCCCAATTGCTTTGATACAAGCTCCTGTAAATATGTCAATAGAATTTCCACACGAACCCTGCTACGCGCAAAAACGATGGTTTGAATTTTATTTTTCAAAAATTCATTTGCCAGCTTCCTTACTTCCAAAACCGCACTCCGGCGTATGTTCAGCGGTTTATTGACTATTGGGGGATTGTAAAACACAAAATGCTTTTTCCCACTCGGGGCTCCGTTATTATCGATAAGGACCATTTGTTTTTCCGTAAGCTCTTCTGCCAACTCTTTTGGGTTATTGATCGTAGCGGAAGTACAGATGAATACAGGGTCGCTTCCATAAAAGTTGCAAATCCTTTTTAACCTTCTAATGACGTTGGCTGTATGACTTCCGAAAACGCCGCGGTAAATATGAAGTTCATCGATGACCACATACTTCAAGTTTTCAAATAAAGAGACCCATTTCGTATGATGGGGCAGGATTCCTGAATGGAGCATATCAGGATTGGTGATCACGATATGTCCGGCCTGGCGGATTTTTTGCCTGATATTTGAAGGTGTGTCCCCATCGTATGTATAACTATTTATTTCAGCATCCATTTCATGAATCATTTCATTCAATTCGCTTTTTTGATCATAGCTCAGTGCTTTTGTCGGAAAAATATAAAGCGCCCTGGTTTTTTCATCTTCCAGTATTTTTTGAAGGACCGGCAAGTTATAACATAATGTTTTACCAGAAGCTGTAGGTGTTACCGCTACAAGGCTATTGCCGCTGACAGCAGTATCAAATGCAGTTGCCTGATGGGTATACAACCCATTAATCCCCCGTATTTCAAGAGCATGCTTGATCTTATCATTCATTGCTTCGGGAAAGGGAACATGTTTTGCCTCTTTTGCTTCAATGACTTGCCAATGTACTATATTTTCTTTAAAATCTTCATTTGTTTTTAGATCCTTTATGACTTCCAGTAAATTTTTTCGCAGTTTCATTTAACCACCTCATCCTTCTATTCTACCGAATGAACGTTCTATGCAAAAGGGAAACTATTTCCTATTCAAAAAAAAAAGCTGGAAACGTCAAC
The DNA here is from genome assembly GCF_026891895.1 of Peribacillus sp. AS_2. NCBI lineage: Bacteria > Bacillati > Bacillota > Bacilli > Caryophanales > Bacillaceae > Peribacillus > Peribacillus sp. AS_2. The sequence goes on from NZ_JAPTGA010000002.1 coordinate 426,551, forward strand.
ATCTCGTTTCCAGCCCGGTCATTATTTTCACTTAATTCTTCTCGACAAAGCGAATGATTTCTTCAATTAGTCTGGCTGGAGCTTCCAACATTCCCATATGGCCGCTGCCCTTAAGTATTACTTCATTGATATGGCTCCCTTTTACAGAAAAGGTTTTTTCAACGGGAATCACCTTATCCTTTTCACCTGCAACCAAAAGGACAGGCAACTTCGTATCTTCGAGAACATGATTTCTGTCCATTCTGTTTCTCATGGCATGTAAAGACCCTATCGCACCAATTTCACTTGTTTTATATCCGATTTCCTTTGTATGTTCAATATTGGGATCTTCGGAATGAGCGAAAAGCTTCGGTATAAGTCCGTCAATGAAAGCAGGGATTCCCTCACTTTCGATTTTCTCGACTGATTTTAAGCGCCCCGCCTTTCCAGTCTCATCATCCGGGAAAGCGGTGGAATGTACCAATGAAAAACCAGACAATTTCCCAGGAAACCTTTCTGCGAATGCCAAGGTGATATATCCCCCAAGCGAATGACCAAACATATATACCTGTCCGATTTCAAGTTCTTCCAAAAATGACGCAATATCAGCTGCCATATCTTCAATCGAGAAAGACTCCCCTATTTCCTCACTTGCACCATGTCCCCGTAAATCAACGGCAATAACCCGGTATTCTTCCTTTAATCCAGCAATGATGTCGCTCCAATATTCATGGCTTCCGCAAAATCCATGGATAAACAACAATGTCTCCTTTCCTTTCCCGGTATCTATGTAGGAAAGCTTGCTATCTGTCATATTAATCCCTCATTTCCTTTATTAATCATTCAGTACCGTTATTCCCTATGGAGCTGAATCTGAAACCCAACAGTCCATTCACATTTCTTCATTCCTCACATAGCTTATAGGCAAAGGAATTTTTTAGAAAGGAGCACCGTGATGACCTCTTCTGAAAAAAATAATAACCGGAATCGAATGGAACCCTTTTCCCATTTCATTAACAAAATGGATCGGCTGTTTTCCGAAAGGCCACCTAAAGGCATGCTGAAATCCCTTGACGATTTCTTCGGCTCGGCGAAAGAACGCAGCTTTCCGGTTGATATTCATGAAACGCATTCAGAATATACCCTAACTGCCACCTTGCCCGGAATTCCACGCAGCCAAATATCAATTGATGTACTGGCCCATTCCGTAACCATATCTGCAAAGCATGGAGATAGAAAGGATAAAAATCAAGGATTGTTCCAAAAGGAAGTTTCAGCCGGTACTTTTTCAAGAACCATTTCCTTTCCAAAACCGATTGATGAAGCAAATGTGACCGCTCGACATCGCGATGGCATCCTCACGCTTCACCTACCCAAAATCAGGGGGAATCGGATTGAAATCCATTAGGCATGAATAAAAGCAGACTTAAAAAAGTGGCTGGTCACTTGTAAGTCTGCTTTTTCCTTTATTCACCATCTATGCTTTGAAGAAGCCCCCTACTCCTTTGACCATTGAAGATACTTGGGAAACTGTATTCATCATTTGTCCAGCTGTGTTCATCATCTTCGTTATATCCATGGAGCCATCTTGTGTTTTGAATTGATTCATGACCGATTTGAAACCCGATGGCTGGGGTTTTTGCATGAACTGCTGCTTTGGATATGGATTATGAGCCTGCTGCTGACTTTGCGGAGGTCTTTTAGCTGGCTGTAACGGATTTGCGAAAGGACTAAAAGCTTGCGGCTGAAGATTGGACTGGATTGGCTGCATTTGTGCCATTGGCTGCATAACACTGTTGCCCGGATAAGCTCCCACGGGCATCGCCTGCTGCGGGACTGGTTGAAATGGGTGATACGCTGCCTGCTGATAAGGATCATGATATGGCGTCATATAGCCCCCTGTATCCTGGTGATGATATGGATACATAAATGGTTGTTCAAGATTATGATTATTTGGCGGAGGATACGGCATTGGCTGTTGGTATCCTCCCCAATTTTCCGGCATTGATTGAGGAAACTGTCCTTGATTTGGGGAGATTTGGTTATAACCGGATCTCATCATGACAATAAGCCCTCCTCTTTTTCATTACATGGTTCTGATAATATATGAAAAAAGAAGGAATAAAGTGTAGGTGTTTTTATGATAATATCCGATCGATTTCCGTTTTCACATTATTAAGGATGAATTCGATCGACTGGACATGGCTTTTAAATCGCTTATAACTTGTTTTAGGAAAAAATGCCTGAACGGCCACATCAGAAAGGTTATGGGCGGTTTGTTCGATTTGCTCGGGGAAAAGATGCCTAAATTCGGTTTCTTTCATCCACTCCTTCATTCCGGTTTCCCATTCGATGCATACGGTCCTGACCTGATCTGCAAACGGCTTTACTTCCGAAAAGAAATCCTTTTCCTTTCCTTCCAGGCGTACACCCTCATAAATATCATCTGCCTGGTCCGTATATTTAATCAATTGTTCTGTTAACAGCTGCAGTTTTTCTTTTTGCACAATATATTCCTCCGTACATTTGTTTCCCTTAGTATAATCCAGTTCTCCATAAAATGAAATTCCTGCGGATTATACGTGCAATTCAGTGAAAACCTTGTGTTTTATAATTGTTTTTTCCGGAACAATGGAAAAGGAGTGGTTCACACCTTCAGCATTCACCCAATAATCCTCGGCTTTCTCAATGGCCTCCTGGGCTTCATTAACTAATGTATATTGTTCCGCCCATAGTTTACACCGCACTGTATTTACAGTTTCCCCATATGAAATTTCCAAACGATCCAGGCTGGTACTGATCTCAGCTATCATCCTTAATATCTCTTCTGTTGCGACACTTTTATTGACCATGCTGATCCCTCCCATTCTTTTCCTGTACTATTCGTTTTTTTATCTGAAAGCCCTTCATGACTGACAAAACTAGAAGCTAATCGGCAAAGAAAGTGCAATTCACTTAATTTATTATGCCCTTCGACAACAATGGCAGAATGAAGAATGGAGTTTTAAACAAGAATACAGACAGGAGGTGATTTTATGCAGTCGAATGAAAGCAGACAGCAGAAAAACGAAAAACGACAAAAGCCGCCCACTAAAGAGGCAGGAACGGGAAACCCGAAACTTAGTGGAGAAAACCGCCCCTCTACGTAAGTAATAATTACTGAACGATAAACAGGGAAGGCTTCATCGATGCCTTCCCTGTTTCCTATTATAAAATCCAATTTTTGATTATTGCTGCCGTATGCAGCTGCTTTTGTTTATGATCATACCATTCCGTCAAGTGCGGTTCTTCTTCCCATTTGGGTTCATTGAACCATTTTTTTTTAACCTTTTTTTTCATATCCCATTGCTCTGTCTCCCCTGCTTGATGATGAATCAATGGATATACTCCTCTCAGCATCGGGGTTTCATGGTATCTAGGCTTTTTTCGATATTGTTCATAATCATATCTGGCACCCGTTGGTTCAGTCCTGCAGGAAAATTCATAAAATAGTGGAAATAAATCTTCAGAAAATAAAAGTCCAGCCAACCTTTTCCCCAATTCAATCCTTTTATCGATATTTCTAAAATGCGCAACGGACCATCCATACAGTTCTCCATTGCAAGTAGGAAATAAAACGGTGCTAAAATGCATCCAATCCTGCAGGAAAAATAACAGAGAATGAAAAACGAAGGATTGCTTTTTAATAACCGGTTCTTCAATGATGTTTTGTTCATTTATGATAAGCGCAGTGACTAATTTTTCACGATTTCCATATTTCCAAAAGGAATGCCATTCGTTTTTCATGAATTTGGTAATAAAAAAATAATGACATAAGTGAAACAATGGACGTCCATATTTCGTCGAATAATGATAGAGAAGTAATTGCGGATATGCATCTTGGAATATTCTCCAGTTGGCTTCTTCATACGTTAGGAATAATTGATGCCTGTATTTAAGGCCAAGTAAATTGGAAAACCAAATCCCTTCAAGATCACACATATTCCAGCCTGCATTCCTGGAAACCATCCCGGCTAAAAAAGACCATTGTATTTCTGGATGGATTCTAAAAAATTGTTCATATGCTTTCGTTCTTGATATATTATCCCTATTCCCTTTTGCAGTTTGGGCTTTTATGGATCGGAGCAACTGCTTTTCCGTCTTTAACATTCGCATCTAGCCTTTCTATAGCGATGAATTGTGACATATAGTTGTACATAAATCCTATCGTTCTAAGAAACAATTCTTTTTATTCACATTTTGGATTCTTTTTTTGCTAATATAGATAAGTGAAAAAAAGGAGGGGTAAAAGTGGCATTTCATTATCCCAACGGACGAAGATTTGTACCGCAGGCTATGGAAGAAAAGAAAAGTCCACTAAAAAAAATCAGTTACAGCAACCGGGGAAAAACATTGGAAGACGATTTGAACGAAACCAATCAGTATTATTTAGCACACGGCATTGCCGTCATCCATAAAAAACCGACACCCATACAAATTGTCGATGTCCACTATCCGAAAAGAAGTGCTGCAGTCATTAAAGAAGCTTATTTCAAACAAGCATCGACCACCGATTATAATGGTGTTTATAAAGGAAAGTACATTGATTTTGAGGCAAAGGAAACGAAAAACAGCAGTTCGTTCCCGCTGAAGAATTTTCATGACCATCAAATTGAACATATGAAGCATATCGTTAAGCATGACGGAATTGCGTTTGTCATCATCCGGTTTTCCGCAATGGATGATATATATTTAATGAGTTCCGAACAACTGAGTTTTTATTGGAAGAGAATGAAAGAAGGCGGACGCAAATCTATAACTCTTCAAGAGGTTGAAAGCAGTTCACGAAAGATTACTCTTGGCTTTCAACCGAGAATTGACTATATTAAAGTAGTAGATTCGCTCATCTCAGAAAATTTTTAGTTTTTTAGAAAGGCAGGTTAGCTGTAATGGCTGAAAAATATAATACTAGAGAAGAACGCCGAAAGCAGGGGCAGACTCAAAAAAAGGGACAGAATAATAGTCCTAAAAAACCAACCAATATGCTTAAGCGGATTTTCCTTATACTTGTTACATTCGGAATAATAGGCCTGGTTGCCGGAGGAGCTGCAATGGCTTATTTTATAAGCGACGCTCCAGAACTTGACGACAAGCTTTTAAAAGATCCGGTCACATCCAAGATTCTCGATGAAAATGGTAAATTACTTGCTGAAATCGGAAAGGAAAACCGGGATTATGTAAATTATGAAGACATACCCGATCTTGTCGAAGAAGCTTTCCTGGCAACGGAAGATTCTCGCTTTTATGAGCATCACGGGGTCGATTTCTTACGCCTGGGCAGTGCAGTCATAGCCAACGTCAAAAACGGATTCGGCTCAGAGGGTGCAAGTACATTGACCCAGCAGGTCATCAAGCGTTCTTATTTAACGCCTGATAAGACCATTAAAAGGAAAGTCCAGGAAATGTGGCTATCCATACAGCTTGAAAGAAAATATACAAAAGAAGAAATTTTCGAAATGTATGTGAATAAGATTTTCTTTGCAAACCGTGCCAACGGGATCTTAACTGCATCGCAAACTTATTATGGAAAAGATCTTAACGAATTGAAGTTGAACGAAGCGGCCATGCTTGTAGGATTACCGCAAAGCCCAAGCAGGTATGACCCGTATAAATACCCAGAACGTGCGAAAGAACGCCGTGATATTGTCTTGCATTTAATGAACAAACATGGATATATCACGGAAACGGAAATGAAAAATGCACAAAGCATCGATATAACAGAAGGACTTCAAGAAATCGATAAGAGCCAAATCGATACGACCGCATACGATGCATTCATCGATTTGGTAATTGAGGAAGTCGGAGATATGGGTGACTATAACGTATTTACCGATGGTCTGGAAATCCAGACGACCATTGATAAAGATGCCCAAGAATATGTTTATAACATGTTGAACAGTGATGAAATCATCAATTATCCAAGTAAAGATCTCCAAGCCGGAGTCACATTACTCGATACAGAAACTGGTGAAATTAAAGCAGTGGGCGGCGGCAGGAATACGACGGTTAAACGCGGCTGGAATTATGCAACGGATGCCAAGCGATCACCTGGTTCGACCATTAAGCCGATTCTGGATTACGGTCCTGCCGTGGAATATTTAAATTGGTCCACCTACCACCAAATCAAGGATGAGGAATACACTTACAGTAATGGAACACCGCTTAAAAATGCTTCAGGACGACATTATGGTACTGTAACGACTCGGGAAGCATTGGCACGGTCATTAAATATCCCTGCCTTAAAAACGCTACAAGCAGTCGGATTGGACCGGGCACGTGATTTTGCCACTGACCTTGGCATTCCTTTTGACAAGGAGATTACCGAATCGGCAGCATTGGGCGGCGGTAAGGATGTTTCTACACTTGAACTTGCCGGTGCATACAGTTCATTCGGAAACAACGGTATCTATAATGAACCGCATAGTGTGAAAAAGATTGTTTTACGTGATAAAACAACCATCAAAAACAAGACGGAATCAAAGCCGGTCATGAAAGATTCAACAGCTTTCATCGTGACGGACATGTTGAAAAGCGTCATGAAAGAACCTTATGGAACAGGAAGGTTAGCAAATATACCTAGTCTCCCGGTAGCCGGTAAAACCGGGTCAACCAACTTCACGCCTGAACAGCGTGCAGCGAACAACATCCCATCTTCGGGTGTAAAAGATAGCTGGATGGCAGGTTACACTACCAATTATACAGTCGCGGTTTGGGCTGGTTATGATAATGCATCTGGTGAGCAAATGGAATATCTGGGTGAATCATCTCAAAGGATCCCTAAATTCATCTTTAAGAATTTAATGGAACATATGGCCCAATCAAAAGAAACGAAAGACTTTGATCAACCTGACAGTGTTGTGAAGGTTGGAGTCATCAAAGGTTCGAATCCAGCTGTTAAAGCCAATGAATATACACCAAGCAGTAAAATCACTTATGAATATTATGTTAAAGGTCACGAGCCTACACAAGTGACGACAGAATATGAAAAAATCGACGTTCCTGGCATTAACGCTTCTTACAACCAGGAAAGCAATGAAATCAATCTATCATGGTCATATCCTAAAGGTAATGGGAATACCCAATTCGAGGTTAAGATGTCCGTTGACGGCGGCGCACAGAGCGTATTGAAAAAATCGAAGGATACTAGTTTAACGATCCCTAATCCAACCCCTGGAAGTAAATATACTTTCTCAGTGGTAGCTCTAGTGGATAACCAACAAAGTGATCCTGCGAGTACATCTGTCAAAATACCTGCTGAAGCGGTAGTCCCTGAGGATACTGAGGACGAGAAGATTGAAGATCCTGCCGAAGGTGAAAATCCGGAACAAGAAACTCCTGCTGAAGGCGAAGAGGATAAACAAGACGAAGACAAAAATAACAATGGCGAAAACGGCAATAAAGATAATAACGACAATAATGGCGATAACGGTAATAATGGCAATAACGACAATAATGGCAATGGCAACAATGGTAATAATGGTAATGGTAATGGTAATGGCAACAACACGGATGACGGAAATGGCAATAATGGAGAGGATGTCGAGGGCGGGGATGATACCACTGACCCTGGAACGGTAGAAGAAGAAAAACCAGTCGAGACCCCTGATCCCGATCCTAATCCGGACCCAGATCCAAACCAAGATACCGAATAAATATATATGAAGTTTGACCTAAAAAAACGTCTAAGCTTTTGGCTTAGACGTTTTTTTGGCTGTTCTTATTTTTGATCATGAACTTTACATATTGTTTTTCAAATTCTCGGAACAACTCACTGAGCTGTCTATAAGAATGAAAAAAAGCGGGTCTGGCAAGGATGAAAGAAAGCCTTTCATCCATGTTCACCGGAATATTGTTAAAGGATTGTATTTGGCACCGGATATCATTCAATGCCACTGGCTGCCCATGCATCCAGAAGACTGCGGTTAAAAATAAACCGATCCCCTGCTTCATGAGTCCCAAGGTCTGTCCCGCTTTTCGCTCAGAATATAGCAATCTGCATTCCGAATCAATTCCCTTCCAACTCTCCAGCAGTTCCTTTACATGCATTGCCCCCTTCGTCCAGGGGGCATAGGCTTCTACATTATTATAATAAAGTAACTCATACGGGAAAGCCTCGAATGGAATCGTTTCACTCCAAACTGCATATCGTTCTTTTTCCAAGATGGTTTCCTTTTCAGGAAAAAACAAATGATGGGCCAATTCTTCAGGGACTTTTAATGATATGGACTGCGTCAATTGGCTTCTTTCCTTTTCATTCTTTTTTTTCCTTCACGGCATAAATCGAGAAGCGGGCAGGTTTCACATCTTGGTGACTGGGCCTTGCAATGATAGCGTCCAAAGAATATCAGGCGGTGATGCGTAACGGACCACTCATCCTTTGGTATCTTAGCCATCAGCGTTTTTTCAACGTCGAGGACACTATCCTTCCAACGGCATAATCCCAGGCGCTTGGAAACACGCTCTACATGGGTATCCACAGCGATCGCCGGCACATCAAAAGCAACGGAAACGACTACATTCGCCGTCTTTCTGCCAACGCCAGGCAATTTAACAAGCTCATCACGATCTCTCGGAACTTCCTTACCGTATTCTTCGATCAGCATGCGCGACAGCTTTTGTATATTCTTAGCCTTGTTACGAAACAAACCGATTGAGCGAATGTCATTTTCCAACTCTTCAATCGGAACGCTTATGTAATCCTCAGGCGTTTTATATTTCTGAAATAAATCCTTCGTCACTTTATTGACTAATACATCCGTACACTGAGCTGACAGGGCAACAGCAACCACCAATTCAAATGGATTGGAGTGATTCAGCTCACAATGGGCATCCGGAAACATTTCACCCATCGTATCCAGACAATATCGAATTTGAGCTTTATTCAACATATCGGTTCTCCTTCAATTTACATTACTGCTCGAGCCAGTTATAGAAAGGCACATCTTTCAATGGTTGTGCAGTTTCCGTCTTTCGGTCCCTCTTTTGATGAACTCTAAATTTTTGTCCTTGCTCCCTTGCCTGTTCCAAGGTTTTAATTCCATTCTTTTTCCACTCGAATAAAATTCGATCAATGTATCGGAAATTCAATTTTCCGGAAATGACAGACTCCCTCAGAGCTGACTTAATGATTTCAGGTTGATGGTCATCCTCCATCCACATTGCCAATGTCTCACATTCAAAGGGAGATAAAGGGCGGCCGAACTCCTGTTCAAAAATCGTATAAAGGCTCTCCCCCGCTTTTTGGATTTCTGCAGACTCTGCCTGTTTCAAAGTTTTCAAGAAACAGTCCATCATTTTTTCATACAGTGGAGACAACGAATATTTTTCCTGTCCGATTTCTTGGCTCCCCTCAACCACCATTTCAACAAATCCCCTTTGGACCAAACGCTGAATCATGAATAGGCATTCCGTTTCCTGCAATGTCATTCGGTCAGAAAGTTGGGAGGGTGCAGGGAAATGATTACCTTTATCGATGAAGCTTTGCAATTGTAATAATAGGACCATTTCTTGTTCATTCAGTCCCATTGCACTATAGTTAGTCAACAAAAAGGATGGAATCGTTATCGTTCCTTCCTTAAACCACGCATATAAATGTTCTTTATTCATGTTTTTGGACACCTCTGGTTTAGTATAACATGAATACGGCTCATCGAATAAGTTTATAATTTTAACAAAAAACGGTTATCTGCCAATTGGCAAGATAACCGCTTCATAACGTAATCAAGGATATAATCGATTTAATAGACGTGGGAACGGGATGGTTTCACGGACATGCTCGACTCCACTTATCCATGCTACGGTGCGTTCCAATCCCAAACCGAAGCCTGAATGCGGCACAGAGCCATATTTTCTTAATTCCATATACCATTTGTAAGCATCTTCGCTCAAGCCATGCTCATTGATTCTCTGTTCAAGCAATCCCTGATCATGAATCCGTTCTGAACCGCCAATTATTTCTCCATATCCTTCCGGAGCGATCAAATCGGCACAAAGAACGACTTCTTCCCTGTCAGGATCTGGCTGCATATAGAAAGGCTTGATTTTGGTTGGGTAATGAGTTATGAAAACGGGCTTATCATAACTTTCAGCTATCGCAGTTTCATGCGGAGCTCCAAAATCATCCCCCCATTGAATATCATCAAATCCTTGTTCATGAAGGAACTTAATGGCTTCATCATATGTAATGCGCGGGAAAGGAGCTTGGATTTGTTCAAGCTTCGATGTATCACGGCCCAGTGTATTCAACTCAAGCTCACAGTTTTTCAATACGGATTGGATGATGGAAGAAACGAATTTCTCCTGTACCTCCAGGTTTTCTTTAAATTCGATGAAAGCCATTTCAGGTTCAATCATCCAGAACTCGATTAAGTGTCGTCTTGTTTTGGATTTTTCTGCCCTGAAGGTTGGGCCAAAGGAAAATACCTTCCCAAGTGCCATGGCAGCCGCTTCCATATAGAGTTGACCACTTTGTGAAAGGTATGCATCCTCATCAAAGTATTTAGTCGCGAACAATTCACTTGTTCCCTCTGGTGCGCTTCCCGTTAAAATTGGGGGATCCACTTTAACGAAGCCTTCTTCATTAAAGAATTCATATGTAGCACGGATTATTTCGTTCCGGATTTTCATGACTGCATGCTGCCGTTTTGAACGCAGCCACAAATGGCGGTTATCCATTAAAAATTCAGGACCATGCGCTTTAGGTGTAATGGGATAATCCAATGATTCATGAATAATTTCAATATCTTTCACCTGTAATTCAAAACCGAACGGCGAGCGTTCATCCTTTTGAATGACACCAGTTACATACAAGGATGATTCTTGCGAAACCGATTTCGCACGAGCGAAAATCTCTTCTCCCACTTCAGCTTTCACGACCACCCCTTGAATAAAACCAGAGCCATCACGTATTTGAAGGAAAGCAATTTTCCCACTGGAACGTTTGCTGGCAAGCCAGCCTCCAATGGTTACTTCTTGATCGACGAATTTGCTAGCATCTTTTATTGTAATTTTCACGGAATTTACCTCCAAAAATAACTTAACTTACTAATGAATTTACTCTACTTATTATACCCATAGCCCTGCTTACAAGCAAATAAATCAATTGAAGCGGAGGTTCCATGCCTTTTATATCATTCTTATTATGTTTTTGTCACGTATTCGCCAAATTGTTGCATGGTAAATTACTTTTCACTAATGCCCTTGCTCTTATTACAGTAAAATCATCTCGGTATAGGTTTAGGCCGACATTTCTAATATTGAACAAAGGATTGAATCCAATCAACCAATGGTAATCAAATACTCTTTACCATTCATAATCGGAATATCCCCCATTCATAATCTTTCAATTTGAACTCCTAGCTTCATACTAACTAAATGTTCCAGGCATTTTTCTGTTGAAACCCAGCTTTTTTCTTACTTTTTTTGTCTAATTATACTGAATAATCTAAATATGTTGAACTTAAACAAAAAATCATATACGATATCATATATGATTAATTAAAAAATCAAGGGGTGAGTGCCATGGCAAAAGCAAGAGTTAAACTCCAAAAGTCAGATTACTCAGAAGAAGTGGAAATACTGTCGAACCGCTATATATTAATGAACGGTGTTAAGTATGAGGTATCACGAATCAAGTTGGATAACCCTATTTCCGGAACGGTATATGGAACATTATTAAACTATAAAGGATCATTGGAAGCAATGAAGGGAAAGATCGACCATCCGCCTTATAATGAACCTCCTAAAGGGCCGATCCTTTATATTAAACCTAGAAACACGTTTTCTTCTTATTCAAATCCAGTTCCCCTTCCAACCGGCATACCTGAATTGGAAATCGGAGCCGCACTTGGAATAGTGATCAGTAAAACGGCGACAAGAGTCAAGAAAGAACATGCCTCGGATTATATAGAAGGTTTTACGATCGCCAATGATATTAGCATTCCTCATGAAAGCGTTTTCCGTCCTGCTATCCGCCATAAAGCCCGTGATGGATTTTGCCCGATCGGTCCATGGGTCGTATCCAAGGAATCCATCTCCAACCCCGATTCTTTAGGACTTCGTGTATATATTAATGGAGAGCTAAGGCAAGAAAATTCAACTTCAAATCTAATTCGCTCCATCCCCCGGCTTATTGAGGATGTAACGGACTTCATGACCTTGAGTACGGGTGACGTCCTTCTAGTTGGAGTTCCTGAGAATGCACCACTGGCCAAAGCCAATGATCAAGTCAGGATAGAAATAGACGAAATCGGTCATTTGGAAAATACGATCATTTCCGAGGAAAAATTATCACTGGAGGGGATTTTATGAAGAGAGCACGTGTAGCCTATGCAGGTGCCATACATCCAGCAAGTGAATATCATGGCCAGCTCCAATTGGCGGATGGCCGGCTTGTCAATGAGCAGGACGTTGTCTGGCTTCCCCCTGTGGAACCACGAACTGTCTTCGCGCTTGGCTTGAATTATGCAGACCATGCGAAGGAGCTAGCTTTTAAAGCCCCGGAAGAACCCCTTGCATTCTTAAAAGGTCCTAATACATTCATTGGCCACCGGGGACAGACAAGGCGGCCTGCTGATGCAGCTTATATGCATTATGAATGTGAACTGGCAGTGGTCATCGGTAAAAAGGCGAAGAACATAAAAAAGGAAGAAGCCTTTAATTATGTAAGTGGATATACGATTGCAAATGATTATGCAATACGGGATTATCTGGAGAACTACTACCGGCCAAATTTAAAGGTCAAAAATCGCGATACCTGCACCCCCATTGGTCCCTGGCTCGTCGATGCCGAAGATATTCCAGATCCTTCGAATCTTGCCATCAAAACTTACGTCAACGGAAAATTGACTCAGCAAGGCAACACGAAAGACATGATTTTCGGCATTGCTGATTTAATTGAATATTTCAGCAGCTTCATGACATTGAGTCCAAACGATATCATATTGACAGGCACACCTGAAGGCTTGGCGGATACTGCTGTAGGCGATGAAATCATCACTGAAATTGAAGGTATCGGAAAACTCGTTAGCACAATAGTCGGGGACGATGCATTCACTGAAATCGGGGATCGGCCTCATCTGAATATCCACAAATAATGGAAGGGACTGATCATATGCCTCATATAATTATTGAATATACGGATAATATCAAAGATGAAATCCAGATTGACGGCTTATTAAGAAAGGTGAATGATGTACTGATATCCTATCCCTCCATCTTTCCCATTGGCGGGATTCGATCCCGGGCCATCGAATTGAAGCATTATCGTGTTGCCGATGGTACAGAGGATGATGCCTTTGTTCATGCCATACTAAAAATTGGCGCTGGACGCCAGGACAGTGATAAAACAAAAGTATGTGACCACCTTTTCAAAACGATGGAGTCCCATTTGGCATCCCTCTTTTCAAAAAGATATCTTGCCCTTTCCATGGAACTTACGGAATTCAGTGATTTTGGCACATATAAAAAGAATAATATCCATAATCGATATAATAAATGAACAATACTTCATATTTAAAGGCCTTCCACATCATCGGGAAGGCCTTTAAATTAATATGTTTCGCAAATGCTACCGGGCTCAGTTGATTTCTGCAAGGTTTTCAGTACGGTTCAAGAACTCCTTGACACGGTCCACATATTCCTGTTTATCATAGCCGTTATATAAAGCGCTAGCCATACGGACCGGATCCCCAAAAAAGAATCTTTCGTACAGCGTTTGCCTGGATCCAAATGAACTCATGCATACATCCCATGCGAGACGATACAATTTAACCCTGTCATAGGCTCCACCATTCGCAGCTTGAAGATATTTATCCAAATCCGGTCGAAGCTCCGAATTGAAATCGGCTTCATTTGGTATCGCCATTAAGCCACTAGCCCCAAGAAGCTGCATTATTTCACTGAATCTAGGGTAAATCTTCGGATAATAATTACGGGCAATGTTTAACGGTGTGAAATCGGGTGTCATCATTCCCCACTTATCCACTTTCGCGTTTGCCTCCGAAGCTGTTATGAAAGCCTTTACCGTTTCAAGCGCTATGATGACTTCCGAGATTTTTTCCTGAACATGCTGGTATTGCCCGATATTGATGGTTTCCACCATTAGTTGCAGAATCCCCAGAATGAACTCGGTTTTGGCGATATTCTTCGCTACCACCTGATGGGTCATATGAACAACCGCATTGCTTTCATTATAAGCCTGGTTGCAAATGCCGACATCCCCATATGCAAATACCCGATTCCAAGGAACGACTACATCATCAAAAACGATAATCGTATCCATTTCCTCAAATCTTGAACCAAGAGGATGGTCAAAATGTGATTTGCCATAGTCGAATGATTCACGACAAATGAATTTCAACCCTGGTGTATTATTTGGTATGGAGAATGCGAATGCATAAGGGTTTTCTTCTTCCGATTGTTTAAGCAATGTTGAAGGGAATACCATGATTTCATCCGTTATTCCTCCTTGTGTAGCTAATAATCTAGCTCCCTTTATAATAAGCCCTTCTGAATTCTTGCCAGCAATCCGTGCAGCGATGTAAGGGTCCGGAAGCTTTGCGGCACTAACTCCCCTATTAACCTGGGGTTGAATCAGGGTATGTGTCAACGACAAATCCTTTTCCCTGCAGAGCTCATAATAATCTTTCATATTTTTAGCAAATGCCGAATCCTGAGTGCCGAACATATCAGCTGCTGTACCGTACGCCATCATCCCACTGTTGATATAGTCAGGGGAACGTCCCATCATTCCATTATTATGCCTTGCCCATTCTTGAATCATTTTCCTCCTTTTTTCAAGGTCTTCCTTAGTCCGCGGCTGCATGAATGAGGTCCCTACTCTTTCGTTTGAAGTTGGTGAAATATAAGTCATGATGTCAGTTTTCGCGGAATCATGCTGCAAATCATATAATTCGGCCTGTGATTTCATGACCCCTTTAAAAGCTGGGTGTTGACTGATCTTATTTTTTACTTGCTCTCCATTGATCCATACATTCGCCTTTGCTTTGTCTACCCTCTCGATATATTCTTTACCTGTTTTAGCCGGCATGCTTACATCCCCCTTTAGTATTAATTTAATGAAGCGCTTACAATTTAATAAATTCCAAAAATTGAATTAATTCCTATAACAAAATATACCATGTGTTATGATATATATATAATACTTAAAAAATTCAATATGTATATGTAAATCATATGTATGAGGTGTGTATAATGGACATCCGGCAGTTAAAGTATTTTGTGACAATCGTTCAGGAAGAACAAGTAACCAAAGCCGCAAAAAAATTACATATGGCTCAACCGCCCCTTAGCCAGCAACTTAAATTAATGGAAATGGAAATCGGTGAAAAACTTTTCGATCGGAATGGAAAGAAACTTGAACTCACTGAAACTGGCAAGGTCCTTTATAAAAAAGCTGAAGCTCTATTAATCCAGTTCGAAGAATCTCTACTGGAAGTGAAGGAAGTCAATAAAGGGGTAAAGGGCACTCTTTCCATAGGGTCAGTAAAAACTTGCTTTTCTTACATTCCGCAAAGGATGAGAACCTTTAGGGTTAAATATCCTGACATTCGTTTCAAGTTAATGGAAGGTGATACGTTCCGTTTGACAGAAGGCCTAATAAACAGGGAAATCGAGTTGGCCATTGTAAGGCTTCCTATTAACGGTAAGCAATTCTCATCGATTAACCTTCCGCCGGAAGATTTTGTGCTTGTCACCCCAAAAGATTGGGAAATCCCAGACTCGATTGAATTCAAACAAATTAAGGAATATCCCCTCTTATTGCTGCATAGGGTTAGCGGTCAAGGTACTTACGAACTGATAGTGGATGAATGCCTAAGACATGGATTTGACCCTACGATTGTATGTGAATGTCCTGATGCTGCCATGATCTTATCCTTAGTGAAGGAAGGAGTAGGCGCTACCATCATGCCACGTACCACGTCCAAATCGTTTTCAACCCAGGGGATAAAAATAGTCGAATTGATAGATTGTGTAGTACAATCGGAAGCCGCCCTTATTTGGCTCGAAGAACGCTATCTTTCCAAAGGAGCCGTCAAATTCTTAGAAACATTTTCTGAAGGAATGCCCAGTTATCCCTGAATATTAGTGCACCTGTACCTCTTACTAGTAATCCTTGTATTTGTTCGAATTTCTTTATCCTTGAAAAGAGAAAAAGCAACCTATCATTTGATGGCCGCTTTTTCAAATCCATTCACAATTGCGTTGGACCGCGCTTTATTAATAGGCATGCCTTTACATCATTTAATGTCGCAAAACCCCCTTAACATCATGACCGGTATTGGACTTTACCAGGATTTCATTATAATTGTCTTTTGCAACCGTTTTCGGACCGGTCCTGCGATTACCGATCAAGGCACCTAAATAGCAGGCGATGAATCCAAGCGGAATGGAAACGATTCCTGGTGAATTCAAAGGGAAAATCGGTTCACCTGTCATTATGGATGCTCCGGGGACCGGGTTCCAGACATTTGGACTGAGGGCCACGAGCAAAAGTGTTCCAAAAAGACCTGTCATCATACCGACTATCGCTCCAGTTTTATTGAATTTTTTCCAATAGATCGTAAGAAGGATTACTGGCAAATTCGAACTGGCGGCCAATGTAAAGGCGATGGATGCCAGAAACGCTACATTGAATTCCTGCAGACCTAATGATAAAACAATCGCAAGTGCAGTCACACCAATAGAAGCCCATCTAGCCATCGTCATTTGCTGTTTTTCCGTCGCTTTTCCATCTTTTAATATTTCATTATAAAAATCATGTGAAAATGCCGTAGCACCTGTTAAAACGATTCCTGCAACTACTGCGAGTATCGTTGCGAAGGAAACGGCCGCAATAAATGCGAATAAGATGTCCCCGCCAACAAGTTGGGCCAATAAAGGTGCAGCCATGTTACCTGCTGGATTAGCGGCCATGATATTCGATGTTCCGACCAACTTAGCAGCGCCGAATCCGAGAAAAATGACCATGATATGAAATGCACCCATAATCCACATCACCCAAACAACCGACTTTCTTGCCACTCGTGCATTCGGGACAGTCAAAAAACGTATTAAAATGTGAGGCAGACCTGCTGTTCCCAGAATCAGGCCCAGTGACAAGGATGCTGCATCCCACCCACTGGCATACTTAATTCCTGCCTTCAGGTAATCAGCTCCCATCGGTGTCGCTGTTTTCATATCCGTGAAAATTCCGATGAAACTAAAATTCAACTTCCACATGACGATCATGAATAATATAAACACTCCGCCTATCAGCAGGATGGCTTTAATGATCTGCACCCAGCTCGTCGCCGTCATTCCCCCGAATAGAACAAATACCAGCATTACAATACCTACGATGATGACAGAGGTATTATACGGGATGTCCAAAAGCAATTTAAATAAAGCGCCTGCAGCAACAAGTTGCCCCAGCATGTACATGACTGAAATCACCAGGGTATTAAAAGCGGTCACTCCCCGGACCTGTTTATATTTAAACCTTGTAGTCACCATATCAGCCAATGTGTATTTCCCTAAGTTCCTTAATGGCTCAGCCACCAGGAATAACACGACAAGAAATGAAACAAGTGCTCCATACATCAGGAAAAATCCATCATATCCCGTTAAGGAAAATGCCCCTATCAACCCTAAAAACGTGGAAGCCGACATAAAATCCCCGGCCAATGCAAGTCCATTTTGCCTAGCGGTCAACCCGCCCCCAGCCGTATAAAAGGAGCCTGCCGTTTTAGTTTTTTTGGAAGCGAAATACGTGATGAAAAGCGTACCTAACGACATTAGCGCAAAGAGAATGATAACTGTCCAATTCATGTTTCAAAGCCCTTCTTTCTCGATGATTTCTTTTATTTGTTCATCGATTCTTTCAGATTTCCTTACATATATGCTGCAAACCCATACAGACATAACCGTAATGGAGACACCGTACGCCCACGCCCAGGTTATGTCCCCGATGAAAGGGTGATCCAGGATATCTGTGTAAAAAACTAAGAAGGGCAAAAGCAAGGAATATCCCATAAAGAAAATCGTAAAAGGGATGACGAACTTCTTTTTGTCGGAAAGCATATTCTGAAACTCTTTCGAGGCAACAATCTTTTCATAATCCACTAGATTGGTTTGTTCCGATTCATCAAGGTTTTTTTCCAGCCGAACCATCTCTACACACCTCTTCTGATATTTATTTTTACAAGGACGGTCCTGGTAGTGTTCCTCCAATGTCAGCCGCATTCTTCAATGGTACAGATCCCCCTCCATCCCAGAATACCTACAACCACATCTGCACAAAGAGGGTCTAAAGCCCATTCCCTAAGCTTTCCATACTCCTTTTGTGAAACCGATGAAACTTACAAATAGGGCAGCAGTAAGCTCCCACTGCTGCCCTGTCCCAGACCATATCTTTTAAAAGGTTTGCACTTTCACAATAGTCTTGGCTCGCCTATCCTTCATCTGTTTCGACTTCTTGATACATTACTTTTCCATTTGATATGAATCTCCTTTCCTTTCAAGGGAAGAGAATCATGGAAATGTAATTGCCAACTCCCTTGAAAGGATCCGTCCATTATTTGATGGGCTATTCCTTATCAAGCAGTCTTCCATCAACTTTTCACCAATTGCACAGGCGCCCTATTGAAAAGACTATGAGAGTCCACGTATGTTTTGCCTGAATATCCCATGTTCCATCCTAAATCCCGCTTCTTTTTATATGATGAATTCAGGCTTACTTTTTGCCAGGATCGGTTCTTTAAGAGGAACTTCTTCTCCTGATATTATATCAAGCACAGAAGATGCCTCATCAAACCATGAATCCGGAGCTTGGGCTCCCCAGAATGTCTGGCGTCTTGGATCATTCAAATCCCAATGAATCGGTTCGGTATCCGGGTCAGATGTTAAGTAATCCCCATTGTATAATTCAATCCTGTGACCATCCGGATCTCTTAAATATAGGAAGAATGCATTGGATAGGCCATGCCTTCCCGGGCCGCGTTCGATTGACTGTGCATATCCAAGAGATGCCAGTACATCACAGGCATGGATAAGTGCAAGCGGGTCCGGCAGAAAGAAGCCTACATGATGAAGTCTTGGACCGATACCGTTCATGAATGCCTGGTCATGGACCGTTTGCTTTCTATGTAGCCACGTTGCCCATAATTTGCCCGACTCATCCACAGTATCTTCCGAGCAGGCAAAACCTAATTCTTTCATATAAAAGTCAGAGGCTTTTTGCACATTTGGCACACAACAATTCACATGATCGATTCTTTGGACCCTCGAACCCCTATGCATATCATATCGTTGCAGCAATCTCTCGGCTTTATCCATTTTGTAAAAAAACTCCACTGGCAATCCTGAAATATCCTGAACTCGCAGTGACTTGCCTAGTGCATGCTGTGTTCCTTCCTGCATCCACTTCATTTTCATTCCCTTGGACAGGAAGAAAGATTCCAACCCTTCAAGGTCTTCCTCTTTTTCAACCTTGTATCCTATTGCCTCAACGCTTGGCTTTTCTGCCTTTTGCAAGATAAGCGAATGATGATGCGCTTCCTCTAAACCACGTAAATATATGTGGTCATTCGTTCTTTCCGTTTCAATAAAACCTAAAGCATCCACATAAAAGGCTCTTGATTTATCTAAATCTGTTACATTAAGTATCGTTCTCGCAACACGAATAATAGAAAAATTCATAGTATTTCTCCCCTTCTTTAATGAAACCCGGATTATTTTTCAGCAGAAGAAACGGCATTTTGTTTTACGTCGCCAAATTTCGGAATGTGATGTTCTCCAATTGCCACGTGGATAACTTGTGTTTCCGTATAGAATTCAAAGCTATAATGGCCGCCTTCACGTCCTACCCCACTATATTTCGACCCTCCAAAAGGAATCCGCAAATCCCTAACGTTTTGGGAATTCACCCAGACCATCCCACTATCGACAGCTTGAGCAAACCTATGTCCACGTTTCATATCATTGGTCCATACATAAGCAGCTAGCCCATACTTTACATCATTAGCCATTCTCAGTACTTCCTCTTCAGTCTTGAAAGGAATGACTGCCATGACAGGGCCAAAAATCTCTTCTTGTGCCACCGTCATATCATTTGTACAGTTCAAAAGAAGCGTCGGGGCAATATAATTCCCTTCCTTGAAAGCACTTGGTATGGCACCGCTTACAATTTCCGCCCCTTCATCCTTTGCTATATCCAGATATTGGGAGACATTATTAAAATGGTTACGATGGATCAGCGGTCCGATTTCCGTGTCTGGATCCATTGGATTTCCAATCTTGATATTATGAACACGTTCCTTCAATTCTGCCACGAACTGGTCTATTATCGATTCATGGACAAATAATCTGGAATTGGCTGTGCAGCGCTCCCCATTGAACGAATAGATTCCCCATACCACTGAATCCAGGGCCTTTTCTAAATCGGCATCTTCAAAAATGACTGCTGGTGATTTACCGCCGAGTTCCATGGAAAAACGTTTCATTGTATCTGCACCATTTTTAATGATTTCAGCGCCGGTTGTCGTTTCTCCGGTAAAGGATATCAATTGGACTTCAGGATGGGCAACCAAGGACGCCCCCGCTGTCTCCCCAAAACCGTGAACAATATTGAATACGCCTTTTGGCAGACCGGATTGATCAATGATTTGAGCTAATTTATTGGCAGTCAATGGAGACCACTCCGCTGGTTTAAGGACACATGTATTACCTGTAGCCAGGGCCGGGGCGATCTTCCAGGTTTCTAACATGAAAGGTGCATTCCAAGGAGTGATTAATCCTGCCACTCCTATCGGTTTATGAATCGTATAATTGATGAAAGTGTCATCCACTTGATATGACTCTCCTATCAGCCTGCTTTTCACCATTTCAGAATAAAAACGAAAATTCTCCGCTCCCCTTGCCGCTTGTTTTTTTGTCTGGCTAATCGGCAACCCTGTATCCAGTGATTCCAAAAAGGAGATTTCTTCGGCATTTTCTTCAATTAGATCAGCAATCCTATTGATGTACTTCAATCTTTCTTCCACTTTCATCGTTCTCCATGGGCCATTATCGAATGCAGCTCTTGCGGCGGCGACTGCTTGATCAATATCCTCTTTAAAGCCTTCTGCCACATTATTGATTGCTTGATTATTAAAAGGGCTTAGATTTTCAAATGTTTTTCCTGAGATACCATCCACAAATTGACCATTGACGTAATGCTTCACATCCTGCACGGGAAAAGTTTGCATGATAAATCCTCCTTTAAAAATTAATTCGGGAAGATGACAAAAATCGTTTGGATTTGTGCAATCTTCCCAATCTAGCTTTATGACTGGATTTTTTGGTCAATCAACCCGTATGATTGAAGGGTTTCACGCAGTTCTTTTTCCAATGTTTCCGAAGGCGGTCCCATAGGCGGCCTTAATGCCGGATTGATTTTCCCCATCATCCCCATCGCAGCTTTTAATGGTCCTGGATTGGTTTCTTTAAACAAAACATCATTCAATGGCATTAATTTGTAATGGAGGTCAAGCGCCTTATCTACATCACCCTCCACCCAAAGGTTATAAATGTCCGCCACTTCTTTAGGAGTGATATTTGCAGTAGCACTTATATGTCCTGCCCCTCCAATAGCCAACATTGGATAGCATAATAATTCAATGCCAGAATATAAGAGAAAATCCCTTCCGCAATTCAATAAGACACGGTTCACATGTTCGAAATCTTTATTAGATTCTTTTACACCAATAATATTTTCACAATCTTCAGCAAGACGTGCCAATGTCTTCACTTCTAAATTCGTCGCCGTTCTTCCGGGAATGTTATAAACGATCAGCGGGATATCAACAGCATTGGCTACGGTTTTAAAATGATTATAAAGTGCCTGTTGATTCGGTTTATTGTAATAAGGTACGATGACTAAAGCAGCATCCGCGCCCATTTCCTGTGCCCTTTTTGTCAAATGCAACGTTTCTTTCTGATTGACAGATCCGGTACCTGGTGCAACTGGAACACGGGCTTTTGCTGCTTTAATTGCCGTTTCCATCACTAATTCCCGTTCCTCAATAGTAAGTGAACTCGGCTCGCCTGTAGTCCCGCATACCGAAATTCCATGGGAACCGCTTTCAATATGCCAGTTTACTAGATTTTCAATGGCCTTTACATCAACTTCCATCTTGTCATCAAAGGGAGTGATAACGGGTGCGATGGATCCTCTTAAACGACTTTTGATTTCCTCGTACATTTTTTCTACCACCTTTTCATTAATTGAATATTCCGAATAATTTAAGTGAAAAAATCGGCTTTGCTTTTATCAATAATCAATCGACTATAATAAAACAAAGCCTGGGTCATCAAAGTGCCTGATCTTGATTAGTTTCCGCCCTCTGCTTGAAAGTGCTTATCGCATTCAGTTTATGCTTTCTCACCAATGATTCAATTTCTTCAAAAGATGCTTTTTCCTTTAGGAGCTGTATGATGCTTTCATGTTCGCGAATCGATTGGACTGCGCGTTGCGGCACCATGGTGAACATGGACTTTCTGACTCTATTCATTCTTTGTTGTGCCTGTTTAATTTCCTCTATTAAAAAGGAATTTCCGCACTTTTCATAAATTTCCGCATGGAAACATTCGTTTAATTTACCAAACAGCTCTAATTCAAAGTTATGGAGGGCTTTTTCCATTTCATTGTTTAAATTAATTAGATTTTCAAAATCATGATCATTCATGGTTAAAGAACTGAGTGCAGCTGCATATCCTTCAAGCAGAGATAAAACAGAAAGAGTTTCAATGTATTCGCTCTCATTTATGCTTGTAACCACCGCTCCACTATAAGGCTTATATTGAATAAGGCCGTCAGATTCCAGTTGCCTGATCGCTTCCCTGACAGGAATCGGACTTAAACTAAGTTCTTTTGCCGTTTGATCGATAATGATCCGCTGTCCAGAACCATATGTTCCATCCAAAATTAATTTACGAAGGTGCTCATAAGCTAGTTGTTTTTTGCTGGGGTTTTTGCTTTTCTCTTCCATATTTTCATCATATATGAAATCATATATGATTGCAATCGATTTTCGTTAAAAATCATATATGATTTTCCACATGCTTGTTTTGCATATATGAATGGCCTGTGCCTATGAATAATAGACTGAATGTATCTAGAAAATCCGGCAGCCCACGCAATGTCCCGCCTTCTTCACGTATCGAAATATTAATCCAACTAAAAAACCTGCAGACTCAGTCTGCAGGTTTTTAATAAATTAGGCCATTTTTGAATTAACGAATGAATGTATTCTTTCAACGGCCGCTTCCAGCAGCTCCAGTGAAGTTGCATAAGAGAGTCTGATGTTATCAGGTGCACCGAACCCTGAACCTGGAATAACAGCCACTTGAGCTTCTTCAAGCAACGCAGTCGTAAAATCTTCGACATTGCTATACCCTGTTAATTCAACTGCACGTTTAACGTTCGGGAATAAATAAAATGCCCCTTGTGGTTTAATGCAGCTTACGCCTGGAATTTCAACCAATTTATCATAGATTTTATTCAAACGGCTTTCAAATGCTTGACGCATTTCCTCAACAGGCTCCTGTGTACCTTCATAAGCCGCAATCGCACCATATTGAGCGGTTGTCGTTGGGTTGGATGTGCTATGGCTAGCAAGGTTCGCCATTGCTTTAATGATGGACTCATCACCGGCTGCATAACCTATTCTCCAGCCAGTCATCGAGTGCGATTTAGAAACACCATTGATGATGATCGTTTGCTTTTTCAATTCAGGTGAAATCTCTGCAATGGATGTATGTTTAGCATTTCCATAAACCAATTTTTCGTAAATTTCGTCGGAAACGATCAAGATATCATGAGCCAGGCAAACTTCCCCGATAGCCGCCAATTCTTCCCTGGAATAAAGCATGCCCGTTGGATTGCTTGGAGAGTTGATGATAACCGCTTTCGTTTTATCGGTAATTGCTTGTTCTAATTGTTCTTTCGTGATTTTATATTGATTTTCTTCCGTACCGACTATATAAACCGGCTTACCGTCAGCAAGCTTGATTTGCTCTGGATAGCTCACCCAATATGGTATCGGAACAATGACTTCATCTTCTTCATCCAGGATAGCTTGAAACAATGTGTACAGCGAGTGCTTTGCACCTGAGCCAACTGCGATTTCAGACGGTTTGTAATCCAAGCCCTGATCACGCTTCAATTTAGCCGCAATTGCTTCTTTTAACTTCGGCAGACCAGCGGATGGCGTGTATTTAGTTTGACCTTCATTCATGGAAAGAAGTGCTGCATCGATGATATGTTTGGGCGTATTATAGTCTGGTTCACCTGCACCCAAACCAATTATATCTAAACCTTGGGCCTTAAGTTCCTTTGCTTTTGCCGTTATGGCCAATGTTGTTGATGGCGTTAATGACTGAACACGGTTCGCTAATTTCATTTTAAATTAATCCTCCATTCTAAATGCTTCGATAATACTTAAGCCATTCCCCAGTTTTAAAATCATAATAGTCATAATTAAAGCGCTCGGATTCATCAAGATACGTTACTTCCCAAAGCGGGACGTTCTTTTCCATGCCTAGCTTAACCGAAATGATTTTTTGGGGATTAAGCTTTTCTTTGACAATGTTCATGATTTCTTTTTTTGATTTACCATCTTTATAGTTTTCCACTACTATTTCTTTCTTCTTGTCCTCAGGAAGCCAGACTATTTTTTTAGTCCCTTTTTCCCCCTTACCAATGATGACAGAGTATGAATCCTGCCCATTATAGAGGTAGAATTCTTCCATGGTAACAAGGCCGCCCTCTTCCTTTGCCTTTTTAAAAGCCTCATTACCAGCCTCTTTTTTAGGCTGCAACGCTTTAATATATGCCCCGCTGACAAATCCGATAAAACAAAGGACTAGGATAGAAGCAATAATCAACCATTTTTTCAAAGCTGCTTTTCCTTCTTTCTATGTACGATAAATTGTAAATATCGCTTTTTCTTGATCTTGGGAATCCAATGCCAGACCGAACATCAAATCATCTTTTTTCAATGTTCGGTTCAAGGAATCCACAATTTTATACAGATCAGGAGAATGTTGCAACCTGACTGTTGAAATTACTTCGATTTTACTTTCCATGAAAATGCCCCTCCATTTTAATAAATTGTCAACAACCACTGGTATGAATAGGATTTGAAGGCTTTACCACCTATCACATTATACCAGTTCAGTGGTTATTTTTCTTTAAAAATTATAAAAATTCCTGGATTAATGAATTATCAAGATCCTTTAAATCCACTCTTCTATCATTTCAGCCATTTCTGAAATAGTGCCTTGGTGCCAGTCCACTTTCGGAATCGCCTTTTGAAATTCAGTTCCATATTTAGCCGTGATGATGCGGCGATCAAGTATAACCAAAATCCCTTTATCTTCTGGAGTGCGTATAAGCCTGCCGAAACCTTGTCGGAACCTTAATAGGGCTTCGGGTAATGAATACTCAGAGAATGGATTGCGCCCCTGCTTCTCGAGAAGTTGGCATTTTGCCGCTGTCACTGGTTCATCCGGTGGCGAAAAAGGCAGCCTGACAATGATTAAACAAGATAAATCCTCGCCAGGGATATCGACGCCCTCCCATAGGCTTGTTGTCCCAAACAGGACCGCTTTCTCGAAGTTTTGGAAATTCCTGAGCAGCCTCATCCGGCTTCCGCCAGAAATCCCTTGTGCAAACAGGGTGAACTCATCCAGAACACCACAATCTTTGACCGAATGATAGGTTGCGCGCAGCATTTCATGCGAGGTGAATAATACCATCATTCTCCCTTTCGCTGCCTGAGCGGCAGCAATAATATGGTTTGCCGCGGTTTCGGAGAATTCCTCCACCGATAAACAATTGATATCTGGTAGATCATTTGGAACCAGTACCTTTACGAGTTTCTTATAAGGAAAGGGTGATGGAAAACTTGCTGTCTGCATAGGCTCATTCTCTAATCCGAGTTGTTCCTTAAAATACTTAAAAGAATCCTTCACCACAAGGGTTGCCGATGTCATGATCACACTTTTTTGGCGCCCGAAATAGGAATCCCATAGCCGTTTACTGCCTGCAATCGGCTGAACCGTCAAAGTCACCCCATGCTGAGGTGCTGCATTCGTATAATCAAGCCAATAAATATTTTCTTCATGAGGCTTGATGAAAAACTCATGCAAGGAGTCCCTGGTATCCTGTAAATGTCCAAGCAGCACCTCGATATCATTTAAGTGAAATAATGAATTTTTCCCTAATGGGGACTCATTATTCAATAAAAGGGCCAATCTTTTCTCTAACTCCGTGATGATGTATCCTAATAAATCCACCAACCGCTCAGCGACAAGAATCGCTTTTCCCCATCTTCCGTCATCTATTTTGAATGAAAGCCGTTTTGGACTTACAGAACGTGAAAGTTTTTCCGCCTGATTGGAAAGGTAATAAAAAAGCTGTTCGAATTCATACGAAAAATCACTAAGCTTTTGATCCAATTTATGTGAAGATCTCCCGTCCGTCAGTCCGTTATTCAAAAGCATCCTGTCCAATTTATATAATAATTGCTTTTGATCCGATGTCCCTAGTCTGTTCAAAATCGTTTTCACAGAAATGTAATTAAGCCTGCTCCCAAGCTGTTTGGATGCAGCCTGTTCCAAATGGTGTGCTTCATCGAGAACCAAATACCCTTTTTTGGGAATCAAGGCGTCTTCCGTAAGAAGATCCGTCATTAAAAATGAATGGTTAGTAATGATGATATCCGCCTTTGCAGCTGTTTTTTTTGCCCGTTCAAAAAAATCCAATTCAAGCCAGGGCTGTTTTAAACCGGCGTATGTAAGACCATCACTTTGAAGCCTATTCCAAAATAGCTGACCGCCGCTTGTAAGGTTCAATTCATCTTTATCACCTGTTACGGTCTCAGTAAGCCAAACCAATATCTGCATTTTCGTTAAGGCCGTTTCATAATTATCTTCCTTTTCACGCAAAGCCCTTTCGAACTTTGCCAAGCTCAAATAATTGCTTCTCCCCTTCAGTAAAACAGCTTGAAAGGTAAAAGGAAGGATTTTCTTAAGCTTAGGAACCTCGTTTTGAAGTAGTTGGTCCTGCAACTGAAGCGTATACGTCGAAACGACGACAGGTTTTTGATGTTTTTTTGCAAAATAAACGGCCGGAAGCAGATAACCTATCGATTTACCAATACCGGTTCCAGCTTCAATGATTGCATCCTGGCTGGTTTCGAAAGAATTGTGAATCAGGTTCATCATATCAAGTTGTCCGCTTCTTGCTTCGAATGCAGGGAATGCACTTTGGAGCATGGCTACTTTTTCCTCATTGTCGAGCGGGAATTTAGACCCCGTGTCTTTATGATCACCTTCATGTTCAGCCTTTTTAAAGGCAAGGCCTCTATAAGTGATTAGATCAGGTGAATGGACTTCTGCTTTAGCAAGTTTGCTTGCAATGCAAGCATCTATTAATTCGGAAACCTCACTTTGTAAGGAATAAGATAATCGATACAGCTGTTTAAGTGTCATGACTGGAAGATTCATCAGCTTTTTTTTCAATTCCAACAATAATAAAGCGGTGGCATATGCATCACTATCCGCTTGATGGGGCCTGGAATGATCTAGGTTTTCTTCTTTAGCCAGCTGGTGCAGCTTATATCCATCGGATGTTGGTTTTAATATTTTCGCTAACTCCACTGTATCAAGGGTGGAACCATAAAACGGCTCAAACCCGCATCGCACTAGTTCTTCCTGTAAAAAAGATAAATCAAATAAAACATTATGGGCAACAAAACAAGCCCCTTCAATAAGCCGGGCAATATTTTCTGCAACATCTTCAAAGTCAGGTGCATTTTTTACCGTCTCGTTGCTTATTCCGGTCAATTCTTCAATAAACAAGGAAATTTCCTGTCCAGGGTGGATGAATGTCGAGTATTCATCCACGATTTGGTCATTTTCGATGACCACTCCAGCAAATTGAATAATCCTATCTCCTTTTTTCGGAGAATTCCCTGTTGTTTCCAAATCGACCACTACATATCGTTGCATCATGAATTGTACACCTCAAACTTCGCTTTCTCCACTTCCTGATGGAATTCTCTTATCTTTTTTATACCATAATAATCGTAATAAAGGAAACAAGCCGTTCATCAAAAGACGAAAAGGGCCGGCACCTATATGCATGTTTCATGCACATGTGCCGGCCCTCCGCTTACATGATTGTAGCGGCAGGTTCGTTTGAAATTAAATCAATGATTTTATTGTATTCATCCATGATCGCAACTTTTGGTTTGTGATCTCCCAGTTTATCCTCAGAAACCATCACATAAGAAATGATTATCACGATATCATCCGGCTGCACCAGTCTAGCTGCCGCTCCATTCAAACACACGACACCGCTACCCCGTTCACCCGCAATCACATACGTTTCAAGCCTTGCACCATTATTATTATTCACGATGGCGACTTTCTCATTAGGCAAAATCCCCACCGCATCTATTATATCTTCATCAATCGTAATGCTGCCTACATAATTCAAATTAGCTTCAGTTACCCGTGCACGGTGGATTTTTCCATTCATCATCGTTCGAAACATCTCAATTCCCCCTGATCTTATGATTTATTCTATATATAAGGTGATATTATCAATTAGTCTTGCATGCTTGAACTTTACAGCCATTGCAATGATGATGTTTCCTGCCAGTGATTCAAGCGGTTTAAGTTCCGGGTATTGATAGACTTCAATATAGTCAATCACGCCACTTGTTTGGGCAGTAATATGTTCACTAATTAGAGCCGTGACGGTAGCTGCATTTCTTTCACCTGATTCAACCGCCTCTTTGGCCTTCAATAAACTTTGGTACAGCTCTTTAGCCTCCATGCGTTCTTGATCTGATAGGTTCACATTCCGCGAACTCTTCGCTAACCCATCTTCCTCGCGTACGGTATCTACAGCAACAAGCTGGATAGGGAAATTGAAGTCTTTGATCAGTCCATCTATCACGGCGACTTGCTGGGCATCCTTCTTACCAAAGTAAGCTCTATCGGGAAGGATGATATTGAAGAATTTCGTTAAGACTGTCGCTACACCATCAAAGTGTCCAGGCCTTTGTCTCCCGCATAAAACATCCGTCCTGCTTTGGACAACAACTTTCACAGATGGTCCTTCACCGTACATTTCATGGACTGTTGGATAGAAGAGATAATCCACTCCGCCATTGGCTGCGACATTTTCATCCCGTTCCAAATCCCGCGGATATGTTTCAAAATCCTCATTCGGTCCAAACTGCATCGGATTAACAAAAATACTCAATACCACAATATCATTCTCTTTGCGGGCCTTTTCCAAAAGGGTTGCATGCCCCTCATGCAAAAACCCCATTGTCGCTACATAGCCAACGCTTTTGTGATTGTTTTTTTCCTCTCTAAGTGCCAATTGCAAATCAGCTGCTGATGTAAAAGTTTTCATCTTTTTCCTCCGTAAAGTTCAGAAAGCTGCTCTTCCTTCATCGTGAATGTATGTTCTTCCGACGGAAAATCTTTAGATTTCACTTCATTCACAAAGCTTTTAATCGATTGTCCAATCAGTTCATTTGCATCTCCATAAACTTTTACGAATTTCGCTAGCCGGTCTACCCCATACTTGATGACATCATGGTAAACGAGGACTTGACCATCCGTTTCTGCACCTGCTCCAATTCCAATGGTTGGAATTTCGAGGTTCCGTGTGACGAGTTCCCCCACTTGATATGGAACACATTCAAAAACTACTAGCATCGCCCCTGCCGCTTCACACTTTCTCGCATCTTCCAAGAGTTGTGCTGCACTTTCTGCATCTTTTCCTTGCACTTTATATCCGCCCAGAACACCGACGGATTGAGGAGTCAAGCCAAGATGGGCTACAACCGGGATCCCTGCCTTTGTCAATGCTGATATTTTTTCAACAACATCAGCCGCTCCCTCGAGCTTAACGGCGTCCGCATGACCTTCCTGCATGATCCGGGCTGCATTCTTCAGTGTTTCATCCATAGATAGGTGATAGCTCATAAAGGGCATATCCGTCACGACAAATGTATTCGGTGCCCCGCGTTTTACTGCCTTTGTATGATGGATCATGTCATTAACCGTAACTGGAATCGTTGAGTCATACCCCAATACGACCATTCCTAAAGAATCACCGACTAAAATCATGTCTACACCTGATTGTTCGGCTAACTTTGCTGACGGGTAATCATAAGCTGTGAGCATGACAATCTTCTCTTGATTTTGTTTCATCTTCAAAAAATCTCCGGACAATTTCATTACGTTTCCTCCTTTTAATGGAGGAGATGAAAACATCAGCGAAAACTGGTGTCTATACATTCATGCGCAAAAAAAGGACTGACTAAAAAAGTATCTGTTTCGCTACGAAAAATGGCATGAAAAGCCACAATTCGATCAATAAACAGCACTTAGCTTTTTAGTCAATCCCTTTGTTTCATCAGAAGTTTCATCCCTCCGTCCCAGTCCAGTTCTCTGGATCAAGGCAGATTTTCAAATAATTTGGTATTTATGGGGGTGCAGTTCACATGAGATACTGCCCACTTGCATTATATCAAGCAAATTTGAAATTTTCTATTTAATTTTCACGAATTTGACAAAAATCTACTGAATTTCAATATCAGCAGAATATATGGAATGTACGGTACCTTTTCCGTCTTCGAGAAGTAAAACGCCTGAATCCGTTATGCCCAATGCTTTTCCGACAATCATGTCATTAACGGTACTGGCTTTGATTACCTGTCCAAGACTGATCGCATAACTCTCCCATAAATCCTTTATAGGCATGAACCCTTGATCTAAATAGAGTTCGTACAGATTTTCAAGACGAAATAATGCTCGTTGAATGACCTTGGACCTTGAAATCGTCCCTCCACTTTCTATGAGTAGAGAGGACGCTTTTTCCTGCAGTTCTTCAGGAAAATCCTCCAATTGCTGATTGATATTCATTCCAATTCCGATAATGACGGAATGGATTCTATCTGACTCCGCCTGCATCTCCGTCAGGATGCCCACCACTTTCTTGCGATTCACCAAAATATCATTCGGCCACTTTATCTGCGGCTTCAAATCAGTGGTATCCTCTATAGCCTGAGCTACAGCGACCGCGGCCAATAATGTAAGTTGTGGCGCCTCATGAATCGGAATTTTCGGTCTTAGGATCAGACTCATCCATATCCCGCTGAATTTTGGGGAATGCCAAGATCTCATTAGCCTTCCTTTGCCGGATAACTGCTCCTCGGCAACGACGAGGGTTCCCTCCTGAACGCCTTCATTTGCTAGTTGATGCGCAATTTTTTGAGTGGATTCAACAGTTTCCTGATAATGGATCATCTTGCCGATCGTTTTTGTTTCCAAGCCAAGTTGTATTTCGCTCTCGGACACTTTTTCCGGCGCCGATATGATCCGGTAGCCTTTTTTCCTAACAGCTTCGACATTATATCCTTCACTGCGCAGATCTTCTATATGCTTCCAGACCGCTGTGCGCGAACAGCCAATGTATTCAGCAATTTCCTGACCGGATATAAACGCACCATCCGCTTTTGAGAGGGCTTCCATCAGCTTTGTTCTTAACTCAGATTGCATTTCACCAGCCACCTCTTAATTTCTTCTTTATCATTTCTTAATTCTTCATTCAAGACAGCTTTCAATATTTTTTCCAAGTATTCCTTGACCCATGGACCTGGCTTCTCTTGATGCCAAATCAATAAATCCGTCCCTGTGACGGCAAGATCCGACATTTGTTTTATAATAAGTTCATTGTAGCGTTGGTGTGCATTCTCTTCAGCATCCGATACATTCCCGGCATTCAGTGCAGCTCTGACTTTAGCAGCTTGTACCGTTATGCCATGACCTGCCTGAAATATATCGATGGCTGATGGTTCCTTACTCTTCACCAGCTTTATCGTACGTTGAACGTTTCTTATCGTTTTCAATGGCAGCTTCCATGCCCTCAAAGCCTCTTCGATTTCTTGATCCTTTGTGTGAATCATGATGATAGACCATGTTTCTGCCGCATTCAGTTGATGAAGCGGCAGGTTCAGTAAGTCCATCAGATGATCTTTTTTACTTGAGAACAGAGGCAGGTATTGATATAATCCGCTTTCCAGCAAGAGTGAGAAAGCCTTTATCTTATTGGAGCCGGCCGCTAGTTTCTCAAATTCAACCAGGATTCTTTCGACAGCGATTTCACTGATGTTCTGGGCGTTCTCTTTAAGGGAATCAAAGGTTTCTTGATCCAGTTCAAAATCAAGTTGACTGACGAACCTTAAAGCACGCATCATTCTCAATGCATCTTCATGAAACCTTTCATGCGGGTTACCAACTGTGATAATCCTTTTTTGTGCCAAATCGCGCTTACCATTAAATGGATCGATGATCTTTCCGGTCTTATCCATTGCTATTGCATTCATGGTAAAGTCTCTTCTTTGCAAATCTTCGGTCAAAGAACGGACAAACTTTACGGCATCGGGCCTGCGAAAGTCCGAATACCCGCTTTCCGTTCTAAACGTCGTAATTTCGTATGTACCCATATCCGTAATGACAAGCACTGTACCGTGGTCGATTCCGATATCAGCCGTATTAGGAAAAATCCTTTTGATTTCCTGGGGTGTTGCGGAAGTAGCGATGTCCACATCGTTTATTGTCCTGCCAAGGATATAATCCCTTACAGAGCCGCCAACGAAATAAGCCTCATATCCTGCTTCTTCAATCAATTCCAGAATGGGTACTGATTTCAAGAATAACCGATCCATCAGCGTCTCCTCCCTATTCCATGGATTTACCTTCAAGTGCTTGAATGTAGATGGCTTCATACTCTGACATAATCGTATCACTATGGAAATCAGTATTGGCCCTTTCCAGTGCAGCTTCAGAAAAGCGTTTATGTAAACTCGGGTCGCTTAAAAGTCCAACCGCTTTTTCAGCAACCATTTTGACATCTCCCAATTCACAAATATAACCAGTCTCACCATCAACGATGACTTCAGGTATTCCCCCGATATTCGTCCCGATACAAGGAACTCCGCATGCCATCGCCTCGAGCAGCACAAGTCCGAAACTCTCTTTTTCCGATAACAGGAATATCAAATCACTGATTGAATATAATTCCGCAAGGTTATCCTGCTTACCAAGGAACAAGACCGCATCATCGA
Source organism: Peribacillus sp. AS_2 (assembly GCF_026891895.1). Lineage (NCBI taxonomy): Bacteria > Bacillati > Bacillota > Bacilli > Caryophanales > Bacillaceae > Peribacillus > Peribacillus sp. AS_2. The sequence goes on from NZ_JAPTGA010000002.1 coordinate 459,766, forward strand.
TTCCAAGATCTTTAGCCAATTTCAATACGGTTGTCACTTCCGGCCCATCTCCTACGAGCAGTAGCTTTGCAGGCAGTTTCTTTTGAGTTAAATAAAACGCCTGGATGACATCTTTCACTCGCTTGACCGAACGGAAATTCGAAACATGTATGATCACTTTTTCATCTTCCCTGATTCCGTATTCATCCTTAAGGTAATCTGAATCGGATTTATGGTACTCTCTTTCATCAATGAAATTATAAACGGTTTTGATTTCCTTATCCGGCGCGATTAATTCGTGCGTTTGCTGAACAAGGGAATTAGATACTCCTGTAACGACATCTGATTGCTCTATGCCGAATTTAATCAAATTGGTCAATGAGGGATCCTGGCCCAAAACGGTGATATCCGTACCATGCAGTGTCGTTACGATCTTTACTTCATTACCTGACATCTGCTTTGCAAGGATCGCACAAACAGCATGTGGAATTGCATAGTGAACGTGGAGGATATCTAATTTTTCCCGTTTTACGACATCCGCCATCTTGCTCGCAAGCGCCAAGTCATATGGCGGATATTGAAAGACTGAATATGAGTTCACTTCAACCTGGTGATAAAAAATATTACAGTACATCTTATTTAAGCGAAAAGGGATGCTTGAAGAAATGAAATGTATTTCATGTCCTTTTTCTGCAAGCATCTTACCTAATTCAGTTGCTACGACACCAGAACCCCCAACTGTCGGGTAACAGGTAATTCCAATTTTTAATTTCATAAGATTATTATTCTCCTAACAAGTCGGCATCGATCAGTAACGGTTTTTTTGTCATGAATCCCTCCGCAAAGGCGACACCCACTTCTTTGCCAAACATCCGCTCCCGTGCCTCTACAGTCTCGATATAGCCATTAACTAACGGTGTTTCTACAGATACCTGACTTTTTTCGAATTGGCTCCCATATGCCCTAAGGCTATCCAGCTTTTTCGATATTGTAGACGTGATATCCACGACGAAGTCCGGTTTGTGAAACCCATTGATCATATAATAGTGCATATTTTGGATACGATGGGAACCCAGACCTTCTTCTTCCATATACTTTCTTACTCCTGCCGAAAAAACTGCTTCCTCGACTAATTTGGCACAGTTACCATGATCGGGATGGCGATCTTCCAAAAATGGTGCAAATACAAGTGCAGGTTTATATTGGCGAATGACCGTGATGATTTGGTTTATGTATTCCGCCTGCATGTATAGTCCCCTATCGGGTAGATCAAGGGAAATCCTCTTCACCCCAAGGATTTCAGCAGCCTTATCGGCTTCCTCTTGCCGCAGTGGAACGGTTCCATTGGACGACATTTCAGCTTTTGTCAAATCACAAATGACAATTTTCCTGCCTTGTTGCACATATTTAGCGATTGTGCCACCCATACCGATTTCAACATCATCAGCATGTGCCCCGAAAGCCAGGATATCTATATTACTTTTGTTTATCATTTATCTCACCTTGTTTTTGCCGTAGTTTTAACCAGTCCATATACCCATGTTTCAAACCTTGTATGAGCACTTCTGCAGTGCCCATATTTGTTGCCAAGGGAATTTCATATACATCTGATAGGCGGATAAGCGCAGATACATCAGGTTCATGCGGCTGTGATGTCAAAGGATCGCGGAAAAACAGGACCATGTCCATTTCTCCGCGAGCAATCATTGCACCTATTTCCTGATCTCCGCCAAGAGGTCCTGAATGAAAACGATGGACAGGCAGTGATACTTCTTCCATGATTCGTTTCCCAGTCGTACCTGTTGCAAATAATTCATGCTGCTCAAATACATCTTTATAGGCTGTCACAAATTGAATGATATCTTCCTTTTTCATATCATGGGCAATTAAGGCAATTTTCATCGTAAATCCTCCTGATCCCTATTCAATAATATTTTCCAAGCCGTATACAAGAACATCCAATTTCATGACCGCATCGACAGCAAGTTTGACTCCTGACATGAAGGAAGCTCGATTAAAGGAATCATGCCTAACCGTCAATAGCTCTCCATCACTTCCGAAAAGCACCTGTTGATGGGCAACGAGTCCCGGTAAACGGACACTGTGGATATGCATGCCATCTACATTTGCACCTCTTGCCCCCTGGATGGTTTCTTTTTCATTAGGGTGCCCCTGTTGTTTTGTTTCACGTACCGCTGCAATCATGTCTGCCGTTTTTGAAGCAGTTCCAGAAGGTGCATCCAGTTTTTGATCATGGTGCATTTCTATGATTTCCACATCCGGGAAATACTTTGCGGCCATTTGGGAAAACTTCATCATCAAAATGGCGCCAATTGCAAAGTTTGGCGCGATGATGCAACCAATGCCTTTTTCTTTTGTCAATGAATCCAGCTTTGCTAAATCTTCTTTTGTAAAACCAGTCGTTCCCACTACAGGGCGGATGCCATGATTAAGTGCCGTTTCGGTATGGAACATGCCCACTTCCGGTGTGGTCAAATCGATCAATACGTCTGCCTCTACAGAAGAAAAGCATTCATTTATATCAGAAAAAACCGGTGCTTCAATCCCGTGAAAACCTTCTATTGCGGAAAGGCTTTCCCCGTTATGCTTGCGATCTATGACAGCTGCCAATTCAAACCCTTCTGTCCTATGTACAAGCTTCACCGCTTCATTTCCCATTCTGCCTCGTGGACCTGCTACAATCACTTTCACTTTACTCATCTTTACCTTCCTCCTCCAATTCCTCTTCTTTTCTTGTCCATCTATCTTTATCGCGGGTTGTGAATTTTTCCATGACCAAATCATGCGAGTTTTGAAGATCAATCCCTAAAGAATTGGCAAAACAAATCAACACAAAAAGCATGTCCCCCAATTCCGCTTCAATGGTATTCTCTTCCTCTGTCGCCTTCTTTGGTTTTTCACCATGGTAATGATTGACTTCCCTAGCCAATTCCCCAAGTTCTTCAGACATGCGGGCGAGCATGGCCAGAGGGCTGAAATATCCTTCTTTAAATTGTCCTATGTATCGGTCGACTTCCGCTTGCATTTGTTGGATCGTCTTTTGCTTTTCCATATGAGTCACCCATTCTTGATTTTCGTTTTCAAACATCATACCTTCTCCATGTTAGCTAAAAGTGAAACAGATGACAACAGATACGTTTGGAATCAAAATTGCCCATAGTTGGTTAATTAGTTATAATAAGTAAATTGATGCTATGCAAACCTTTGGAGGTATGGGACATGCTTTTGGGCTTAAAATTGAAAAACATCATATTTATCCTTTTTGGGGCTGGAATATTCGCTTTTGGCCTTGTGCATTTTAACATGCAGAACAACTTGGCCGAGGGCGGATTCACCGGCCTCACCTTGATTATATATCAACTTATCGGGATAAATCCTTCTTATTCTAATTTGATTTTGAATATTCCCTTATTTTTAATCGGGTGGAAATATTTAGGTCGCACATCTTTCTTTTATACGATTATCGGAACGGTTGGCCTCTCCGTTTGGCTATGGGTTTTCGAAAGATACGAATTTGAAATCAATCTCGGTAATGATTTGATGCTTGTGGCATTGTTTGCCGGGGTCTCGGTCGGTGTCGGGCTGGGCATCATTTTTCGTTACGGCGGTACAACAGGCGGAGTGGATATCATTGCCCGTTTTGCCCATCGTTACTTAGGGATTGGCATGGGTCGGACCATGTTCATCTTTGATGCCGTCGTCATTGGCCTATCGATCCTTACCTACCTGGATTACCGGCAAGCGATGTATACCCTCGTTGCCGTTTTCATAGGTGCCCGAGTAATCGACTTTATGCAAGAAGGAGCCTATGCTGCTAGAGGTGCAATGATCATTAGTGATAAAAACAAGGAAATTGCCGAAAAAATCATGAATGATATGGAGCGGGGCGTAACTGTATTAAGGGGCTATGGGTCCTTTACACGCAATGACCGGGAAGTCCTCTATTGTGTTGTTGGGAAAAATGAGTTAGTCCGCTTAAAAAATGCCATAACTTCTGTGGACCCTCATGCATTTGTATCAGTCAGTGAAGTTCATGACGTATTGGGTGAGGGCTTTACCCTTGATGAGAACAAGAATCCCATTGAAAGGTGATCCATTGACTGTACATACCGATTGAATGCAACCCTTATGAATGTTGCCCTGTCCAACTGAATTTTATTAGCAATGTGCAGCAAATACTCTTAAAAATGAAAAAAGGACCCCATCCCAAGATGGTGTCCTTTTCTCATTAATCTTCTTCCCTCATTCCTGTATACATAAGCAGAAGACGAACTAATTCCAGTACGGCTACAAGAGCGGCAGCAACATAAGTCATCGCAGCGGCACTTAATACTTTTTTCGTTTCCCGTTCTTCATCGTTCCGGATGACCCCGGCGGAAACGAGTTGATCCATCGCCCTGGAAGAGGCATTGAATTCAACAGGCAGGGTAATCACTTGGAACAATACAGCGGCTGCCATAAATACGATACCCGCCAATAGCAACCCAGGAATTGAAGCTAACATCCCGATTAAAATCAAAATCCAAGATATGTTAGAGCCAAAATTAGCTACCGGTACTAATGCATGACGGAAACGCAAGAATGCATAGGCTTCTTTATCTTGAATCGCATGTCCAACTTCATGGGCTGCTACCGCTACACCGGCAACTGAATGGCCGTGATAGTTATCCGATGATAAACGCACCGTTTTATCCCTTGGGTCATAATGGTCCGAAAGCATTCCAGGTGTCTCTTCGACCCTGACATTGAACAGTCCATTTTGATCTAAAATGGCCCGCGCCGTCTCAGCACCGCTCATACCGGAAGAGGCCGATACCTTTGAATATTTTTTATATGTGCTTTTCACTTTCATTTGTGCATAAATCGGGATTAAAATGATAATCGCCAAATAAATGAAATACATGGTATCCTCCTATAACTATTATTACTCTTAATTCTATGGATTGAAGGCAACCGTGTCAAATATAGTGTTCTCTTCCCCTGTCTATTTAATCATTATGTTCTTTCCTTGGTTTTTCCCTATCACCTTTATATTTTCTCCAGCCTACATAAGAAAGCGTCATGATAATGATTGAGCCTGTCGATATGATGACCCACCAAAGGGAAGGATCTGCATCATCTTCACCCATATCATCAAAAATGGAAGTTAGTTCGTTTTGCAACGCATCCAGTTCCTTCTGACTTTCTCCATCACTGATTACCTCCGGACGGTATTGGTTGATGTATTGAATCCTCGTGTCCAGTTGCTGCATCGTTTCTTTAGAAAGGTCGACTTTCAAGCTTGGATATATCATTTCATATTGTGATAGGAATAAGTTCAATTGGCTATTGAAGGTAATTGTGTCTTGATTGATCGCGGCATTCTTTGTCTGCTGGAAAGAATTCATCATTTGATCCTCCATCTCTGTCCAAAGAGGCTGATGGGTAGACTTGACCGCATCAACAACAAGCCGGAACTTTGTAACAGAATTAACCTTTTCGGAATCTCCCTTGTTCATATCCTTTATTGTCATCAACGCCTCATTATGAGCTACAGTGATAATTCGAAGTTCGTCCATGTCAAGGATCTGCTCTTTCGCTGTCTCTTTTAAAAACCGGTCAGAAAAAAACGTCAGCATCTTTTCCGAATCTCCATATCGCTTCAACTTGGTCATTTCCAAGGCTCTATCGGAAATGTTATCTAATTGCTCCAAACTTGAAGAGGATTCTGCATAGACAGGGAAATGTAAGACGACAAATAAAACAGCAATGGTTAATATGAATTTTTTCAACATGCTACTCGTCCCTCCTCATATCTCTACTAAAACGATATGAAAGAAAAAACATGAGTAGACCTCGTTCATCATAAAAAAGTTAACCCAGCTTTTACAAAGCTGTATTTAGAGTTAACTTTTTAATGGATGAAGGATAGGGTGGTCCGCTTTTTTCTATATCCAAAGTACCAGCCGACAAAAATGGATAGTATACTGAGCCAAAAAGTGAAATAACCTATCGAATTCATATATACCAATAAATCACGATAAATTGGCATCATTTCGAAAACATAATCGATTATGTCATTATGTATGGTCCAAATCCCTGCCACTATCAAATGCCAAGGTTTTATTCGATAAAATGGTGCATATAATACCCCTTGTATCGCCATCCCCAAATGAGAAGCCATTAACATATAACCTTCCCATGGCAATGAACCGGTTGTCAAGAAGGTCATCAAATTCATTGCAACTGCCCATATTCCATATTTGAATAGTGTTATGATCGCCAACGCTTCCATAAGTCCGAAATTCCTTCTTAACAGGAACCCCAATAAAACAAATACAAAGAACAGGCTAGCTGTAGGGCTGTCCGGTACAAATGCCAAAAAAATCGCCGGAGTGTTTTCCAATTGACTACCATACCAATAATATCCATAGGCAGTGCCGAATATATTTATTAATAATAACAAAGCGAGCATTTGCCGGTTTGCAAGCAAACTGTAAATAACATTCATTCTTTTACCCTCACTTACATTCTCAAGTATATTCATTTTACAGGCCATCAACCAGAAAACCAAGTATTCATTTCAAATCCCTCTCATATACGCTTCAATTTACCAATAAAAAAGCCGACAACCGTAGTCGTCAGCTTTATTTGCAGCCTATGAAAGAAATTGAATTTTATGGCTATATTACTTTGTCGATAAACCAGATACAAATTCAGCTAATGTTTTCAGTTCTTCATCTGTACCTTTGAACATGCCAGCTGGCATGGCACCCTGGCCTTTGACTGCGATTTTAGAAATTTCTTCTGGCTTCAATCCAGTGTCAATTAAGCTTGGCGCTCCTGCTCCACCAGTTAATTCTGCTCCGTGACAGCTAATACAGCCATTAGAATCCATCAGTTTATACCCATCGCTCTCTTTATCAATGTCTGCACCTTCCACGATGGCTCCTTGCTTCTTGGAAGCTTCCCAATCGTGATGGGCTGCGGACTCCCATGTTAGATAGAAAACGCCGGCCATTGCCAATAGCATGAAGCCTACAGCAAAAGGACGTTTCGCCGGGCTCCGCTCTGGACCACGATCTAGAAAAGGTGCCAAGAGCAACGCTCCGAAAGCCAAGCCGGGTATTACCATGGACCCGATAGCATTATAAGGACCTGAAGCATAGGTATACTTAAGTAATTGGTAAAGGAATAGGAAATACCAGTCCGGCAGCGGAATATACCCTGTATCTGTTGGATCTGCTATCCTTTCCAATGGTGACGGATGTGCGATTGTCAGGCAAAGGTAGCCTACAAGAAATACAGCTCCTACCATCCATTCTTTTAAAAGGAAATTAGGCCAAAATGCTTCAGTTTTCCCAGGATATTCTGAATAATCTTTCGGAATATTCGGTTTACGGTCCGCGGAGATACGCGAGTCACCTACGAATTTCATACCTTTCCCACGATGCATTGAACAATTCCCCTCCTTTATGAAAAGGTTTTTTTGGTTTTTGGTTCACCATTCTTTTATAGCGGACCTGAAATACCTTGTTTTCGGATCATCAGGAAATGAGCCGCTAGTAAAGCAAATAATGCTGCTGGCAGGAAGAATACATGAATTGCAAAGAATCGTGTCAATGTCTGTGCTCCAACGATGGTTGGATCTCCTGCTATCAATGTCTTGAGTGCCGGTCCCATCAACGGTACCGATTCGACAATTGTCAACGTAACTTTCGTTGCGAATAGCGCTTTCATATCCCATGGCAATAAATAACCAGTCAAGCCTAATGCCAGCATGATGAAGAAAATCAATACGCCGACCATCCAGTTCAATTCACGCGGTTTTTTGTAAGCTCCCTGGAAGAAGACACGAAGAGTATGTAAAAACATCATAACGATAACTAGACTTGCTCCCCAGTGATGCATACCACGGACAATTTGACCGAAGGCAACTTCATTTTGCAAATAATAAACAGATTCCCAAGCGTTTTTAATGTCCGGTACATAGTACATCGTCAAGAACATGCCTGACAAGATTTGGATGACCGTAATAAAGAAAGTTAACCCACCAAAACAATATACGAATGCAGAAAAATGATGTGCGGGGTTAACATGTTCAGGAACCTCATGGTCAGCAATATCCCGCCATAACGGCGTAATATCTAAACGCTCGTCCACCCAGTCATATAACTTTGTTAGCAATGTTTACGCCTCCCCGTGCGGTTTTAGTTGACCCAAATAAAGTATTCCATCTTTTTCTTTCGTGTCAAAGACATCCAATGGTGAAACTGGCGGTGTCCCTTTCACATTCATCCCATCTTTCGTATACCTGCCGTAATGGCAAGGACAGAAAAATTGATTTGGATTAGTCTTATCCGTATTCCACCCTACCGTACAGCCTAAATGTTTACAGATTGGAGATAAAGCAACGATCTTACCATCATCCGTTTTGTAAACCCAAGCTGTATTTGTTTCTTCAGACTCATACCACCCATCGACCTGTTTAAAACTAAAGTCGACACGGGTTGGTTCGGTAGTGAGTTCACCTACCTTTTGCTTAGTTGCAACGTAATCCCCGCCTTTATCAGCTGATAATACAGGATCAATTGCAAACCTAACCATAGGCATCAACATACCGGCCGCCATAAATCCACCAACGCCAGTAAGTGTGTAATTAAGGAATTGACGTCGTGAAACATTATGCTTGCTCATGCGTTTTCCCCCCCTCTATTACTATACTGAGAGCCCAAAGGACCAATAAATAGCGACACTATAAAACTAGGACATTTCCATGATATCTCAATAATTTACCAAGGTCAATATTTGTAAAACCCAAAAGGTGGCAACTATGTGTCAAATAATGCGAAAAATCCTACTTTTTTTCATTTTTCCAATTATAAGAGAAAATATCAAGGATTTGGAGAACTTGCTGGTTAATCATTTCCCTTGCTTGTTCAATTTCAAGCCCCTCCAAGGGAATGGCAGGAATCCATACTAAATTATTTTCTAATTCCCGCTCTTCTTTTTTCCACTCGAAATCCGATGTAAGAAAGAAAACATGCTCGAAATTATTTTCTTTCACTTCATTGGCCCAACGCTTTAACCGTTCAACCTTATCCATTTCATCACTTAAATAATGAAATGTCGGCAATAAAAGAATTCTACCTTTCATCTGCTTTTCAATTTCCAAGCTTAAAATGGTAAGAAATTCATTCATTGAGCCCGTTTGCTTCATTTGCCCTTTAAAAGATAGGGGAACCAAAGGAATTAAAACGGTATCCACATACTCTTTTGATTGCATATACATGTCAAGATCTTTTGCTGTCCACTTCATATTTTTTCTTCACTCCCGATTTTTGAATCAACTCCTTATCATTTTACCATTATTTTTATAACATCTTTACCATATACCCATAGTCTTTACAAAAATGTGGATTTTATCAATATTTTATAAAAAATAAAAACCTTTCCTGTTTACGGAAAGGTCAATTTATTTCATCCAAGTACTTTCAATTGATTCAATTGTTCGGTTAAATCCTTAAATGCTTGTTCATCATGCTTATCAAGTGCTTCATCGATTTCCTTAAGAAGACGGTCCCTTTGAAAATACAACATGCTTCTTTCTAAAAATTGCTCAGCTAGCAGCTGATCTTTTTCATTCGATGCCGTCGATTTCGGCATGAAGGGATTGTGCTCGAGTACCGCTGCATATTGATAGGAAGAGTAAGACGATTTAAAATTAAGCTGGATGTAAATGTCTTCGTCCCGATTTAAACGGATATCATGAAAAGATTTCTCTGCATCGGTCGTCATGATATTGGACTTATAGAACCTGAAAGGGACCTCATCCACACAATGTGTCGACATGATCAGTCCACGCGGGCAATATTGTGCATTTTCTACAAAATGAACCTTTTTCATCAGTTGATCATGACTCATTAAGTAATTCAATATCCACACGCATTCTCTTCGTTTCAGTTGATAATGATTTAAGAACCACCGAATAAAATCCTTCTTCTCATTCACAGAAACAGGGGCAGCCACCATGAATTCCCTCCTCTGTCTTGATTTAGTTTTATTTCACTTATCTACATTTCCTCTGTGCTTTCACCTAGCCGCTCCAAGATCATTGAATACTCATCATTCGCCGGATTCATCTCAAGAAGCTTATTAAATACTTCTCTAGATGTGGCTCTGTCTCCTTCTTCAATTAAAAAGAAACCATAATCTTCAAGGAAATCTTGATTGCTCTTGAATGAATTATATGCTTTATGATAGCTGGTTAATGACTCTTTAAATTGTTCGGTATGCTGATAAGATACAGCAGCAATCCAATCAAACTGAGGATCATCCTCTCCATATCGCCTTACTTCACCTATACACTCCAATACATCTTCATACCTTTCTTGGTGCATATACAATTTCAAAAGGGTGAGTGCAGCTTCCAGATATCCCGGATCAATGGCAAGTGCTTCTTTAAATAGATTTTCAGCATCTTCGTCAAGCCCGCTTTTCAAGGCTATTTTACCACCGAAGAAGTAAAGTTCCTTATTGAATTCATCAGCCTTGATTCCTTCTTTGACCGTTTTCAAGGCATTTTCGAGATCTTCAAGATGTTCATAACTCTTTGCCAGGTACAAATATAATGAATGATATTCATGATCTAATTCTTTCAGTTCAATAAACTTTCGTACGGCTGTCTCATAAAGACCTGCCTGAAAAGCTGTAAATGCATATTCAAATAGAGTATTGATTTCAAGTCCATCCTTCAAGGCCTTCTCAAAGTGCGGAAGGGCCTCCTCGAACTTGCCCGAGCTGCTTAATGCTTCAGCAAGCCTCTGATTGACATTAACACCAGCGATTTCTTGTTCCTGTTCCAAAACCTTTATGTAATTTGCAATGGCTTCCTGATCCCTGCCTTGATGAAAGAACAGTTCAGCTAGTGCAAAATCAATGATGATCTCATCTGGAAGCATTTCCTTAGCCTGCAGTAATTTCCGTTCGCTGACCTCATCCATCCCCTGCAATTGATAAAGGTCCGCTTCCAAAAGCAAAGCACTTGGATATACTTCATCATCTGCACTTACTTTTTCAAGCATCAGCATCGCTTCATCTTCCTCGTCCATATCAATTAGGATTTCCGCCAACGAAACAATCAATTCTCCTTCATCGGGATAGAGTTGCAGCAGATGTTCAAAAAGATCCTTTGCCTCTTCCGCAAAGCCAAGCTGGAGCATTTCTTCGGCCAGCAATAAAATGTCCTCTGCTGACTCTGATGATTTAATTCGATTTATATGTTTAAGAGCTTCTGTTAATTCCCCTTTTTTTAAATGCTGTATAACTTGTTCCACTGTGTTCATTGTTGAATCCTTCCTTTTGCATGATAGACTTGGTCCCTAGTCATACACACTCACGCCCTAATGTAATATACTCTGCCATTAAGAACAAAATACCATGTAATCGCGAGATGCATAGTAAACAGTATTCATTAGTTTACCATACTGCAGCCTTGTATTCCATCGATGAAGTCCCCTCCCATTCTCATTAAAAAAAGGTTACTAGTTAATTCTCCATGCTACGGTAAATCTCCTTTTTGATCTTGAACCCCTTTTTCATTATTTTCATGATCAATTCAGGTACAAAACACCCCTGATGTTAGCGCTTTCAACACTTTTAAGCATTTAAAAAAAGTTTACAGACCAAATAAGGTATGTAAACTTTTTTTATATTTACTTTATCAATTGCGTCAAATGCCCAAAAAATTGTGGATATGATACATCGATGGCATCAGGGTCGGCAAGTTCCACTTCCCCATCCGTTATCAAAGCCGCTACAGCAAGCATCATCCCGATACGATGATCCCCATGGCTTGTAACCATACCTCCATTCAAGGCTTTACGGCCTTTGATGATCAATCCGTCTGCTGTCGGGGTTATATCTGCCCCCAGGATGGAAAGCTCATTTGCAACAGTATCAATTCGATTCGTCTCTTTCACTTTTAATTCTGCTGCATCCTTGATCGTCGTTATCCCTTCTGCCTGTGTCGCCAGAAGTGCAATAACCGGTATTTCATCGATGAGACGGGGAATTAAATCACCGCTGATGGTCGTTCCTTTTAATCGGGAGCTTCTGACCGTGATGTCACCTGCAGGTTCTCCCTCGCTCGTCTTCTTCTCTATCGTGATATCAGCCCCCATCGATTTCATGACTTCGATGATTCCAGTCCTTGTCGAATTAAGGCCCACATTCTTTAATACCACTTCACTATTTTCCGTAATCGCTGCAGCCACCATGAAGAAAGCTGCCGAAGAAATATCACCCGGCACATGGATGGCCGTCCCTTTGAAGACTTGATTTCCGCTTACTTTAATCGTATGGCCGTCCTTTTCGATTTTACCGCCAAACTCCTGGATCATTCGTTCTGTATGATCACGGGTCTCTTCCGGTTCGATAATGATCGTTTCACCTTCTGCCTGTAAACCAGCCAAGATTATCGCAGATTTCACCTGTGCACTCGCTACAGGCAATTCGTAGCGAAACCCTTGTAATTTGCCTCCTCTTATGGCGAGGGGGGTATATTCGGCTCCTTTTCGGCCATCAATGGTTGCTCCCATCTGACGCAGAGGGTTGACTACCCGGGTCATTGGACGTTTGGCTATCGATTCGTCACCTGCCAAAACGGCTGAAAAATCCTGTCCTGCCAATATGCCCATCATTAACCTGATCGTGGTACCAGAATTTCCGACATCCAGTACTGATTCAGGTTCCTTTAATCCATTAAAACCTTTGCCTTCAATTTTGACGTGCTGGCCATCTTGTTCAATATGGACTCCAAGCTGCTTAAAACAGGAAATCGTACTTAAACAATCAGCTCCTGGAAGAAAATTAGTTACTGTCGTTTCCCCTTCGGCAAGGGCTCCAAACATTATCGAACGATGGGAGATCGACTTATCTCCAGGTATGGCAATCGAACCACGCAATGTTTGGATTTTTGTTTGTAATTTTTTAGTATTCATAAAACCATCCTTCCCTATATTATTATGCCAGGATCGTTTCATAATCTGTATGTCTTGAAATACACTCCGCAGCTTTTATGCGATCAACATCCGTTTGGAAACTGATGACCAGCACACCGTATATCTCTTCCCTGGTTTCAATGATCCTTATGTTTGTAATGCTGATACCTTCTTGTGCCAAATATCCGGTAATCTCAGAAATTATTCCGGCATAATCCGGTATATCGATATATAAATCATAAAACGCTGGTATGGCGCCTTTCGCATGTGTCGGCAAATCATCCCTGAAAATCTTGGCATCGGTAAAGAATCGAAGGATTTCGTCACTTTCTTCATTCGCAACCAGACCTTTTATATGCTCCATTTCATTCAGCCAATCATTCATTAATTCAAGCAGCACATCACGGTTATGTAACAAAATGTCACGCCACATTTCCGGACTGCTTGAGGCGATTCTGGTAATATCCCGGAACCCACCTGCTGCGAGCCTTGAAATCAACTTGTTTTCCTTACTGTAATTTTCTGCCTGCTTAACGAGCCCTGATGCGACAATATGCGGAAAATGACTAATGACCCCAGTCAGCTTATCGTGTGTGGCAGGACTAACAATAAGAAAGTTAGCTCTTGTCCCCTGCAGCCACCCTTTCAGCTGCTCAACTTTTTCTTCTTTAATGGTGTCCCCGGGAGTAAGCAAATAAAATGCATGTTCGAATAAATGTAATTTGGCTGCCGCAGCGCCGCTCTTATGGGAACCAGCCATAGGGTGCCCCCCGATGAAGGCCACCCCTTTATCTATCAATGGTTTCGCTGCCTTAACGACTGTATCCTTCGTACTTCCAGCATCAGATATGAGGACATCACTTTTCAAATCCATATCAGCCAATTGAGCTAAAATCTTCACGGTTTCATTGACAGGCACAGCAAGTAGAATCAAATCAGCTTCACATGCTCCCGCTTCCAAAGATGATACAGAATCATCAATGATCCCCAATAGCATCGATAGTTGAATATTCTTTTCACTTAGGTCCATACCAACAATCACGGCTTCAGGATGTGCATGGCGTACAGCCATGGCCAGTGATCCGCCTATTAGACCTAAACCTATTACAAAAACCTTACCCTTCACTCTTCTCTCCCCCGCATCTTTTATGCTCCTCTAGGTTTGATGAAACGTTAAAGCAGCGAATCAGAAGGTGCCTCAACTTCATTCAAAAAAGCTTTAATAGCATGGATCATTCCTTCATTTTCTTCCGTGGAACCAATCGTTACCCTTAGACTGTTAGGAAAACCGAAAGATTTCCCCGACCTTGCGATGAAGCCGCGCTCAAGCAAATATTGAAATACCACATCGGCATCCTGTTTAAAATGGATAAAGATGAAATTACCTTGTGACGGGTAATAAGCCAGATTTTCCTTATTGCAAAATTCATAGTACTGCTTTAGCCCTTTTTGATTTTCTTCCTTGCATTTTTCAATGAAGGCCTGATCTTCCAAAGCGACGATAGCAATATTCTGTGCAAATGTGTTCACATTGAATGGTTCCCGGGATGGATCTAGTTTCTGGATGATATCCTCATCCGCCAAACCGTACCCTACCCTAAAACTGGCAAGTCCATAAATTTTTGAGAAAGTCCGGAGTATGATCAAATTTTTATATTTATTGATCCATTGATTCGTTCTAGGGTAATCCTCAGCCGTTGCATATTCACAATAAGCTTCATCCAAAACGATAAGAACATCTTCCGGCACTTTTTCGATGAACGATAATAAGTCCTGTTCCGAAATGTATTTACCTGTTGGATTATTTGGTGTACAAAGCCATACAACCGATGTGTCATCATCTATTACTTTAAGCATTCCTTCTAGATTATGAGCACCGTCAATATGAGGAACTTCCCTTATTTCCGCTCCTTCTAGTGTGGCATTATGGCGATACTGCGAAAAAGTGCCTGTTGCCATGACCGTATTCTTTCCAGCTCCCAATAGACTCCTGGAGATGATTTGAATGTTCTCATCAGATCCATTTCCAAAAATAAGCTGAGTTTCTTTCACACCTGTATGTTTCGCAACAGCTTCCCTTAGCATCGTTGCATATCCATCTGGATAGATGGCAAACGAATGGGTTGAATTCCTAACGGATTCCTTGACCTTTTCCGAACAGCCAAAAGGATTTTCGTTTGAAGCTAATTTCGTGATTTTTTCCAGCCCGTATAATTTTTTCACTTCATCAGTGGATTTTCCCGGTTGATAAGACTTCAAGGAAAGGACCGCTTCATTCCATTTCATGTCAATCACCTCTATATATTTATCACTTTAAAGTAAGAAAGTGTGAGAATAGTATATCATATTAATAGATTTATAATCATCTTATATCTGCTTTGTCAAATCTGGCCGTAATACCGTAGCCCCTGCCTGGTATACATGCTGTATCTCTTTTTGAGATTTTGTCGTATTTACGTGGATCATGACCCGGATGCAAAATGGCAAGGAATTGCTCACCGGTATTTCTTTCATGCATGTAACCGGTACATAAGTCCAGCCTTCGAATTTCCTCAAGGCTTTGGCAGGGAAGACAGAACGAATCTCTTCCGTAGCAGAAAAAAATACAGAAGCTACCATATCGGGATCAACTTCGTTGACCTGAATGATCTCGGCCATCAACTTTTCGACAGCAGAAATCACTTCCATTTCTGTGTCACTTTCTACTGTAGTGGCACCCCTTATTCCTCTTATCACACATAGTCCCCCTTCTACTGAACTCTAAATCATCTCCGCCATTTCCTCTATCAGCTCAGAGTCGGCTATATCCATTAATAGCGGTGACCCCACTTCGTTTAGCAGGACAAAGGTAGCTGCATCATTGACCGATTTTTTGTCTGTTTTCATTAATTCTAGCAGCATTTCATGTTCAAGTCGGGTTGGAATGGTTATTTCATAACCTAAAGAAGAAACCCAGGCAATAAACTCATCTAGTTTAAAATCAAGATCCACTTTCTTTCTGCTTAGTTTAAGAGCATATACCATCCCGATTAAAATCGATTCCCCATGCGTAAAGTTTCCGTATCCCATTGAACCTTCCACTGCATGTCCAAGCGTATGACCAAAATTCAAAAAGGCACGAATGCCGTTTTCCTTCTCATCCTCTTCGACAATTTTAGCTTTAATGCCAATCCCTTTTGTAATCATGGTAAGGAATTGCTCATCCGTTATATCATTCAAATCAACAATATTCGACTTTAACCATAGATAAAGCTCATTATCTGCTATCAAGGAATGTTTAATGACTTCTGCAAAACCTGACCTTAATTCTTTAAGTGGCAGAGTCTTTAAAAATTCCAGATCATAAATGACCGCTTCAGGCTGATGAAAGGCCCCAATCATATTTTTCCCTAGCGGGTGATTGATGGCAACCTTGCCGCCCACTGCACTGTCGTGGGCAAGCAAAGTCGTCGGAACCTGTATAAATGGAATCCCTCTCATAAATGTAGCTGCAACGAATCCAGCCAAGTCACCGACTGCACCGCCGCCAAGGGCAATAATCAATGACTTGCGATTAATCTGTTGTGTTAAGCAGAAGCTTTGGCATTCATAAAACACATCGAATGTTTTAGCATGCTCCCCTTCTGGCACTACATGATGCAAGACCGGTTTTCCCGTCTTGATCAGGGCGTCCTTCACAGTCTGCAAATGAAGTGCCGCCACTTTCTCATCAGTTATGATCAGAATCTTGTTTAGATGATTCAGCTCTTGTGTTATTAATTCGGGCAATTCATTGATTGCCTTCTTGCCAATTAAAACCGGATATTGCTTGGAAGCCGTTTTTATTTGGATGGATTCCATGATTTAAAACCCCTTTACTTCTTCCCGATATGATCTTATGTACTCTGCTAATTGCTCATAACGATCTGAAGGGAATTGATCAACGATGGCAGCCGCCAGTTCCCATGCCACTACCGCCTCAGCAACTACTGCTGCTGCAGGAACGGCACAACTATCGGAACGCTCGACACTTGCTTCAAACACTTCCTTCGTATCAATATCAACACTTTTCAAAGGTTTATATAAAGTGGGGATCGGCTTCATCACACCGCGTACAACTATCGGCATTCCAGTTGTCATACCGCCTTCAAAACCTCCAAGGCGATTGGTTTTCCGGTAATAACCCTGTTCTTCATCCCATGCGATTTCATCATGGACATCACTGCCGAATAGATGGGCCGCTTCAAATCCTAGACCTATTTCCACCCCTTTAAATGCATTGATGCTCATTATCGCTGCGGCTAGTTTTGCATCAAGCTTACGGTCATAATGCACATAACTTCCCACTCCTACCGGCATTCCTTCTACAATGACTTCGACGATTCCGCCGATGGAATCTCCTTTTTGTTTCGCTTCATCTATTGCATCCTTCATCTGCTGCTCTACGTTTTTGTCGAAACATCTAACGGAAGATTCTTCTGTTACCTGTTGCAATTGCTGGATCGTTTCGTATTTTGGCGGTTCTGCCTTCACTCCGCCAATTTCCAAAACATGCGATGCCACTTCTATCCCCAATAAAGACAATAGTTTTTTTGCGACAGAACCTGCAGCCACCCTTACTGTCGTTTCACGGGCTGAAGATCGTTCCAGAACATTTCTCAAATCGCGGTGCCCATATTTAATCCCGCCGTTCAAGTCGGCATGACCAGGGCGAGGCCGGGTGATTTTACGTTTAATTTCTTCAGCTTCCTCTTCTGAAAGCCCTTCACTTCCCATAATCTTTGTCCAATGTTTCCAATCATCGTTCTCGACCACCAAAGCAACCGGTGAACCGAGTGTGTAGCCATGTCTGATTCCTGAAGAAATAAAAGCCTGATCTTTCTCGATCTGCATCCTTCTTCCACGTCCATGCCCTTTTTGCCGGCGTCCCAATTCTTGATTGATATCCTCATTCGAAATCGGCATTCCTGCCGGTAATCCTTCAATGATAGTAGTCAGTTGCGGACCATGTGATTCTCCCGCTGTTAAATATCTCATCTTCCAGCCCCCTTTTAGCACTTTAAAGTGTATATGTATCAATATACCACAATTTTATGAAATGTGGGTATATGTAAAACGTAAAAACCATATTGTTTGAATTTAATCACTTTTCACTCTATTTTACAAGTACTTAAACATTTTCGATATAGTTTTTCTATCAAATCAGAGTTCTACAGGGATTTGCTATTACTCGACAAACGAAAAGGACTGAACGCCCATGAGCAGAATCAGTCCCTTTTTTAAAAAGTATTTACTTTTTCTTATAAAAAAATGTGTCGATCGTTTCAAATTGATATTTTCCAGGGGTGAATATTTGCTCTGTACTTCCTACAAAAAAAACCCCGCCGCTTCTTAGTGATGCACTGAATTTTTCATATAACAAATTTTTGGCTTCTTCCGTGAAATAAATTAGCACATTGCGGCAAATGATTAAATCGAACCCCTGTTCAAAACGATCAGCGAGAAGATTTTGCTTTTTAAATGTCACCCTTCTCTTGATTTCTTCATCAACGCGATAAAATTCTGCTTTTTTTTCAAAGTATTTCCTTTTGATTGCTTCAGGCACTTCATTTAAGGAACGTTCAGGATACATCCCCAATTCCGCTCGCGCCAACACATTTTCATCCAGATCCGTCGCCAATATCTCTATCTGGCTAAGTGGAACTAGATTGGATAAAATCATGGCAAGTGTGTATGGTTCCTCTCCAGTTGAACAGGCCGCACTCCAAATCTTTAACTTTTTTTTGCTTGCTAATAAACCTGGAAGGATTTTCTGCTCCAACACCTTCCATCTTTTCGCATTTCGATAAAATTCGGAAACATTGATTGTCATTCTATCCAGAAACTCATTTAAAACTTCGGGATTGGTTTGAATGTCTTTATGGTATTCACGAAATGAATGATATCCTCTTTTTTCATATAGAGATGTCAATCGCCTTTTCATTTGCCCTTCCTTATATAATGCCAAATCAATGCCTGTCAGCGTTTTGATATTGCGAATAAACTCTTCATATTCTTGAGGCATTCCTACGACTCCCCTGCACATAATTATTTAAGTGGTCCTTCCCTATATATATATCGGAGAGTGCCATATTTTCTTTAAACTACAATAATTCCTTACCGTGCCGGGAAGCTAAAAAAGCAATGCAAAAAAAAACGGGTTCCATCGCATAATGACGATGGAACCCGCTTCCTATATAGTGATGAGTACTAATTAATAAACCCACTCGTTTACAAGTTTAGAATACTCAACAAGTTCTTCTTCTTTGAAGAATAAACCGATTTCACGTACAGCGCTTTCAGCTGAATCAGATCCGTGAATGATGTTTTTGCCGACAGTTACCGCAAAATCGCCACGAATTGTTGCTGCTGCTGCATCTTTAGGGTTAGTAGCACCCATCATTTGACGTGCTGTAGCGATTACATTTTCACCTTCCCAAACCATTGCGAAGACAGGACCTGAAGTAATGAAGTCCACTAATTCGCCAAAGAAAGGACGTTCTTTGTGCTCGCCATAATGTTGCTCAGCCAATTCTTGAGAAATGACCATTAATTTTGCTCCTGCAAGAAGGAAGCCTTTCTTTTCGAAACGGGAAACGATTTCACCGATTAAATTGCGTTGAACGCCGTCAGGCTTTACCATTAAAAAAGTTCTTTCCATGAATGTCACTCCTAATATGTATCATTGTTATTTGCCTATATAAGGCAATACTTTTAGAATATTACCATTGTTTGATGAGTTTCGCAACTCCCATTATCAAAACTTTCTTTTTCCGATATTTTTCGCGATATCCGATAAAGTTTTTCTAGCTTTAATGGCAGGAAGACCCTTCAACTCAGTAAAAGCTTTTTCTAAATACATATCACTGATCCTAGCTGCCTGTTCAATGGCACCGGAAGTTTTTATCGCATTGATTATATGGGACATTTCATCTTTTGGCGTATCTTCCCGAACAGTTTCGATAAGCTTTTTTAACTTTGGATCCTCCATAGCGATCAAAACGGGTAAAGTGATATTACCTTGAATCAAATCACTCCCGGCCGGTTTACCAAGCTCTTCTTCCGACGCCGTAAAATCCAATATATCATCGGTGATTTGATAGGACATACCGACATAATATCCGAATTTAAATAGCTTTTCGTGAATTCCCTCTTCAACACCTGCTGAAATGGCTCCCAACTGGCAGCTGGATGCAATGAGCAATGCCGTTTTCCGTTTGATCCGTCTAAAATATATCCGCCAATTCTGTTCGAAATTATACTTATCTTTAATTTGTTCAATTTCCCCAAGACATAGTTCAACCATGGTATCAGCGAGAATTTGATGCGCAAGCGGAGACTCGATGACCGCCATCATTTCCAGTGCACGAGCAAAAATGAAGTCGCCTGTGTACATGGCGACACGATTATCCCATTTCGACTTGATGGTAGCCGACCCCCTGCGTAAATCCGCATCATCCACAACATCATCATGTACAAGGGAGGCCGTATGAATCAGTTCCAGAGTCGCTGCGACATGCTTTACGACATGAATATCATAGTTGCCAAACTTCGCACCCAATAGGACGAATACCGGACGGATCCGTTTTCCACCGGATTGCAGTAAATGCAGGGAAGCTTCCCTTAAAACCGTGGAATCCGCTTCAATTGCGGCTTCCAGTTCTTTTTCTATTAATTGCAAATCTGCATTCAAAAATGAATACATCATTTTAAATTTCATACATTCCACCCAGCTTTGTCCATTGCTATTCTGCTTATTTTGAAGGCTTGTACCCGAAATGCGTTGCTGCTACCCCACCGAAATGGGCTTTATAACTGACATTTTCCATTCCTGCCTGCTTAAACATGTTTTCAAGCTTTTTCATGCCTGGGAAATCTCGAGCCGATTCCTGCAGCCATGAGTATTCACTATAGCTTTTTGCGAATAATTTGCCGAACATGGGCATGATGAAACGGAAATAAAAATAATATCCCTGTTTAAAGCCTAGCATCGTTGGCTGTGACGTATCCAGGCAAACGACCATACCACCTGGCTTCGCTACACGGTTTAATTCTTTAAGCACTTTCATGTAATCAGGGACATTCCGCAGCCCGAAACCGATCGTGACATAGTCAAAGCTATTATCCTCAAAAGGAAGTTCCATTGCATTCCCATGCATTAGGGAAACTTGATCCAGATTGAGTTCCTTCACCTTTTGTTCGCCGATTTTCAGCATGTTTTTACTAAAATCCAGACCAACAACCTTTCCTTCTGGTCCTACTTCATTAGCAAGGGCAATGGTCCAGTCCGCTGTTCCACAGCATACATCCAGTGCATGGGCGCCTTTTGGGACATTCATGATGGCCATTGTAGCCTTCCGCCATTTAAGATGCTGTTTAAAGCTTATGAGGGAATTCATCTTGTCATAATTTCCGTAAATCTTTTCAAAGACATGATGAACTTTTTGCTCTTTAGACTGCTCCATGATTCACCCTTCTTTCACATATGAATTTGCCATACTCTCTGTTTGTTCCAAGATGGCCTTCACTCTTTCCAGTAGTTCATCATCCAACTTTGCCAGCTTCCGCATCGAGCGCTCTACGGATTGCCTGGCATCCCTCAGGCACTTGTCGAATTGGGTGCGTACCTGTTCTTCCTTTTCCGAAATGGGAACATCCCCACCGATCGAGTCATCAAAAGGCATTTCCCTAAGGACATCAAAAACTATTGATTCCCCCGACTTCATATAACTTCTCTTCTCGGCATGCAACCGTTTTACAAGCAGCAGATCTTCCGATATCTCTATCCAGGCAGGCTCATTATAGTAATCCGCAAGTTTCTGAATCAGCGAAGCCTCGATCGCTTTTATCGTCATTAAAAGCGTTGGTACATCTTGAATCGACCCTTGTTGGTATAGAATGATTTTATTATCATTTATTTTTTTTATCGCGCTTGAAAGGATACGGATCATATCAACATTACCTATACTGGCAAGCCCTTGATAATATAAGCCACTATAGTAATCACCGGCAAGCACTTGTAATTGGCGATTTTTCAATACCTCCGGCGACTCGATTCCTTCACCCGAATTCGAGACGATTTCATGGGTATCCAAAGCTATTTGCACTAACATGGTTGAAATGATGTATTGATTCCGTTTTTCGCTTGTAACGTCCAAATCGTTAAACAATCCCCAAAGCAACATCAGTTTATCTTCGTCCAAGCTTGGCTTTTGTATATACTTCAACAAATATGGATGTTGAGCTTTCGTTTCTATTAATCGTTTTAATTGCCTTATGTCGTCCGTTATGTTTAACAATTGAGATCACCCTTGCATCCCCGAAAGATAATTTTTTTCATACATACATATTGGTTTCTGTCTGTGTAAAATACACATTATTATACCATAAAAACAATCAGATGAAATGGTCAACGTTTATAAAATGAAACTTCCAAAAACAAGGAAATCATCGACTTTTGCTCTTCAAAAAATGGATGCGGGAAATTTACAGCTTGTTAAACGCGATATCAGGTGATTGATTTATAATGAACCAAGCATTGAGAAACGATCATTTGTCAGGTGAATTCTTTTTGGAATCACTTTCTATCTCTCCGAATGGAGTATAGACCTTTGCATGGCCCCTGATTTTAATTGCCGAGGTATGCTCCGTGAATTGTGCGATCATCACCTCTCCTGAGTCCAGTTTTTCGGAGTGGTGAAACTTGGTGTCCGTTCCCCTTGTCAACCCGATGACATTCACACTATCCTCAATGGCTTTGATTACGACAAAATCATTCAGAATCTTTTTATCATTCATTTTTTCCTGCCCCCATATCCTTAGTCTTTAATGAATGCCAGTACTTCAGCTCTAGTACGGTGATCCTTCGCAAACGTTCCCCTTACAGCTGAAGTCACTGTTTTAGATCCGGGTTTTTTCACGCCTCGCATGGTCATGCACATATGTTCAGCCTCTACTACAACCATTACACCATGAGGCTCGAGCTTTTCCATTATCGAGTCTGCAACTGTTGAAGTGATGCGCTCTTGAAGCTGCGGACGCTTCGATACAGCCTCAACCGCCCGTGCCAATTTGCTTAAACCAGTCACTTTTCCGTTTTTCGGAATATATGCTACATGGGCTTTCCCGTAAAAAGGGACTAAATGATGTTCACATACCGAGTAAAACGGAATATCCTTTACAAGTACGAGTTCTTCATGGTCCTCCCCAAAAACAGTATCGAAATATTCCTTTGGATCCTGATTAAGTCCAGAAAAAATTTCTTCATACATTCTGGCTACACGAGCAGGAGTATCCAGCAGTCCTTCCCTCGTTGGGTCTTCCCCTACAGCCTCGAGAAGCATTTTAACCGCTTCTTCTAATTTGGCATGATCAACATTAGCCATTTTTTGTACCTCCTAAAAAATCAATAATATTATGTATTCAGATAAAAAAACCAAAGCGCGTTGCACCCGGAAATCCATAATTGCAATTATAAAGCGACCGATTACCCAAAGATTGAAGCCCTTTAAAGGCGGTTTCGCCAGAAGCGGTTTCGGATGGGTATTTTCTTGTGACAGATTTACCATCTGGAGCGTATCTAAAATATTCACTGTCTTTTATATTATCACAGATGGAAATTAAGAAGCAAAAAAAGGACCGCGTTTTCACGCGGCCCTTTTCGGTTAAGCACCCGTATGTAATGGTAGAATTACTTCACTGCATCTTTCAGCGCTTTACCGGGTTTGAAAGCTGGCACTTTGCTAGCTGCAATTTCGATTTCGTCACCAGTTTGTGGGTTACGCCCTTTACGAGCCGCACGTTCACGAACTTCAAAGTTACCAAAACCGATCAATTGGACTTTATCACCGTTTTTTAGAGCTTCTAAGATTGTATCAAAAACAGCATCAACAGCTTTTGTAGCGTCTTTCTTAGAAATTTCAGTTGCTGTAACAACTTCATTAATTAATTCTGTTTTGTTCATGCCATTCACCTCCTCCCAAAAGGAATCTTTATAAAAAATCATTATTACAACACTATAATAGTGATTTGATATTAGCTTCGGTCAAAAAATTTTCATTCCCTGACAATCAGGGATTACCAAGCCGATTTAATTTCCAAATAATTCATTCAGAAATTTATAAATAGGTTGAAATCGCTGTTATAACGCGTTTTCTGTATGTAGATTATCACAAATCCTATAAGCTTAGCAAGGGAATTCAAAAAATAATGGGAATCTTTTCATCAATAATTGTATATATTATAAATTTTGTCTTTCGCTATTCATCATTTCCCTTTTTTATAGAAATTAAACTTATTATATTGCTGAAAATCGCTTAACCACAAGGTTTTTTCAAGATTATACTAAAGAACAGCAGATTAATTCAAATATTAGCGTTCATAAATGATATTTTTCTTTCGATCCTGCCGTTTCTTCCACGTAAAAAGACCAATCCATAAATGGAGTTGGTCCGGTCTTAAACGTTTTCTATAAGATGATGGCAATCAAACCGCCACTGCCCTCATTAATAATCCTCTCAAGTGTTTCTTTTAATTTATAGCGTGCATTGTCTGGCATCATCGCTAATTTCACCTGTATGCCTTCCCTTACGTAGGAACTTAGGCTTCTTCCAAAAATATCGGAGTTCCAAATGGAAAGTGGATTGTCTTCGAAATCCTGCATCAGATACCGTACTAATTCCTCACTTTGCTTTTCCGTACCGATGATTGGCGAGAATTCGGATTCGACATCGACCTTGATCATATGGATGGAAGGAGCTACAGCTTTTAGCCTGACACCGAACCTGGCTCCCTGGCGGATGATTTCCGGTTCATCAAGACTCATATCGTTAAGGGATGGGGCTGCGACACCATATCCAGTTTGTTTAACCATTCTCAACGCATCGGCCACCTGATCATATTCTGCTTTCGCATACGCAAAGTCCTGCATCAATGATAACAGATGATCCTTGCCCCGAATCTCCACACCGACAATTTCCTTCAGAATATCATCATATAGTTCATCCGGGGCGTATAGGTCTATTTCTGCAACCCCCTGCCCCATCTCAATGCCTGCAAGCGCTGCACGGTCAATGAACTCGAATTCATTGAAATGACCGACTACACGATCAACATCCCTCAGGCGCTTAATGTCCTTGACTGTCTCTTTAACCGCTTCCTGGTAACTTTCCCTTAACCAATGATCCTCGCGCAGAACCATTACCCAGCTAGGGAGATTAACATTGACCTCGAGAACAGGAAATTCGTACAAGGCCTCGCGCAGTACACTGTAAACATCCGATTCCCGCATTCCTTCGACACTCATGGCCAATACGGGGATATCATACTTTTCCTGCAAGGATTCCCTCAGTGCTACCGTATTCGGGTGGTGAGGCTGAACGGAATTGACAATCATGATAAATGGCTTGCCAACCTCCTTCAATTCTTCGACGACCCTTTCCTCGGCCTCTAAATAATCACTTCGCGGGATTTCTCCTATCGAACCATCCGTCGTAACGACCACGCCTAATGTGGAATGATCCTGAATTACTTTACGAGTACCGATCTCGGCAGCTTCATTGAACGGAATCGGCTCTTCATACCAAGGCGTGTGAATCATGCGGGGACCATTTTCATCCTCATACCCTTTTGCCCCGGGTATTGTATAACCGACACAATCGACTAAACGGATGTTCACGTCGAGACCTTCAGCTACTTGAATCGATGCTGCCTGGTTCGGTACGAATTTGGGTTCCGTCGTCATGATCGTCTTTCCGGCAGCACTTTGTGGCAATTCATCCTGTGCCCTGGCGCGGTCCGCCTCAGACGGTATATTCGGAATGACGACTAGCTCCATGAATTTTTTAATAAATGTGGATTTTCCAGTCCTGACGGCACCGACCACCCCCAAGTATATATCGCCACCGGTCCGTTCAGCTATATCTTTAAAAATATCTACCTTTTCCAAGGTATCCCCTCCCGAATTAGAGTTTTGGGATTTCGTTTATCCATTTGCATTTATTTAGGACAATATATATCTATGATGTTGTCCTAAAAATTTATTCCATTTATTTCCCTGGTTCAATCCCTTCCTCCACCAGAAATTTTTATATAAGGGTTGTTATTTTAAAAGTAAGATGAAATAAAGATAAAAGAAATAACCCTTCCCCTACAATATATTTTGCAGAAGAAGGGTTATGCCTATTTTGTAAGAAATATTGGAGTATTTGTTTTTTCATCAATTGTATATGGTAACGAATAGGCAGGGACGAACTCCGAACTCCGCACCAGCAGTTCCCGGATATCTTCACCTTGCTTGATTTTCCCCTCATTCTTCTTCAATGCCTCAAGTAAATCCGGGGTATAATCAACAAAAACGCTGCCTTGACCATCGACTACAAGGTATAAATCTTTTTGTGAAAATGGACTCGTGACCGTCGGAGCTTCCTTCAGGCCCATCTTTTCATAATCAAGCGTGAAGACATTATCGGATAACCTTTCCTTAAACGGCGGGTATCCGTTGCTTTGCTGATAGGCAGTCAACCTCAAGGAAACATCCTGAATCTTCTGCGCCATCCTGACATCCAACAGCTTTACAGTCGGATCTTTTTCAACATTAACGAGGATGTATTGAAAGACACCCCCTGATTCAAAGGCATTGTCAGGCGGCTCAGCCATATACCTCGGCGAAATCTTAGAAAATTTTATGACATATTTTTGATAAATCGGTGTCCCTGCATCTTTAGTAACTATCGGCAGTATGCCGCCTTCATCCTTCTGAAATTGATCCACTGCACTTTGGACGGATTGTATTTGTTCTTTATAAGGCAGTTGGTTTTGCATTTTTTGCTTCTCCGGATATAAGCAGCCGGATAATGATACAGAGATGCATAATAAACATAATATTTTGAAAAAATTTCTCATCATTTCTCCTCACCTATCAAGTGGTTGGCCCGCTAAGAACAACGATAAGGATGATCAAGCCGGCCAGAATCATAAGTATGTATGCGATAATTGCTGTCAAGACTCTCCAAAAACCTTTTAATTTATAGCGGCTTAAGTAGATTAGAAATATAGAGATAACCATAAAGCCCATAGCTATAAAGGATATCCACATTTTTTGCAGGGCAGGTGTCATATCTTCATCACTCCTTTTTCCAGAAATTATTATAACATACCAAATTACGTTAAAGGAATTAAATCCTTGTCCAATCTGTGTAATTCCCGTTTTCATTACTCGTTCTCGTGAAAAAAAATTCTGAGATCCAGTTATAAAACGAGAAATATGTAATTATTCCCTCCTCCAAGCAACAAAAAAACAGCGCAATGACTGTTTCAGTTTATAAACAAACTCGATAATAATTGAGTTTGTCGACAGTTTTTTAAGGTGTTTAAAATTTGATCGTTGATTGGAACGTAGGGCACTCGCTTTACCGGAAGGTCCGCCCTCGGCTCTATTAGCGCCTGTGGGGTCTCCCTTGGCCCCGCTTTCCCGCAGGAGTCTCGTACGTTCCGTTCCAGTCAACCTTGTGTTAACAGGAAGATAAGCTCCTTATTTAAGGATGAATACTCGAGGTGGTGAGGATACCTTTGATCAGCTTGAAATGTTTACTTAGAATACCTCTTGCAGATTAGTAGAATGGAGGTTCCCATTCATGTAAAGAAGATGGCCACCTGGACTTGACGAAGGGGAGAAATGGTGGAAATAATGACCTTGGAGAGTTCATCATTATCTAAAACTGCTACAAATTCAAAAAGGTTTCGGAATGATACCATTCCGAAACCTTTTTATCTACAGTCTGAATCAGCCAAAGGCTGTTTTTCCGCTTTTTTTAATTAAGATTGAAGAGTTGGCAAGACTTCTTTAAACGCTTTAATTACTGTATCGACTTCATCCAGCTTAATAGTCAATGATGGCTCGATCCTGATTGTTTTGGAATTAATAAGCGTACCTGCCACCAAGATGCCTTTATCAAAAAGGGCTTTTGAGAATTCATAACCCACTTCATCTTTATGGAACTCAATACCGATCATTAATCCTTGGCCACGGATTTCCAGCACCTTATCTTTGTGCTCAGCAGCCACTTCCCTTAACCCATTTAAGAAGTATTCTCCAACTTCCGCAGCACGCTGCGGTAAGTTTTCTTCCAAAAGTACGTCGATCGTAGCGATGGCCGCAGCACAAGCTAATGGATTTCCACCAAATGTCGTAGTATGCATGAATGGATTGTCGAACCAGCTTTTAAATACTTTCTCATTGGCTACAACAGCGCCTGCAGGCATTACACCGCCACCAAATGCTTTCGCTAAACAAATAATGTCCGGAACAACATCATATAGCTCAGAAGCGAACATTTTACCTGTCCGTCCCATTCCTGTTTGCACTTCATCCAAGATCAATAACGCATCATATTCGTCACATAATGCCCGAACCTGCTTTAAATAATCCTGCGGAGGCAGAATGACCCCTCCTTCACCTTGAATAGGCTCTAACAGCACAGCAGCAACATCTTCACCGACCAATGCACAACTTTCAAACGTTTTTCTCATCATATCCACATCACCGAACGGTACATGGCGCACACCTGGAACCAACGGGATGAACGGTTTTCTGAACATGCCCTTTGCCGTTGCCGATAGGGAACCAAGGCTTTTCCCATGAAATGATTTTGTCGTGGAAATGATCGTGTATTTGTCACTGTACATTTTAGCCAACTTAAGTGCAGCTTCCACGCTCTCGGTACCGCTGTTCGTAAAGAATGAGTATTTTAGATCTCCCGGTGTGATTTCGGCAAGGATCTTGGCAAGCATTGCACGTAATGGATCAAGTAAGTCCTGGCTATGAAGGGCTTGTCTTTGCAATTGATCGGTTACTGCCTTTACTACTTTAGGGTTACGATGGCCAACATTATAAATACCAAAGCCACCTAAACAATCAATATATTTTTTTCCATTTACATCCGTAAAACAGGAATCTTGATCAGACCACTCCACCGAAGCGAACTGTGTGTCTTTAGTGACCGTCTTCCGGTATTCCAAAAACCCAGGGTTTACATGGTTACGGAAATTCTCGACCGTTTCTCTTGTTACCCACTGTGCATCTTCTTTTGAAATTTCTTTCTGCTCGATTAGTTGAAGCACCTTTTTAATATAATCTTGAGTTGCTGATTGGTTAGCTTGAGTGTTTTTACTTTCTACGTTAATTGACATTTTATAATCTCCTTTTTTTTATAGCTTTAGTTGATGGGTTAATTAAGTTTGCTTGTTTTATGAAACTTTGATGCTTACCTCCCTTTTTTCTTATACTTACTAATCAAGCAAGAAGCATGCCAAGTTAATTAACCAATAAAATCGCATTTTTTTAAAAAAACCACTCTAAAACTATGCAAATATGCATATCGTTATTTCACTTTGCATAATCAAGTTTGGGAAATCATTGAAAAGCTTCGAAAATGCCTTCATAAAAATAAAAGCCGTTGAAAAGTGATTTGCATCACTCGGCAACGGCTTTTGATCAAAATGCATCATTTTCGATTTTCTTACTTTGTTCAGCTAACACTTTTTGATACTTCCTGCTCACTGACGATTGACTTATCCCGAGCGCTTTAGCCGCTTTGGTCGTGGTTTTATACTGTTTCATGGCAAGCATGATCAATTGTTCTTCCACATGATCCTGCGCTTCCTGCAGCGGAAGGATTCTCGTAATGATGGGTTTCGTTTGTTTAAAGTCACTACCCACAGGTATGAACCTTTGAATGAAGTCAGCATCGATCATCTCTTCATCTGCAGAAACAACCAATCTTTCAATCATGTTCTGCAACTCACGAATGTTTCCCGGCCAAGTATAGACTTCAAGTATATTTAATGCATCAGGGGAAAAGTGATAATTCCGCTGATACCTTTCATTCAGTTTTTGCAGGAAATGAAAGGCTAGCGGCGGTATATCTTCCGGCCTTTCCCTTAATGGGGGCACATGTATGGGTATGACGTTCAACCGATAGAATAAATCTTCCCGGAACGTGCCCATCTCGACCATTTTTTCCAGACTCTTATTCGTGGCCGCAACAATTTGAACATCAATGGAAATGGGTGTAGTGCTGCCAATCGGAATCACTTCCTGTTCCTGGAGCACCCGCAGCAGCTTGACTTGCAGATGTATGGGCATGTCACCAACTTCATCCAGGAATAAAACACCTTTATTAGCCTGCTGAAAGTATCCTACCTTCCCATTTTTATCCGCTCCTGTAAAGGAACCCTTCGTATAACCAAACAATTCACTTTCGAGAAGGTTTTCCGGAATCGCCCCGCAATTTATCTTCAGGAAAGGCATTTTAGATCGCCTGCCCATTTTATGAATGGCTTCAGCTATCACTTCTTTACCTACTCCCGACTCCCCATTAATTAATACAGTAGATGAAAAATGGGCGATTTTCTTGACTTGGCTGATTATCTGCTCCATTTTAGGACTTGCAAAAACCAACTCTTTATAAAATTGATCCTGTTTTTTGAAAGAGTCCAGTTCTTTCCTCATTTCATTTAATTCCGATTTCAATTGTGTCGTTTCCGTTATATCCCTTGATGCAATGACTATTCGATCTATTTCCCCTTTTTCATTGAACACAGGAGTGCCGACGGAAAGGACTTTCTTATTCATTTTCGTATCTTGGACAATCGATACTTTCTTTTTTTGTTCAAGGACTAACCGGGTTACCGAAGGATTAAAAATCCCTTCATCCTCTAATTGCAAGAGATTCTTCCCGATATAATCTTTTAAGTCCTTCCCCCAGAATCCCGAGATGATGCTGTCACTATAGCGCAGCAGCTCTCCTTTTTGATTGACTACAAGTATTTCATCATAGATATTCGCTAAAATGGCATTCAAATCTTTATTCGAGCTTTTTATCAATTCTATTTCCATGGCCATTTCCTCAACCATCGGTAAATCCTGAACAATGATGATCAGACCTTCGACTTCTTTTTCATGGTTCAGAATCGGGCTATAGTCGACAAGCACACTCATGACATCAGTAATCTCCAACTGATTCAGAATACTGCTCCCGCTGGCAAACACGCTATGTATATGCTGCTTATTGAAGATGCTCGCAGCAGGTTCATTAAGGACTTGTTCAGAAGGCTTTTTTATCATCTTCAAGCCTGATTCATTGAAGTTCACGATATTCTTTTCTTTATCAGCCACAAATATCCCCATAGGAATGGAGGTTAATATAACATTTAACAGGTCTAAATTTTGTTTGCTATCCTGCTTGAATAATTCAGCTAATACATCTTCCCTTTTTACATAACCGGTTAGCAGGCCATCATCCGTTTTTATCAGTACGATAGGCTCACCGATAATTTGAAACAAATGCGGCAAGGAAATGTTAGGGTGCAATTTACAGACATTATCAATCGAAAAAGCATACTGTAAAAGCTGATCGACTGTCGTTATTTTTTCATTTAACGGGAGGTCATCCATGCGGATATACGCAAACACTTGATTTTCCTTCATAAGAAAGAAGAAAGGTTCCTGTATCTCATGAATATTTTGGTCTGAAAATGTAGGCTGATCAATTGTTATAGTTATGAATGGTCTAATTTTATCATCCGGAATAGATAACACAGTTTCACTCTCCTTTTGTAACCTAACCTATATTTTATCACAATTCCGAATTGCAAGATAAAAAATAAGAGGTACCATTACTCATATCCAGCATTTACCTTTACTCATCCCACGACAAAAGGGTCCTTAAACGGACCCTTTTGACCTAAAAACCTGATATGCAGCTTAGACTTATTTTATAAAGGACCGTCCACCTTATCTTATACATTCCAATCATGTTTGAATTTTGCTTATTCCTGTTTGTTATGATTCATGGATGGCCGTCCTCTGCCAGGGGTTTTTATACAGATAGGACAGCTCCCTCCATACCGTCATTACGGCTTCATACCCTGTTTTCAACACTATAAGGAACCAAGGGTAACATATATGCTTCCATGCTTCTGCCCCCGTCACTATTCCTTATTCATCCCCCTACATAATTTCCCAGATAAATAACACCCACTTTCCCAACCATGACAAGGGATCCGTCACAATAATCAGTAAATTCAAAGCTTATGGAAAGGTCAGTACAGAAGGAAATTTATTAAAAGCAATATAATTGAAATGAATAATTAATCCATCAGTGTCGACTAACCTGCAAAAACAGGCGTATGTATAAATGGACATATAAACCTATACCGAACCTGCAGAAGGAATGACTTTGCCAACATTACATAACCGTACGCCGGGAAAAGCATTACCATGAAAGCTCCCGGGCACCATACTAAGCGACATATTCTTGCCCTAAGCGCTGAATACATGTTGCTAACGCCATGAACGGAAATAGACAACAAGCAATAGCATTAATGACCTCTTCATTTCTCATCAGGCATATAACACCCTCCCTCGTGTAATGAAACAGTAGAATAAATTCACTGTGCTTTTTCAAATTGGAATAACGGAGGGGATTCCGTAAACCATTTTGTCCGATATAGAAGATAAACAATCCCAATTACCGCCCAGACTATTCCTAAAATCAAGGAACTCATCTCGAGATTAAGCCAAAGGATGAAGACCGAAGCCGCGCCTAAAACCGGGGACAGAATAGTTGAAAGAAAACCTTTAATCGTTCTGAAGCTTTTGTTTCTTATCGAATGGACGATTACACAAATATTCACGAAGGTAAAAGCGATTAATGCCCCAAAGTTTATGAGGGAAGTGGCCGTAACCAAATCAAGGAATAAGGCAACCAGTGATATCGACCCGACAAAAATGACATTAAAAAATGGCGTGTTGTACTTGGGGTGGACAAACCCAAATAGTTTTTTCGGAATCATTTGGTCACGCCCCATGACATATAGCAACCTAGAAACACTAGCGTGAGATGCAAGACCGGAGGCAAGCGTACCGCATAAGGTTCCTGCAAGAAAGAATGCCTGAAATAACTTCCCGCCCACGAAAAGGGCAATTTCCGGAGAAGCTGCTTCAGGATCGCTAAAACGGGAAACATCCGGGAAAAATAACTGTGTAAAGACTGATGCCGTCACGAATAAAACCCCTCCAATCAGGGCAGTCAAAAAGATGGCCCGGGGGACCGTTTTGGATGGATTCGGTGTTTCTTCCGATAAAGTAGTGACTGCGTCAAATCCCAAAAAAGAAAAACAAAGGATTGTAGCACCAGTTATGAGCGACGAGATTTCCATATGGGGCCCGATGAATGGATGAACCGACAAGACCTCTCCAGTCCCTTCTCCACCCATGACTCCTTTAACGACAAGTGCCCCAAAAATGATGATGACCAACATTTGAAAAAAAACCAGGAAGCTATTAAAGTTGGCCGCAAAATTAACATTGAATAAGTTAATGACTGTCATTAAAAGGACAAATGCCACCACCCATATCCACGGGTATACTTCCGGAAAAAGAGCAGTTAAGTATATTTTTGTCAAAATGCCGTTCACCATCGGTAAAAATAAATAGTCAAGTAACGAAGACCACCCGACGAGGAAGCCTAAATGCGAACTGATCGTTTTTTGTGTGTACGTATAGGATGAACCTGCCTGCGGATATATTTTAACCATTTTTCCATAACTGGCTGCTGTAAACAACATTGCCAAAAGAGCAATGATATAAGCGGTCGGCACATGCCCCCCGGTTTTTTCGGAAACTATCCCGAATGTATCAAAAACAACCATCGGCGTCATATATCCAACACCGAGCAATACGATATGCCACAAGTTTAATGACCTTTTCAGATTACCTGTTTGCATGTATCATTCCCCTTCCTTTTATGCGAGAAAAGTTAAGACAAACTTTCCTAGCCTCCCTTATAAATTGTTGGTCTTATTACACTTCGCAATTTTCATACCAAAAAAAAGGGTCGATTTTTAACAAAAAACAAGGAAATATGTAGAATGTTCTATGCAAATTTGAATAATCTATTCAATTATTCATAAACAGAAGATTTTTTGCCAATAAAAAAAGCAGAAGATATTTAAATATCTTCTGCTCATTTGACTAAATCCCCCGTGCCGAGGTCAAATTACTAGTTTACTTTCGTTGCATTGTATGCTGATACACGGCAAGGCGCATCATCAAATGCCTAATTTAATGAAATTCTTTTATGAAAATCAACAGATTGGAGATTAATCCTGCTGCCTGCTATCCAATATGTTAAAAAGTTCTTCCATCTCATTCGTTTTTGAACGATTCATCAAAAGGTCAACTGCCTTTTTCACTTCTTCCCCATTGAATAAAACATCGTACAGGGCTTCGGTGATCGGCATATTCACTTCGTACTTTTGGGCTAGTTGATAGGCTGCTTTAGTGGTTCTGACACCTTCAACGACCATACCCATGTTTTCCAAAACTTCTTCAAGCTTTTGCCCTTTACCAAGCATATTCCCAGCTCTCCAATTACGGGAATGAACGCTTGTACAAGTGACGATCAAGTCGCCAATTCCAGCTAAACCTGAAAACGTTAGTGGGTTAGCCCCCATGGCCACCCCTAGACGGGATATTTCAGCCAACCCTCGAGTCATTAATGCAGCCTTGGCATTATCCCCATAGCCTAAACCATCCGTGATGCCGGCAGCTAAAGCGATGATGTTCTTTAAAGCCCCTCCGATTTCAACACCAATCAAGTCCGGATTCGTATATACACGGAAATTATTATTGATAAAGATGTCCTGAACCCTTTCGGCAGCTTTCATATTCTTTGAAGAAACGGCAACTGTTGTCGGGTGACGTAAACTGACTTCTTCTGCATGGCTCGGTCCTGAAAGAACCACTATATCCTTAAGCCATTCTGACGAAGAGACTTCTTCAATCATTTCCGATATACGAAGCAGGGAATCAGGTTCAATTCCCTTACTCACATGAACGATTGTCAACGGTTTATCATGAGCCTCTTCAATCTGGCCAAGCACTTCCCGGTAGGCTTTTGTCGGAACAGCCAAGATTATTATTTCAATCCCGGCCAATGCTTCCTTAATGGAAGAATAACCTTTAATCCCCAAAGGCAATTCAATCCCAGGCAAGTATTTTTCATTCGTATGATTTTGATTGATTTCATCGATTTGTTTTTGGTTATGTCCCCATAATCTCACTTCATGCTGGTTATCAGCGATTACAAGCGCTAAGGCAGTCCCCCAGCTCCCAGCTCCAATCACTGCGATACTTTCTTTTTCTTTTACCACGGTATAACCACCTTTACTATTTTCTCTGGCGTCCAAAAATTCGTATTGGTGTTCCTTCAAAACCAAAGGCATCCCTAATTCGATTTTCTAAAAATCTCTCATATGAGAAATGCAATAACTCCGGATCGTTAACGAATACGACGAAAGTTGGCGGCTTGATGGCTACCTGTGTCGTATAGTAAATTTTCAAACGGTTTCCATTATGAGTCGGTGTCGGATTCATTGCCACGGCATCCATTACCACTTCATTCAATACATTTGTCTGAACCCGGATAGCATGGTTCTCACTAGCCTGATCAATGACCGGTATTAAGGTATGTGTCCGTTTTTTCGTTAAGGCAGAAAGATAAATGATTGGCGCATAATCCAAGAACAGGAAATGAGCACGGATCTTTTCTTCAAAATCCTTCATCGTTTTTTCATCTTTCTCGATGGCATCCCACTTATTGACGACGATGATGACCGCCCTACCCGCTTCATGGGCATATCCCGCAATTTTCTTATCCTGCTCACGAATTCCTTCTTCAGCGTTCAGGACTACAAGAACAACGTCTGAACGTTCAATTGCCCTTAATGCACGAAGTACGCTATATTTTTCCGTACTTTCATACACCTTGCCTTTTTTCCGCATCCCTGCTGTATCAATAATGACATACTCTTTGCCATTATACTTATACGGAGAGTCAATTGCGTCACGAGTCGTACCTTCAATATCACTGACAATGACGCGTTCTTCACCTAACAATGCATTGACCAGAGAAGATTTACCTACGTTCGGTCTTCCAATCAAACTGAATTTAATGACATCATCAGCATAATCCGGGCCGTCAAATTTAGGGAAATGTTTAGCCGCTTCATCCAGAAGGTCACCAAGACCAAGTCCATGAGACCCGGAGATCGGGAATGGATCGCCAAAACCTAACGCATAGAAATCATAAATTTGATCTTTCATTTCTGGGTTATCGACTTTATTTACTGCAAGGACAACCGGCTTTCTTGATTTATAGAGTATCTTTGCGACCTCTTCATCAGCAGCCGTTACACCTTCACGACCATTCGTCATAAAAATTATCACATCAGCTTCGTCAATGGCAATTTCAGCCTGCTGGCGAATTTGTTCTAGGAACGGCTCGTCACCGATATCAATTCCACCTGTATCAATAATGTTGAAATCATGTGTCAACCATTCACCCGAACTATAAATCCTGTCCCGGGTCACTCCTGGAACGTCTTCAACAATCGAAACCCGTTCTCCAACTATTCTATTAAAGATTGTCGATTTTCCCACGTTCGGACGACCGACTATCGCAATTACCGGTTTTGGCATTGCTATTCACCCTTTCTGCTACTATATCTCTGTCAAAGTCACGAAATTCATGAATGCATTTATTACGGTTGCTTTGCATTATTGATTTTCATAATTTCCTTTTAAAGGAAAAGGTTGTATTCATCATCATTTAAAGGAATCTTTCATCAGTAAGGATAATCCCAACTGATGTTCAGTTAAACTCATCAGGTATTCACGGGCGGTTTGTCCACTTGACGCCCCGGTTCCTTAGGTGACATGAAGCCGAACCCTCTGCATGCTAAAACTTGATTCTAAACAGCCCAAAAAAATGAAGAAAGCTTCGGCATACGGCTTCCTTTTTAATTGTTTAGAGCATTTTACGATTTATCTACAGACCTCTAACTATCCTATAGTAACAAATTTCTCGCCAATCAACAATGATTGTATGAATAAAAGCCTTCCAATTCCAATTGGTTCCATTTATATTTCTGCCTTTTGATAAAACAGCTAATACCCCATACTAATTTTCTCCATACTCATTGATTAAAATTCTCTTTTCCTTGTTTTGATAAAAATCTCGAATGGGAAATTGTATAAATGTATTGGCCAACCAGTTCCAACATTCTCCACAGTATGTTTGCTCCCAATACCAGCACGGCATTATCATGCCATGCGTAAGCAAGGGCCACATAAGGTAAAGAGTGGTAAGCAAGTAATCCGGAATATATGATATCTCCCAGCAGCATCCCAATTAAAAGGACGAACAATCGATGTTTCCAATTTTTAAAAAGTAATAATATAAGATAATTCAGGAAAATACACAATAGATAAGAAGGTTTCATTATGAGCCATATCGGATCAAGTAAAGAAAAAAGTTGAAAACTCGCATAGGCGAGAGTGATAATAAGACTTCCGCTGATCAGTTCCATCATCTTGATGATTGATTTCTTCCTAATATATACACACAGAATAAAGAAAAGATACGGTCCGCTCAAATGCACGGAAACCAACGGGGACTCCAGTTTATAGCCCGCTAATACCATTACGGCTAATAGATGAAAAAGAAAATCAAAACGAAAGGGAACCGTTTTCGGAATAAAATACATGACAATGACCCAAACTATCCATGAAATCCAATAAAATATAATTCCATCCATGCAGCGTCCCCCCTTTTAGGAACATTATGGGTTGTTTATTCAAAGTATAAACGTTAAGCACGGCATTTAATGAGGAAACCTTACCCCATTCATTTAAAAAGGAGGTGTGAACATGGGAAAAGATCGACAAGAGAAGAAATTAAGAGAAAGTAAACGGGTGGAGTCCGACAGGGACCAATCACTGGGTCATAAAGGGGCAACAAGAATGGAAAGCCCTGAAGAGGCACGAAAAAGGAATAGTTAAGTCTATCCATGAACAAAAAGGAAGCATCTCCATTCGATCCAATGAGATGCTTCCTTTTTGTGGTCATTCATTTAGCATACGCGGAACAATCAATGCCTCTTTGAGATAACCAATGATAGGTATTTCCTTTGATGACTAATTTCGATTTTCTTAGCTCTGAGATATTACCGCATCCAAGTGCAGTCATGATGACCTTTAAATCTTCATGTATGTAATGTATTTCTTTAATCAAATGCTCCAAGCCCAACTCTTTATAGATCTTGAGGAAATGTCCAGCCAATCCGACACCTTTCGCTCCTAGCGCCAGGCTTTTTGTAATTTCCAAAGGGCTTTGAATGCCACCCGACCCAATGACTGAAAGCTGTGGTGAAACATTCACTGCTTCGACAATCGAAGCGGCTGTCGGTATGCCCCATTCATTAAAATATCCGAGTATTTTTGCTCGTCTTTCATTCTCGATTTTAGCAAAATTCGTTCCGCCAAACCCGCCTACATCAATGATTGAAACACCTACGGAATGTAATTGCCGTACCGTTTCCATACTCATCCCAAATCCAACTTCTTTTACGATGACAGGAATTCCGATCGTTTCATTGATTTTTTCTATTCTCGAAAGGGTACCCGCAAAATCCCTGTCCCCTTCAGGCATCGTCAATTCTTGGATGACGTTAATATGTATTTGAAGGGCATCGGCCCCGATCATTTCGCTTGCCCGCTTAGCCTGATCGACTGTTGCTTCACCACCGAGATTACCAATCAACACACCATCAGGATTTTCCTTCCTTACAACTCTGAAAGAAGCTTGCTGGCTAGGATCCTTGATGGCTGCCATTTGCGATCCTACCGCCATGGCGATTCCCGTTTCCCTTGCAGCAATGGCGAGGTCACCATTCAATTTTTCCGTTTCAGGGCCTCCGCCTCCGGTCATGGCATTTATAAAAATTGGCGAACTTAATTCAAGTTCGCCAACTTCTGCTGTGAGGTTCACATTATTCAAGGAAATACCTGGTAAGCTTTGGTGAATAAACGAAATATCTTCTAGTCCGGTTTGATGCTGCTGTCCTGTCTTAAGCGCAAATTCTATATGATCTAATTTTCGTTGTTTTCTCTCCAAGGCCATCACCATTATTATCTTATTTTAGTTTTTTCAATTGATCACCGATCATTTCACCTAACTGAAAACCCTTCGATTCTTCAGGCATCTCATAATCTGATGTGTTGTAATTGGATTGAGGTTCTTCAAGTTCCTTGATGCTCAATGATAAACGCTGATCCGTTTCATTGACTTCCAGCACTTTCACTTCGACAGACTGGCCTTCTTTAAGTACTTCTTGCGGTGTGGCAATATGCTTGTGTGAAATTTGTGATATATGGACAAGCCCTTCTACGCCTGGAAAAATTTCCACGAATGCACCAAAAGAAACAAGGCGTTTGACGATACCTTCCAGTTTAGAGCCTTTGGCAGCTTTTTCTGCAATTCCTGCCCAAGGTCCAGGAAGGGTATCCTTGATGGAAAGTGAAATCCTTTCATTATCACGATCGATGGATAGCACTTTCACCTGCACCTTATCCCCTTCGGACACGACATCGGATGCCTTGTCGACATGCTGATGGGAAAGCTGGGAAATGTGGACAAGGCCGTCTACGCCACCAATATCCACGAACGCACCAAAATCGGTAATCCTTTGGACCACACCCTCAAGCACTTGCCCGCTTTCAATCTTATCCAAGACGTTTGCTTTTTGCTTTTCCTTTTGGTCCTGGACCACTGCCCGATGTGAGAGGATTAAGCGATTTTTGTCTTTCTCAAGTTCAACGATCTTGAATGTTAAAGTTTTGTTTTTGTAATCAGAAAAGTCTTCAACGAAATAGTCTTCTACTAGAGAAGCTGGAACAAAACCACGTACGCCTAGATCTACGACAAGCCCGCCTTTGACGACATCTTTAACTTCAGCCTCAAATACGTCTCCATTTTCAAATTTCAATTCCAGGTCATCCCATGCCTTAAGAGCGTCAATTTTACGTTTTGATAGAATGAGAGCTTCTTCTTCGACTTTAATGACTTCCAGCTCCAATGCATCACCTTCCGAAACGGCATCTGACGCCTTTTCGACATGCAGGCTTGAAAGCTCACTGATAGGTATGATTCCATCAGTCTTGCTGTTTTCCACATCGACAATGACCTGTTTTTCTTCTACCTTTGAAACGGTTGCTTTAACTTGATCCCCAACTTTGTAATTGTTCACTTCTACTTGGTTCATATCTTCTGTCATTACTAACTCCTCCTTAACCCATGACTGATCAGCAAATTTCCTCTTCATCGGCCACATATTTTATTTAAAGTGGTTCAATAAAAACACTTTCCTAATAAAGATAAAAACAGTTTTTTTTAGAGTAATAAAGTTATATTCCTTTTCATCGGCAATAAGGAACAATACCCTTATTTTATAAATTCTAACAAAATCAGAAAATTGTCAAGTATGAAGGACTATTTATGCTCGGAAATCAATTTCCCAATATGCTCCATGATGATCTTGGTGGCTTCATCGGCTGATATTTTCTGTTCACGATATTCGGTAAAATTTATTGGAGGACCGTAAACGACCTTCAATGGACGTAAAAATTTATATGGGCCGATGATTGCACACGGTATGATAATGGCATCAGACCGCAACGCAAAAAATCCTGCCCCCGCCAAACCTTCTCCCAATTGACCAGTCTTGCTTCTGGTTCCCTCGGGAAACAGACCAATCGCCTTGCCCTCCTTCAAAAGCTTTAAGCCTTTCCTAAGGGATTCCCGATCGCTATTGCCACGTTTCACGGGAAATGCATTTACTCTTGGTAATATACCCTTTAAAACAGGTGCATGAAACAACTCTTCTTTCGCCATGAAATGAATATCTCTTGGAGATGTCATGCCAACTACGGGCGGATCCAAATTATCAATGTGATTGGCACAGATCAATACTCCGCCCTCTTTAGGGATATGTTCCTTTCCGAGTGTTTTAACCCTAAACGAAGGCGTTAAAACGCCTTTTACGATGTTCTTGGCAAATGTGTAAAAATCCAATGTCATCTTTTCCTCTCTTCTATTAAAGACATGATACTTTCTGCAACTTCCTGAATCGATAATGAGGTCGTATCGATTTCGATAGCATCCGCTGCCTTTTTCAATGGCGATACCTCGCGTTCGGAGTCCAGCTTGTCCCTTGTTGCGATTTCTTCCCTTAATTTTTCGATATCTGAAGGAAAACCTTTCAATATATTTTCCTGATGCCTCCGCTGTGCCCTTTCATCCACAGAAGCGATTAGAAATACCTTTACTTCGGCGTTTGGTAACACATGCGTACCGATGTCCCTGCCATCCATGACGACACCGCCATTTTCACCTAAGATTTGCTGCCTGCGAACCAATTCCTCCCGGATGCTCCGGTGCTTGGCCACTTCCGAAACGGAACCAGTCACTTCATTGTTCCTGATTTGGGCTGTCACGTCCTCGTTATCCAAGAAAACCAACTGCCCATTTTCACTAGGTCTTAATTCGATTTCCGTATTGATGAGAACTTCTGATAATGCTTGTTCATCATTAAGGAGAATCTTTTGATTAAGGGCCTTATAGGTAATGGCCCTATACATTGCCCCTGTATCCACATATATGTAATTGAACTTTTCTGCAACAATTTTAGCAACCGTGCTTTTTCCAGCAGCAGCTGGTCCATCGATTGCGACTGATAATTTTTTTTTCATAAATCCTCCCAAGAATCCTACAATCATGCTGATTATTTAGTACCTTTTCATTTTATCACAACTAGCGGGAAAATCATTAATAAAAGGGATGTGTACGATCAAAATCACCTTTGTTCTTTTTTTGATCCCAACAGCCATCAAACGTTATCCTTTTACTAAAAATCTTCTTACAAAAAAAAGCGGGTATCACCGCTTTTACTTATGGGGCCCATTGAATGTTTCAATGATTTTCGTATAATTATTGCTGGTGACACCTTCATACCTCGAGAGCTTGGTCAAATCAAAGATTTGCTCCTCCCTGCTCAAAAGGAATTGGAAAAAAAATAAGCAGGCCAATTGGATGATGATCACTTTAATTAATAGTCTTTCAAATGTTTTCATATAAGCCGCCGCACCCTCCATCCGTTTATATTAGCAGTATGGATGGAATCGCTGTTTTTCATTCAATCAAGTTAAACATGCAAACCTTTTTTCTTTAAATCCACCTGCTTTTCAAATATAAACCTCATTAATGTCTGTATATCATTTTTTGAAGGTTCACGAAATTGGACGTGCAGCAGCATATTTCCATGCTCTTTTCCGTTACGCGAATGACTTTGCTTTTAACCTTAAATAATGAAACTCACCTGATTTCATCGTAAGCGGCACCCACGGGTATAATTGCGAAACCGATTGAATTGCAGTGCCTCTTAAAAGCCTTATGGAAACTCCGCCAGCGCTGATATCCTCCGTTAATGTGCGAAAAGGGGTAGACTCGGAATGTTCTGGATGAATGGCCGTATCCAAGGTTACATCCAGGAGTACGAATTTGCCTCCACTGGATTTTAACAAACGTTTCTGCTTCGGGCAGCAATAGTTGCATCATAGGTATTCTACCTTTCACTTTTCCAGGCACTTCAGACTCGAATACATAAACAGCATGCTCTTCATTGGAAAATGTAACATTGAATTGTGTCCCATCCATAAGGAATGCAATTTTTCCAGTCTCTACATCGATGGGAAAGTCCGTATAGAAACAACCCGTTCCCATTTCTACAAACATTCATTTGAACTTTTCCTTCTGTGGTATGTATTTCGGTTCGAGTATTGATATATCACCAATTTTAAACATCGTCGTCCACGTCCTATTCGATAGGAGGAAACCACATAATACCTCTACGGCCCATATAATCCAATAATCCTGAAGTTATTATGTCATAAGAAAAAGGGAAAGTGACTAAGCACATTTCCCTACAACTTATAATTGGCGATTGTTTTAAATTAAATTCTCATATACCGGTTCGGAATTCTTTAATTTTTCCACCTTTTCTTCTTGACCGGTATCTGCATTAATGAAAATACGGTAGGTATCGTCTTTAATCGTACCGAGAAATTCATAACAAAGAACTTCTTCACCAATATCATTGGTGATTAACGCCTTTCCTTCTTCCATTATTTTTACGTTGCTGTTGATTTTGTCCTTTGCTTCTTTCTCGGATATGTTCGGATTCCCTACTTCCCTGGTTTTATGTGATTTTAAATACTCATCAGCTGAAAAACCTATAACGGATCCATCATCCAATGCGATTTTGACCTTGACTGAATCTGGGTAAATCTTGACTCCATTTTCTGATGTTACGAAATTCAATAATGCGATATTATCGTATTGAGCACTTTCAAATAATTCAAGTGAACTGAAATCATGTTCCTTTAAAAAAGCTTCGGCTTTTGTATGGGCTTGA
The DNA here is from genome assembly GCF_026891895.1 of Peribacillus sp. AS_2. Taxonomy (NCBI): domain Bacteria; kingdom Bacillati; phylum Bacillota; class Bacilli; order Caryophanales; family Bacillaceae; genus Peribacillus; species Peribacillus sp. AS_2. The sequence continues at coordinate 503,136 of NZ_JAPTGA010000002.1, forward strand.
TTCAAATCAATATTTGTTTTGTTCACGTCTCTATTATTGATATACCAAATAGGGTAACCGCCTTTTTTTGTCAAATCCATATTCAATTCAGTATCTGAATCTTTATCGAGGATGCTCACACTATAAAATCCATAATCGGAACCTTTTCCATTTTCCTCCACATTCACCTTCAAATTTTTGCTTTTTGAGTGTGCATAGTTTTTTGCTGTCGCGATTGCTTCTTCTTTCGTAATGGTTTCACCTTGCAAATTTTTGAAGTTTTCATCCCTCTGTTGTGCAGAAGTAAAAGTCGGGTTCATCTCATTTGTTTCCCCGTAACCAGATACTTTTTTCTCTACCGTCTTTAATCCGTCAATGATAGTGTTATCCGAATTTTCTTTCCCTGATGCAAGAGCCATCTCGACATCCATCCATCTTAAATTGTTTTTAAGGACTAGATACTGCACTTTCCTTAACTCGCCCTGGATGTCTCCTGCCTGTGTGTACAAGGATTGCAGTGTCGCATATTCCTTATCATCCAATGGTTCTTTTTCAAGGTCCCTTACCGCTGTTTTATAACTGAAGTCCGCAATTTTCGATAAAAATTCCTCTGTCTTGTTAAAAGGAAGCAAGGTCAATGGCAACTGCCCGACATCACTCTGGGCTTCGGAAGTGATACGCCAAACATCTGTTAACGCCGGACTTAATGAATAACGTGAATTCATGGCCAAAGTACTGCCGACCTTATCGTGCAATAAATCCACTTGATAGCTTAAATCATGAAAGGCACGCTGATACGTATTTTCCGCGTTGATTAATACAGCATTTTTTTCCTTATGTTCTTGATAACCCCAGAATGCAGTTCCCGCAACAACTACAACAAGCAGGGCAATCACTATATTCCTGATCATTTTCCTTCACCTCTTTACTTACAAAAGATATGTTTTCCGATTCTTTTAATTTGTTCCCTTGACCAGATCCATTTACTTGTTGCCGTATCGGGATTAAAGTAATATTCTGCATTACCGCTTGGATCCCACCCATTGATAGCATCCACCACGGCTTCTTTCGCCCTTTCGTTCGGTGTAAGCCAAATCTGTCCATCCGCAACAGCCGTAAACGCCCCAGGCTCAAAAATCACTCCCGAAATGGTATTAGGAAATGCGGCACTTTCCACCCTATTCAGGATTACAGCTGCAACGGCAACCTGACCTGTATATGGCTCCCCTCGCGCCTCTCCATAAACGGCATTGGCCATCAGCTGTATATCGTTTTGAGAATAACCCCCTGGAAGATTGGCAGATGTCGTTGGTTTGGAGGGGGCTTTTCCGGTAGCGGTCCCTCCAGTTCCATTTCCTTTCGCTTTTACCTGTTTCTCAATGGGGACCCCCCCAAAATAGGTAAACTCGTTTCCTTTATTGATTTGCTCATGAACCCATGCTTTATTGAAATTAGACGCATTCGCTAACTTCTGTTTTGTTGTAGTCCCTGCTAAACCATCGATTGGCAGCCCGAAATCTTGTTGAAAGTTTCGAAGTGCCCAATAAGTGCCCCATCCATAGGCTCCATCAATCTTTCCGTTATAGTAACCGATGTTTTGCAGGCGTGCCTGCAGTTCAATTACATCATCTCCAACCGCACCTTTTTGAATGATTTGGCTCGAAAAGGCATTTGTTCTTGTTTCCGGGTAAATTCCGAAACATATAGTTATACACGAAAACAGCAAAAGCCATTTCCATTTTGACGAAATTCCTTTCATCAAAAACACTCCTCTTTTTCTTGAATTAATGTAATTCTATTTTCTTCTTTACTGGCTTTTTTATTCCAAACATAAAAAAAACGGAGCGGGCAAAATATGCCAGCACTCCATTTTTTGATAGTATTCGTCATTTGCTAAGGTAGTGATTCTGTGAAAGTTTTTCTGCGTGAAAGTCGGACAACAAACGTGCTTTCTTTACTTTTTTCATGCCTAACCACCATAGATAAATCATGAATGGCATAATAAAGTACACCCAAAATTTTTGGGAAACCAAAATATAATCGTAAACCCCATGTAACGAAATTGGTATGATCAATGCCAATAATAAATAGACCCTATTATTCGAAGCCGAAAATTTCGCCTTGCCCAAATAATATCCCATGATCACACCGAACAAAGCGTGACTGGATACAGGGAGAACGGCCCTGAGAAAAGCGTGTTCCACCCCGTTGGCCAGCAGGTATAAAATATTCTCCATTGTGGCGAATCCAAGGGAGACTGCAGCTCCGTAAACAATTCCATCATATGGCTCATCGAATGCCACATGCTGATAAATAACGTAAATGAGTATGAACCACTTGAAGAATTCCTCAAGCAGTGCAGCCCATAAAAAAGCATTTGCTAAATCCGTATTCAAGACTTGTTCGGTTTCGAGCACATACTGTATGAACATAATCGGCAATACAAGAAAAACACCGAATATAAATGTTTTGACCACAACCGATATCGGTTCGGTCTCATATTGATCTTTCAAATAGAAATAGCTCAGTAGCGCCAATCCTGGCGCAATAGCCGCTGACAACATGACCAGCATTAGCTGACCCTCTTTTCATCTTCGTTTCCTTAATCGTACCATGGAATGAAGAAAAACTGAATCCAAGAATCAACTCTTCCATTTTTTATTTAATCCTTCAGTACTTAAAGAAGGTCTCATCTATAGGGTTTTCGCTTGCCAGCATGACAGCTAACTTGATTCGTGCCTTCTTGCTGTCATAATCAGCGCCTAAAATCACACCGCGTTGTTTTAGATCAAATGCGCTGCCTTCATAATCATAAGCTGGGTAGACTTTTCCTTCTTCTGCACTTGTAGTCATGATGATCGTGATTCCTTTATCGATTGCAGCTTGTATGGAGGTTACCATTACAGGGGTGACTTGTCCCCTTCCTACACCCTCGAGCACGATGCCTTTCGCACCGTTTGCAACCGCAGCATCAATAAAGAGGCCGTCAGCTCCTGTATGGCACTTGATGATATCGACCCTTGGGATGGGATTCTGAATATCAAAACACTCCCTATGTAAAGGTTTTTGATAGATGCTCACGACATCATTATCAATTATCCCCAAATATCCATAGCCAAAAGATTCGAATCCCTGTAAATTGGAAGCATGAACTTTTTTGACATACTTTGCTGAATAGATCCGCTCATTAAAAACGACCACTACCCCAACATCCCTAATAAGATCACTTGCAGCGCATAATATCGAATTCCTTAGATTGGAATATACATCGGTGCCCACTTCTTGAGGAGAACGTTGGGAGCCGGTTAATACGATAGGTCGTTGATCCTTACTTGTGACATCAAGGAAATAAGCCGTTTCCTCAAGTGTATCCGTACCGTGGGTCACGACGATTCCCGTAACTTCCGGATCCTCCAATTCCTTTTGAATGGCTAAATTAAGCTGTTGCATTTTCTCAAAGGACATGGACATGCTTGAAATCTGGAAAAGATTAACCACCTTAACCTCGATATCGTTGGGCAATTCGCAAAGTGATGCCAACTCATGGCCAGTCAATGCACCAGAGGCCAGCATACCATTCACAGTTTCTTTACTGGCAATAGTCCCACCAGTCGTTATTAGCGATATTTTTTCCATACGGTCACTGCTCCTCATTTATATCATTCACTTTTCTTTAACGGCCAAATGATAGGCAATCAATCCACCATGAAACCTGCCGTTCTCGATGAAGATTTCGTTCGCATTATTTCCGGCTGCCAGAACTCCTGCAATATAAAGACCTTTAACGTTCGTTTCCATCGTTTCCTCGTTATATGCAGGCCTTCCAGTCTCCTTATCAATAGTTATGCCCATTGCAGCTAAAAAGGAATGGTCAGGATGGTAACCAGTCATTGCAAATACAAAATCATTTTTAATGACTTTTTCCTCATCACCTACATGATAAATCACGCTGTCTTCCGTTATCCTGTCGACATTCGCATTAAATTCCATCTTGATCGTTCCATTGCGGACTAATGATTCGAATTCCGGAAGAATCCAAGGTTTGATACTTGGAGAGTAATCCGATCCTCTATAAAGGACTGATACCCTTGCTCCTGATTTGACCAATTCCAAAGCTGCATCCACACTTGAGTTTTTGCCACCGATGACTGCAACATCACAATTAAAGTAGGGATGGCCCTCCTTAAAGTAATGAAATACTTTAGGGAGCTGTTCGCCCGGTATGCACATATAGTTAGGATGGTCGTAGTATCCGGTCGATATGATCACATGCAGAGCTGTATAGTCCCCTTTCGATGTCTTGACTAAAAACTTGCCATCTTCTCTTTTTTCCACTTTTTCCACTTTTTCGAATGTATTGACCCGCAATTCTTTCCTTTTGACTACCTCCCTATAATAGGCTAGCGCCTGATTGCGGACCGGTTTACGGTTTTCGATTATAAAAGCGACATCACCAATTTCCAGTTTTTCACTCGAACTGAAAAATGTTTGATGTGTCGGATAACGGTAAATGGAATCAACCACATTTCCTTTTTCAATGATCAGGGACTGTATTCCCACTTCTTTAAGAGCGATCGCAGCAGCCAATCCACACGGGCCCCCACCTATGATAATGACTTCTTCAACATTCATCTTTATTCTCCACTGCCTTTCCATCCACTATGTGATACGTTCGTCTAAAAAATAAAAACTCCTATCAATACATGATAGGAGTTTTTACAATTCATTTCAATGATAAAGCAATGAACATGATGTTAACTATATATTAAAACCGATTTGAATCCTTTTAGATCCAACCACGGAAGCGAGAAGCTTCAGCCATTTTTCTTACGCCGATCATATAAGCCGCTAGGCGCATATCAACGCGTCTTGATTGAGCAAGTTCATAAATGTTATTAAAAGATTTTATAAGGATTTTTTCCAGCTTTTCGTCCACTTCTTCTTCAGACCAGTAATACCCTTGATTATTTTGTACCCATTCGAAGTAAGAAACCGTTACACCGCCAGCAGAAGCAAGCACATCAGGAACAAGAAGGATTCCGCGATCCGTCAGGATTTGTGTCGCTTCAATTGTTGTAGGTCCGTTAGCTGCCTCGACAACGATCGATGCTTTGATATCCGCAGCATTTTCTTCAGTGATTTGGTTTTCGATTGCAGCCGGAACTAAAATATCACATTCCAATTCAAGCAGTTCTTTATTTGAAATTGTGCTTTTAAACAATTTCGTTACGGTTCCGAAACTATCTCTCCGATCGAGAAGATAATCAATATCCAATCCCTCCGGATCATGGAGTGCACCATATGCATCTGAAATACCAATGACTTTAGCACCTGCGTCATGCATGAACTTAGCTAAGAAACTACCTGCGTTACCAAAACCTTGAATGACGACCCGTGCCCCTTTAATATCGATGCCGCGTTTTTTGGCAGCTTCATTGATACAGATCGTTACACCTTTAGCAGTGGCTGATTCACGGCCATGAGAACCACCAAGCACTAGCGGCTTACCCGTAATGAATCCTGGCGAGTTGAATTCATCCATACGGCTGTATTCATCCATCATCCAAGCCATGATTTGGGAATTTGTAAATACATCAGGTGCCGGGATATCCTTAGTCGGCCCCACGATTTGGCTAATTGCACGAACGTAGCCCCGGCTCAGTCTTTCAAGCTCACGGAATGACATATTACGAGGATCACAAACGATACCGCCTTTACCCCCGCCGTATGGCAAATCTACGATGCCGCATTTCAAACTCATCCAAATGGATAATGCCTTCACTTCACGTTCCGTTACATTAGGGTGAAAACGGATACCGCCTTTTGTAGGCCCAACAGCATCGTTATGCTGCGCACGGTAACCCGTGAAAATTTTAACCGATCCATCATCCATGCGTACCGGTATCTTCACCGTCAATAAACGCAAAGGTTCCTTCAACAGCTCAAAAACTTCTTCCGGGTAACCCAGCTTATCCAAAGCTTTATGTATTACAGTTTGGGTTGACCTCAGTACGTCGTGTTTTTCTTCTTCATTTACATGGCTATTGCCTTTTGCCGATTCCATTAAAAGTACCTCCTAGAATATCTCATCCATATATAATATTATAATGTACAAATAGTCCTCTTCATGTGCTAGTATACACCTTCGTTACATTTATGCAAGAGTAAAAACGGGAAATTAAAAGTTGGAAATATTCTAAAAATGAAAACGTTATCATATCAACTGCTTTCTTACTCTTTTACCGTATATCTTGTTCGGCCGAAAGTTGACATAAAAAAAGGCAAACCACATTTTTTACCGTAATGCGGCTGCCTTGTCTTCTTTGTTTTACATCAGCTAAAATGTTTGAGCAAAACATGTATCGCTTCATTTTCGATGATACATGTTCCATATTCATTGATGCGGCTGAGTGTCAATGTAGATGCATGGCCATACTCCGCCGCTAGAGATATGACCGTGTCATATGTCGTGTCTTTAACATTTTCGATAAGTAAATAGTATCTACCCTCAAAATGATAAAGGGTACTTTTAAGCAAACCTTGAAAAGATAATCTATGAGATAATTGGACGATATCTTCAAAGTCATCGAAAACATAAAGAATATGGGGGAAATCATCAATTTTCACCTGTAAATCCAAAAATTCCTCTTCGTCTGCCAATAGTTCCTCTTCTTCCTTTGTCACAATGATTATCAACCCTTGTGCAGGCAAGGAGAAAATTTCGATTGCAATGGAGCCACTCATTTTAAAGCTGAGTTCTTCGCACGCTTCTTCGACCATATCCTGAAATAGCTTGTGGACCTTTAAGGAATTCCCTAAAATATCTTCTTTCGTTATGCCTCTATCAATTAAATCATCAAGGGTCAAAAAAATCTTGATTTTATTATTAGTTAATCGCTCCAGCTTCATAAAAAAATGCCCCCTGGTTACCATCTTCATACATCATATGAAGCCTTGGTCTTAGAGTGCATATCCATTATTTCTCCTAATACGGCCGTCGCTAACCTTTCAGCCACTCCTCCCATTTCGATTGCGTGTCCCCCATTAAGACTCCGCTGAAGGCAGTTCGGTCTTCTTCAGAAATAAGGCTCAAAGCCGCACCGCCAAGACCCACCTTCAAATCCGGAAAATCCTTTATTAACGCTTCAACCAGCTTAAATGTTCCATCAAGATTCTCTTTCAGTGAACATGACATGAATAGGTAAGAGGGCTTAATGATGTTTAGAACGGTGAAAAGGTCCTTATCAGCAATGGATTCTCCTAAATAAATGGTTTCAAACCCTTTCCGCTTCAAAAAAATGGTGAAGATTAATAGTCCAAATTCATGTTTTTCACCGGGAGCGCAGACGGTAAGGGCTTTCGGAAGAAAACCATTAGTCGGAATTGTATGCATAACCGAACTGATCCTGGATTTTATTATGTTCGACGCAAAGTGTTCATGAGCGGAAGTAATTTCTCCCCTTTCCCACTTATCCCCAACCTGAACCATTATTGAACCGAGTACATCCACTATGGTTTGTTCGATTGTATACATACTGAATGCCCGGCTTATCAGCATATGGGCTTTATTTTCATTGAAATTCAATAGAGCTTCGATTAATTCATCCGATAACTTAATCGCTTGTTCATCCTTACGGTTCGTTTCAGGAACTCCAGGCGCTAGGGTGCCTGTACTTTCGAGAAGTGAAACGGCTTGGCTTATTGTAAAACCTTGCTTTGTTTTAGTAATGAGCCACTTAAGGATTTGCAGATGTTTTTCAGTATACAGCCGGTGCCCCGATTCATTCCTTACAGGTTCGATAAATTTATAGCGCCTTTCCCAAGCCCTAAGGGTTCCCGACTGAATGTCCAGCAGCTTTGAAACTGCCTTTATATTATATTTACCTTCTTGCATGGTTTTACAAGGCCTCCAATAACTGTACGATCATTTGATGAAATTATAGTGGATTTTTCAAGGTCTGTAAAATCCCGGTATACTCGCTTAAAAGCATCCTAATAGGTTTTTTCCACAGCTTCGCCTATTTCGGTGTCTGTCCCCCTTTTCAGGGTGAAGAGGTGCGTTTCAGGCTTAGCTTCAAGCCTTAAAGGCACTGCGCTTGTCCCATAGCCATTACTCGTCATATATATACAGTCCCCCTCTTTTTTAACGCTTCCGATCTGATAGGGCCCGAATCCGAATAAGCGAATCTGACCGCCATGGGTGTGACCTGACAGGACAAGACTAATATGGTGTTCCGGATTCAATTGTTTCTTGACCAATGGATTATGGCTCACCAAAATCCGGAAATCTTCATTCCCGCAATCCGACAGGGCAAGGTCAAGCCTATCACGTTCTTCCGATATATCATCAATGCCCAGAAGAGCGATTTTGCTTCCATTCTGAGACTCAAAAGAAACAGCTGTATTATCAAGGATCTTCACCCCATGTTTCAAAAGAGTCGCATCCAATTCATGGAAGTCTCCTTCATAATCATTATTACCCCAAACAAAATAAAGGGGACCAAGTTCTTTTAACTTCAATATATTTTTTTCCACACGTTCTAAGGGAACCCCGCTTTCCCTAATGTCACCGCCGATTATCACCAAATCTGCCTTGTCACGTGTTTCCTCAATCAATTTATCCGCAACGATACGCCGATGAAGATCGGATATAAAAAAAATCCGCACATCGCCAAAGCCTTCAGGAAAGTCTTTGAAATATAGGTCTTGAGAAATCACCCTATCTTGCATAGCCGTACGCCACATGTAAAAGATCATGGCAAATGACAGCAGGATGATGATTAAAAATAATCCAGATAACCATAACATCATCGTTAAACCTTCTTTCCATCCTTATCCAAACGTACTTTCATATAACCATAAAACGGTATTACCCGCAATTAAATATGATTTAACGCGATCATCATTTATTTTCATGATATAGATTAATATCATAATTCTTCTTCATCATTTCAAAAACCTTATGGCGATTTTTCCATTCTTCCTCTTTTTCCCACAATTGCTTACTTTTATTAATGATTTCACAGCGTAGCAGTTGAAACTCCTTTTCAGCTTTATCTAGCTTTTTTTTAATTAAAACCATATATCCATATAGACCAATCGCTGCCGCCAAAAAAAGGAAATGGCTAAAATGGTCGACGAAAACACTAAACATACTGAAAAATGAATACGAATAAGGTACAACGATATAAAAATAAAGATAAATCATAAAAAGGACAGCAACAATCATGGTTGCCCATAAGCTTTGAAGGTGCTTCCTTTTAAGTGCCTCGAATTTTTTCTTCCGATCCACGACATTTTGCAGCATTTGTTTTGTTGCTTGATCCGTTTTCTCATCCAGTAAAATGATTGTCGATTCCATCGCATTTCCTCCTCTGCTCTTTCAAATCATGATATGAAAGAGTAGAGGAAAAAATGATAATGTACCTGTCACGATGGCCTTCATACTTAACTAAGTTGAACAATATTAAAAATACCCTGCCTATAAAGACAGGGTCAGACTGGAGACAAACTCGTTTTAGGTTTTTAAAATTTGAATGTTGATTTTCACTTCAGGCACTCGCTTTCCGAGGCGGCCCGCCCTCGGCGCCATTGCGCCTGCGGGGTTCTCCCTTGGACACGTTTTCCCCGCAGGAGTCTCGAACACCCGCTCCAATCAACTTTGTTTTAACATTAAGGTAGAACTCCTTATGCCTAAAGTCTTTTTTGGTTTGAAATAGAAGGATTTAAAAACTTAATTTTTCCTTAAGGTGCCATCATTATTTCTTGATCGGAATTTTCAAAACCTGACCCCTGGAAATTTCATTGCCATTCAGCCCATTCCACTCCCTGATCAGAGCAATCCCTTCCTGTGATTTGTAGTAATTCATTGAAATCCGAAATAATGTTTCTTCACCTTGAACAGTATGTAAAACAACTTTGTATTCCTCTTTATCCGATTTAGCGGCTTGTACATTTTTCTTTTCTGCTGCTGCTTTCTTTGCCTTTTCCTCTGCTTCTTGCTGCGCTTTGGCTTTAGCCTCAGCTTCTTGCTGTGCCTTGGCTTTAGCCTCAGCTTCTCGCTGCACTTTAGCCTTTTCTTCAGCTTCTTGCTGTGCCTTGGCTTTTTCCTTAGCTTCCTGCTGCGCTTTGGCTTTGGCTTTGGCTTTAGCCTCAGCTTCTTCTTTTTCTTTCTCCGCTTCAGCCTTTGCCGACTCCTTTTCCTTTAAGTCCTCTGCCGTTGCTGTAGTTGGAATCGATTCTTTATCTTCCTCTTTTAAGACGACTTGGTCACTTTTAGTAACAGGTAAAGGCCTATCCTGAAAATATGTATAAAGGCTGTAAAATCCAATTGGAAGCAAAATGAAAAATAATGCTAATAATTGTATCATTGGAAGTTTAATCTTCACTTTACTTTTTTTCTTTTTATTCTGGTGGACTTTGCTCCGTTTGGGCAATGATGACTTAGCCTTCTGGCGTTCAATTCGCGAACGAAGTTCACCAGCCTGATCATTTTCTCTTTCATTCTTTTGCACCCGGCTCATTCAAGTCACCCCCTTTCTTGCTAAACCCTCTTTGCTTTTTGTTCCTGATTAAAATACCAAGGATAAAGTCAATCAAAAAGTGGGCCGTTATCGTCACGATGATATTATTAGTCATTTCAAATAGAAACCCGATAAAGAAGCTCAAAACCAATACATTTAAAAATAAAAACCAATTAAAAAGGTAACGATAATGAACAGCTGCAAAAATGAGGCTCGTAAGTAGCAACCCAAAATGTGTTTGCAACACTCCTCGGAATAATACTTCTTCACTTACCGCTACAACCAAAGCTACGACAAATATCATCGGGTATGACAAATTACTGAAAATGCGTTCATTTATGCCGCCATCATCCTGATAGGAAGATGGTGTCACTTTCATAAGCAATATGTCAATTAACACGACAATGACTCCCGCAGGAACACCAATCAGCAAAATGTTCAGGTCATCAAAGATAAATAAGTCGAAAAAAGCAGAACGGTCTTTAAATAAAATAATACCTAAAAAAGTGGCTAACGTTAAGAGAATAATTTGTGTAAGAAACAAATTATATAGCAACTGTTTATCTGTAAGTTGTTTAATTAATTCCGCTTGCTTATTTTTCATTGCCATTTTCCTTCTTTAGTAAGATATAAGCCAATTCCTTTTTCCAAGTGGAAAAGGAATTGGCCGGATCCACCTTTACTTCCGGCCATACATCAGCCATTTTTTCGGCATCCATCCCACAGATATCACAGCAGATGGGGTTCGCTTCCCGATGCTTTTCTCCAAAATAGTCCAGTATCCCTGAACGGCGACATTCCTGTGCATATATCCAGTGAAGGAATTTATGCAGCTTTTCTTGATTCCTGGTTTTCCTCTTCTTACAATACTCTTTCATCTCTGCCACTTGATCCTGGTTATTGCCCATAATAAACTGGGTAAAAAAACGGAGCTGGATTTCGTTTAACGAAAAGGATTGCGACAGCTGCTCTTTTTCTGAGGGGGTCAAATTCGCCAAATTCTTATGAGACTCATTAAGGAAAGAACATACACCATCGATTTGCGAATCCGTAGGCAACTGTTGCTCCATCAAATGAAGGGGAAGCCCTTCATCCCCTTCGCTATATAATAAGACAGCCACACTTTGTTTCCGGTCTCGCCCCGCCCTGCCAATCTCCTGAAGATATGCTTCCATCGTGGACGGGATATGATAATGGATAACATATCTGACATCCGATTTATTCACACCCATTCCAAAGGCACTTGTTGCGCATATGATTTTCAGCTGGCCGGAAATGAATTGCTGCTGAATGAGCATCCTTTGTTCCTGCTCCATTCCACCGTGATAATAATTGACACTATCGATCCCGTTATCCTGTAAAAAACCAGCGACTGATTCCGCCACTTTTTTAGAGGAAAAATAAATAATTCCGCTTCCGGTAAATTTCCTGACAAGCTCCAGCACACGGGCTAGCTTCTCATCGTAGCTGAACATTCGCTCGATAATAATGGCAATATTTTCACGATCAACCGAGGAAACCATTTCCTCGGCCTGCCCAATGTTAAGTTTAACAATGATGTCCCTCCGGACCTCATCGGTTGCAGTTGCCGTCAGGGCAAGCGTCAACGGATTATTCAGCTCACGCCTCACTTCTCCTAAATTCAAATAATCCGGACGGAAATCGTACCCCCATTGTGAAATGCAGTGTGCTTCGTCTATGACGAACAAACCTATTTCTATGGATTTCAAGGATTTTATCACACCATCAATGCTCAGCATTTCAGGAGATAAAAAGATAAATCGATAACTATGTAACCGATCGAAGGCTTTCCTTTTTTGATTAAGCGTCAAAAAAGAGTTGAGGGTCAATACACTTTTTTCGCCGCTCATCTTCAGCTGATCCGCTTGATCCTGCATTAAAGATAATAACGGAGAGACAATTATGACAGTCTTATTCACCAGATAAGCCGGCAGCTGATAACATAATGATTTACCTGACCCGGTTGGCAGCATCGCTAATGTATGACGGCCGGACATCAATGATTCAACCACTTCCTTCTGTCCAGGACGGAATTCATCAAAACCGAATTTTTCTTTGAGGACTCGTTCTATGTTCATCATCTCTCACCTATTTTCGCAAGTACAAGTCTTATTTGGAAAAAGCTTATTTGTTTATTATCGACCATCTGCTTGATAGCTTTAAGCTTTTTTGTACCAAGTTCCTTAATCGCTTCAGCAATTTCCCTCTCATCCTCGATTGTCACATAATCGGAAATCGGAAAATCCTTTTCCGATAAAACAATTTCTACGAGGTGATCTTCGATGGTGTTGACTTTCAATCTGCGGATTTCAGCTATTTCACCGAGGTTTTTCCCTTCCTGGATGTATCGTAAAGTAGTCTTTGTAGATTGTGTCAAATGAGGATTACCACTTCTTTTCCAATCATTGGTTAATGAGGATAAGAGAGGGTAATCACCACCCGTTTCCATTTCTGCAAGCATTTGATGCAATGAGTCAAGGAATGTATAGCGAACATAATCTTCTTCCGTATTTTTCCTTTTGGCAATCTGTTCAAACGTTAGACCAATCCTGTTTATCCCGGTCAATTTCAAAATGAAAATGTCTCGTTTCATATCACTTTGATTTTCTAAAAGGGATACCAGTTCATCATATAAATGTTGGGCAATCAACGCTCGATCCTGACGATTGGCATGTAAAAATTCCTTTACGAAGAATTGAATTTTGGGATTTCGTTGTATCGGATAAAAACGTCTTTCATTGTGGACAATATGGGATATGGTTTGAATGAGTAAATTTAACCTTCCCCAGAAAACAGGGGTGATATTATGATACTTCCAACCATTTAAATACTCCGGAAAAGGATTATTTTTAAAGTAATCGTCCAACATTCGTTCACCTTGCAAACTAATTTCATATGCATCCGGTTTATCCGTTAAATTAATTAAGTCATGCTTAAGTGAATGTTCAATGTTTTGATTTAATTGCTGACGGGTAAATCGAGGTATTGTCCCAAAAATATCCGTTAACCCGAATAAATGGGCATCTTGGATGGTTTGTGACGATTTCTTCCCCTGCAGCATATGGTATATAGCATAAATGGAGCGCTCACCTTGAAATTTTTTTATCGCATATAGAATGATGGCCTGTAGATAATTATTCATGGGACTCACATCCTTGTTTCATTTAACCAATAAACCCATTGTAACAAAAATCTGCAAAAACCGCCGTTATTATTGATGAATACAACGGAAATTATGTGACTAAATGACGAAACATGGAAAGGACCAAGTTAATTTTTTCGATGCTTTTCGTTGACATTCAACTACATGATAGTTATTATCAATACAATTTCTATTGAAAAGTTTGGCATTCGGTCTTACAATAGGAAAGAGATAATAATCTGAAATAAAAAGATTATCAGTTGTTAATCAACTTAGGAGGGGTTATATTCATGGCTAAATTTACTATTGTGGATAAAGAAACATGCATAGCTTGTGGAGCTTGCGGAGCAGCTGCACCAGATATATATGATTATGATGACGAAGGGATTGCATTTGTTACCCTTGACGATAACGAGGGTATCGTTGAAATTCCAGATGTACTTATAGACGACATGATGGATGCATTTGAAGGATGCCCAACGGATTCCATCAAAGTTGCTGACGAGGCATTTGACGGAGATGCACTAAAATTCGAATAAAGGTACAAGCCATTTTCAATCGAGAATGGCTTTTTCTTTTGGCCAAAAAACAGGCATAAAAAAACAACCGGATATGGATATCCGGTTGTTTTTTCATATCTATCGTCAATGCCGTTAAGCATTTTTATATAATGTTTGCTTATTGATCCATGTCTGTAATTTAATGAACAGCAACATGAATACAGATGTGATGAGCACGCCTTTAATCACGTTGAAAGGCAAGATTGCCGTCGTAACGAACTTTCTCGACTCGGGCGCCGACATGGCATCCCATCCCATAAAGAAGGTATAAGCCGGTAAAAAGACAAAATAGTTTAATACGCTCATGAATACTGCCATGGAAACTGTTCCCGCAAGTAAGGCGAACGTCATTCCTTTTTTTGAATTGATTTTCTGAAATACATAATAAGTCGGCAAGACAAACAGTATTCCGGCTATAAAGTTAGCGATATGCCCCACAGGCACAGCAGTCAAGGTCCCTGTCATGACTAAATCCAATAGGTTTTTAATGAACTCGACTAGAATTCCAGCCATCGGACCGAAAATCAATGCCGCCATCAGTGCTGGTATGTCGCTAAAATCAACATTGAGAAAAGGCGGGAATCCTGGAAACGGGAAATTTAAAAGCATCAATAAATATGAAATGCTTCCCATCATGGCAAGTGAGACCATTTTTTTCACTTTGTTCTTTTTCATAGTTCTCTCTCCTTCTTTTCCGATCTACCTGAAAAAGAGGTTAGGATTCCAAAATATGTTGATGTTCAATAAAAACCCTTTAATTCCAATGGAATTAAAGGGATAAATTAAAGGTTACATCAAACAAACGTTCAGCAAATAACTGTTGAAACGCACTAAGGAACCTCCATCTTCTCCCATCCAGACTATACTGTCGGCTTTGGAATCACACCAAATCCTGCCTTGTAAGGCTCGCGGGCTTAGAAGTAGAAATTCCTTCATCACCGCCGGTGGGGAATTGCGCCCCGCCCCGAAGATAGACCTATAAAATTTTTTATACTTCCCATTATATCTGAAATGCCTTTTTTTTGATAGCATTTTTTCTCATTTGATGCATGTAGGATGAATATCGATTGTCGCAGTGAACGGCTTAAAACAAACAGCGGATTTACAATATGGCAATTCGAAAATTTTTCGCAAAAGGAGCGAAGCTATTTATATCGCCACCTTAAACGGATGATCAGTTGGAAATCATTTGTTTAAGCGCTTTCATTCAGATATGCCAAATTGACATTATCAGCATTTCAATTGTAAAATTAACTGAAATTTAAGATAACTTTTTCCTTAGGAAGGTGTTTAGACGTGTATCGGATTTTAGTAGCAGACGCCATTAAACCAGAAGGACTTGGACCGCTTTCAGAGGCATCCAATATTCAGCTCATTCAGAAGACCGTAGAGGAAGCTGCAAACGAACTTGATCAGATCGATGCAATTCTTGTTAGAAGTGCAACAAAGGTTTCGGAAGATTTAATGAACCGTATGCCGCAGTTGAAAATTATAGCACGCGCTGGTGTCGGTGTTGATAACATAGACATCCCCGCAGCGACAAAACGCGGGATTGTCGTGGTTAATGCACCTGACGGCAACACCATTTCAACAGCTGAACATACATTCGCGATGATGGCTTCATTAATGCGCCACATTCCGCAAGCTTATGCTTCATTGAAAAATGGGGAGTGGAAACGTTCCTCCTATACGGGAACTGAACTTCGTGGAAAAACATTAGGCATAGTTGGCTTTGGACGCATCGGAGGGGAAATTGCCAAACGTGCTAAAGTTTTTGGCATGGATGTCATTGTCTATGACCCGTTCCTGACTGTAGATCGTGCAAAGAAAATGTCCGTAACGGCCCTGCCATTGGATGAATTGCTTCCTAAAGCAGACATCATTACTGTTCATACACCACTAACGAATGAAACTAGAGGATTAATTAATAAAGAAAAACTGCTTACCTGTAAAAAAGGGGTTTATGTACTGAACTGCGCCCGTGGTGGAATTCTAGACGAAGATGATTTATATGAAATGTTAGTTCAAGGGCATGTTGCAGGGGCGGCACTGGACGTTTTCGTCGAAGAACCTCCACTTGGCCATAAACTGCTGGAACTGGACAGCGTCATTGCTACACCGCATCTAGGCGCTTCCACGAAAGAAGCCCAATTGAATGTCGCCGTACAGGTTGCCCAAGAAGTTTTGACCTATTTCGAAGGAAATCCAGTCTCAAGCTCAATCAACCTTCCAGCCATATCTAAAGAAGTGTTTGAAAAGGTACAGCCATTCCATCAACTTGTTCAGCAAATGGGATCGATTGCTTCCCAGTGCATGAATGAAGGAATTCAGGAAATCTCCGTTACATATGCAGGAGAATCTTTGGATTTCGATACCGCGATTCTTACAAAAAGTTTAATCTCCGGCTTTTTAAGATCAAGAGTCGATGCATCAGTCAATGAAGTGAATGCCTTGTTGATCGCAAAAGAGCGTGGCATAACCATTGGTGAAAAAATCTCTACGGACTCTTTAGGTTACTCGAATTTGATCAGCCTTAAAGTAAAAGGTGACAACCGAGAATTAACAATAAGTGGGACCTATATCGAAAATTACGGTTCTCGAATTGTAAGTTTGAATGGTTTCAAAATCGACTTTCACCCAGAATCGAATTTACTTTATATCCAGCATACCGATAAACCCGGTGTAATCGGTAACGTAGGCAAGGTCCTGGGTGATCACGGAGTGAATATCGCCACCATGCAGGTTGGCCGAAAAGAAGCTGGCGGTGAAGCCATCATGGTTTTGAGCTTCGATTTACCATTAGAAGACAACATGAAACAGTTTTTAATGGAAACAGAAGAAATTACGTTCTTGGCCCGTATTTCATTATAAGAAGAAAAAAGTGCCCGCAGCGCGGGCACTTTTTTCTTTTAATGCATTCAATTCACTTGGTTCGGTGCTTCGGGCACCATTATGTCTTCAGTTAAATTCAGCTTTCCCACCTCTTCAATAGGAGCATTTTCAAACTTCACTTTTTCAAAACCAAAATCCTTAGCTATGAAGAGTATGGCTTCTAAAGCTTGAAGGGTTTCCTCACTATTTTCAATAACGGCTTGATCTGATAGGTGAATGGTCACAAGATCTCCATTAGTGCTTATCCTTTCCCATTTCAGGTCATGGGGGATTGCAGGTGAAATTCCCTCGATGTCCGCCTCCCCTTTTCCGGCTTGAAGCGCCTCCTCAAAGTCCCGATAACCCATATTGCTTGGAACAAGGAAACTTGGAGAGGACTCATCCCTTTGATAAAGAAGGTATGTGCGTTTTTTTTGATGAGGTATATCCACCTCCTTTAAATATCCCGCATGCGCAAACCTGGCACCTTGCTTACCTTCTGTGGAAAATGTCATTTTCTCTATATTGTTATAGGAAAGCGTTTCTTCCATCGAATGGAGAAAAAGTGTATCTTCAGCCAACAGTCGGCTTTTTTCTGGAAAATCGATATGGGCAGTGTTTATATCGTTTCCTTGGCTAATCTTTATATCAAGCGGAAAATAGTCAGATAGCCCATATTGCGCTTCATCAATATCGGACATTTGATTAACTAACTGATTCAGTGTATCACTTTCATCATGATGTTTGAGTTTAATTGAAATGGGAACGATGAAATTCATTTGATCATCCGGGACACCCATCGTAATGATCGAGGCATTTTTAAGGTCATCGTGGTAGATCGCTTGTTCAAATGTTTTTTCCTTTTCCCCTTTTCGCGGTTCCATTTCTGAAAACTTGTCTTTGGATTCGATTTTCGCTTGGTTACTCGAAAACTCTTGAGCTTCCTGTTTATCTTCTGAGGACTTTTCTTGGTTACTTGAATCCTTCCGTTCAAGATCTGCCATTTCCTTACTTTCAGATAGAGATAATTTCCCACTGCTGCCGCTGTCTTCTCGACTTGTCGTTCCTTTTTTTTCAATAATGAACGATGATGCCAAAACAACCATTAAGAATAAGGAGGCAACACCCGCGAACAGAGGTATCCAGTGTTTCTTCTTCTTTTTCTTTTTATCATGTATTCTCGCATACACCTCTGCCTTGGTCCGGTCATCTTTTAATGTCGGAAGCTCGCGCAGCATGTCTTCAATTTCGCTTTCTTTCCAACGGGATCTCCTCAATGCGGTGGCCCTCCTTTCCTGATAAATCTTCCATCAACTTTTTAATGGCCTTCAAAGCTCGGTGCTGGGTCGTTTTTACCTTACTTTCACTCCAATTCAATACGTCAGAAGTTTCCGTAATGGACAATCCCTGAATATATCGTAAAATGATCACGGATCTTTGATTCGTGGTACACCGGTTTAAGCATTGGTAAATATCTTGGATTTCATCGTTCTTGATAGCCACTTCCTCGGGAATGGGCTCTTCATCTTTCAGCAATTGCCTATCCCAATCAAAATTAGGAAAGATTTTGTCTTTCCAACCTTTTTGTTTCCGAAAGTGATCAATCGTCACATTTCTGGCAATCGAATACATCCACGTTTTTTCACTGCTTTTTCCTTCGAAGCGTTCATAGGCCTTCATCACCCGGATATAGACCTCCTGAACAAGGTCTTCGGCGGTTTCTCGATTTTTAGTCATATAAAAAATGAATTGATATATTTCCTGATGATATTTTTCATAAAGATCGTGGAAAACGGAATCCATCATTTCCCCACATCCGTTCATAAATATAGTCGTCGATCCTAAACAAAAGTTACATACTTCGGCTTTAATCTTATTATAAAATTCCGTTAATTTCCACATATCAGGTACTTCTTATTTTGTGTCCTAAAAAAACAAAGACAAGTTGGAAAGAAATCCAATTGCCTTTGTCTTCGCAGTTCTTTATGAAACAAGATTATCTGGCGATCCACCTGTCATTCATTCAGCGTTTTCCATAATTCGAGGCAAAATGATACTGAATGTCGTCCCTTTATTAGGTAAACTGTTTACCGAAATGTAGCCATCATGGGCATTGATTATATTTTTTACGATTGCCAAACCCAATCCGGTACCCGAACGGCCGCGGGTCCTTGCTTTATCCGCTTTATAAAACCTCTCGAATACAAAAGGCAGATCCTCTTCGGGAATTCCAGATCCAGAGTCCCTCACATCAATGATCAGTCCCCTTCGATCACTTGTCCTCTGAATGACATCAATGTTACCGCCTGGGGGAGTATGACGAATCGCATTATCAATTAAATTGGTCAAAACCTGTTCAATACGGTCCGGATCGAAATGCCATTGAATCTGATTGTCTTGCAGGCTGGCTGATATTGTTATCCCTTTTTCTTTAGCCAGCCCAGAAAACTTACTTGTAATCCTCTTTAAATATGGAGAAACGGGTACACATTCATAGCTAAGATTCATTTTACCCGATTCCAATTTAGCTAGATCGAGTAGATCATTGACTAAACGTCCCATTCTTAAAGATTCATCATAGATGATCCGGGCCATTTCCACCTTTTCCTCTTCACTGCCCGCAATGTCATCTACAATCGCTTCACTATATCCTTGCAACATTGAAATCGGGGTCCTTAACTCATGGGAGACATTCGCTATGAAATCAGTCCTGAGTTTGTCCATACGCCTTTCATCACTCATATCCCTTATGATGGCCACCGCTCCCCGAATATTGTCGCCATTTGTATATAGCGGACTGACAATCAATCCCCAATTACGGCCCTGCAAGGTAATTTCACCGACTTGTTCCTTATCGAAGGACTCAGATTCATCAAAAAGATTCATCAAAACCAAAGGGACATTCACATTATCTTCCCGGTTATAGCCCTTTTCAAAATACCAGGATTGCAGAAACCTTTCCGCTGGCGGATTCGTTTCAAGAATTGTGCCGTCTTTATTGAAGGTGATGACCCCATCTGCCATACTGCTAAGAATGCTGGAGAGATGTTCCTTTTCCTGACTAAGTGCATTCATGTTGAATTTCAGTTGCTTTCTCATCTGATTAAACGCTATGGCCAGCTCACCGATTTCATCTTGAGTCAGTATTGGAACCTTTGTATCAAATTTCCCCCGGGCAATCGCTAGGGCGGCTTCCCTCATCTTCACCAATGGAGCATTGATTCTTGTAGATAAAAAGAAAGCAAAAATCGTTGTCAAAATAATGGCGATGCCTGCTGCCAATAAAATGAACTGTGTAGTGGATTTTGTGGTTTCTTCCATGGACTCCAACGATTGAAATAGGAACACTTCATCCTGTTCCCCATTCAATTCAAGCGGAATGCCTACCACGATTGCAGATAAGCCCTCGTTTCCCGCATCATCCGATAGCGCCATTTCCTTTTTTACAGTCTTTCTTTCCGTAAAAACCTTGAGCAATTCGGGGTCATTTTTAATGAGTTCCGGCGTGATTTCAAACTCATTATCTCCACCGATGGATGAGAATACCATTTTGTCATCATTAAGAATGATCATTTTCGTTTCATTGCCTATTAATTCCGAAGCTATTTGTAATACCTCATTGCTGGATCCCTGATGTTCATTGGTCACCTTAATGATTTGTTCAGCCGTTTTGGTTAAATCATTTTCAATATTTTCAATTTGGAAATTCTCAAAGAATTCGACCAGCAGAACGGTTAAAACAATTAATACAAACGACACGAGCAATAGGATCGTTGCCCATAGCTTCCCTACAACACTGCCCCATAGCATCAGTCATTAATGACTTCGAACTTGTAACCTACACCCCAAACGGTCACAATCATCTTGGCTGCGTTTTCGGATATGCGGTTTAATTTTTCACGCAAGCGTTTAACATGCGTGTCTACAGTTCGAAGATCTCCAAAGAATTCATAGTGCCATACTTCTTTTAACAATTGCTCCCGGTCAAAAACCTTATCTGGGGATTTCGCCAAGAAATATAACAATTCATATTCTTTCGGTGTTAATGAAACCTCTTTGTTATCAGCAAGTACACGGTGGGCATCATTATCTATTGTTAGATGCGAGAAGACGATCACATCTTTTGCCGTCGTTTCCGTCTGCATGTAACCTGTGCTTGAAGAGCGACGCAATAAAGCTTTAACCCTTAACACGACTTCACGGGGACTGAACGGCTTTACGATATAATCATCGGTCCCCACTTCGAATCCTTGAACACGGTTCACTTCTTCCCCTTTAGCCGTCAGCATGATAATTGGAGTCGTTTTCTTTTCCCTTAATTCACGGCAAACTTCGATTCCATCTTTCCCAGGCATCATAATATCCAATAAAATTAAATCATAATCATTTTCAAGGGCTTTTGTTAAAGCCATATCTCCATTTTCAGCTTCATCGATTATGTATTCTTCCCTTTCCAAATACATCTTTAGCAGCCGGCGGATTCTTTCCTCATCATCCACCACGAGAATTTTAATAGCGTTATACATTATGTAATCAGCCTCCTATCATATATTCTACAAAATGAATACTTCCATGACTAATACTTTTTCCTTACATCGTACGATAAAGAGCCGATTTCACAAGGCTTCCATGAACCTTTCACCATTTTGTCACAAAAAAGACTCCGACCGCCCATCAAGAATGGATAATTGCTATTTCACCGAAATATTCCCATTGAATAGGATTGATAGAAAAAGGGATCATTTTCCAGAAAAGTCGATAAGCCAACTCTCGACGTTTCTATCAAAAGACCCCCTTCAACTAAACATTACAATACAGAATCAAGCATATGAATGCAAACCAGCAATAACAAGATTGACGAAAATCAGGTTAAACATGATGATGGCAAAACCGATGACGGCAAGCCAAGCCGATTTTTCCCCTTGCCACCCCTTTGACATCCGCAGATGCAAGAAAGCCGCATAAAACAACCAAGTAACCAATGCCCAGACCTCTTTCGGATCCCAGCCCCAGAATCGTGTCCAGGCCACTTGGGCCCAGATCATTGCAAAAATGAGGGCACCGAGTGTAAAGATCGGAAAACCGATAAGGACCGAACGATAACTAATCTCGTCCAATAAATTCAAATTCACATTTTTAACGATCGGTTTAATCAAAGCTGCCACTCTTTTGCGAGCAATCAACCTTATTAAACCATACAGGACGAGTCCCATGCCGAATGACCAAAGAACAGTATTCAGTTTCTTGGCATTGATCAGTGCAGGCATGTCCACCAGCGGTTCAAATCGATCCGTCTCGATGAGTTTCCCTTCATTGGGACCTACCAATGCCGGCAGGTTGAATTCCTGTTTGACTTCGGCACCTTTTTTATCGACCCAATCAAAATTCGCCTTATAATCCATGGCAGCAAAAGAAGAAGTGATGATGACGAAACCGATGGTGCAGACTAATGTGAACATGATGACTTCAAGCCAGAACGTTCTTTTGCTTGATTGTGTCTGATCAACGAACTTGATTAAATAAATGATGGCAGTAACGAAACTTATGGCAAGGATTGACTGTCCTGCCGCTGCAGTCGTTACATGAATATGGAGCCAATCACTCTGCAAAGCAGGGATGAGCGGCGAAATTTCTGTAGGGAACATACTTGCATAAGCGATTATCAATAATGCTATCGGTAAAGCGAATAGCCCAAGGGCAGGTGTTTTATAAAGAAAATAAATTAATATGAAAGCACCGACCAGCATCATTCCGAAAAAGGTCGTAAATTCAAACAAGTTACTTACCGGGGCATGCCCGGCAGCAATCCATCTAGTGATGAAATACCCAATTTGCGCAGCAAACCCGATAATGGTGACGAAAATGCCCAGTTTTGCCCATTTGTTTTGTTTCTTTTCCTCCGCACCGCGTTTATCCTTGATCGATCCCCCGAATAAAAAGGTAGCGATCAGATATAAAATGAAAGCTGCATATAAAAGGTTACTGCTTAATTCAGCCATTTAAAACTTCCCCCTTACTAGAAGATTTCTCCTCTTCAAGTTGATCCATTGGTTCGGAAAGTGATGTTGATTCTATCGCTTGTTTTATATCTCTTTTAATGCCGTGCCAGTTTTTGTTTGTATGGCCGGCCAAAAGTATCTCATCATCTTTCCTCTTGATCCATATACGCCGATGATTCCAATAAGACCCTTGGACAACGCCGATCATGAAGATGATTCCACCCATGAATAAGATCCAAAGGGTTAAATCCTTCCTGACGGTCAAAGCCGTGACATCTTGGGTTTCCACACCATTAAAAGCCATTTTATAAGTGTTTTCCCCTAAAGGCTCCACAGTCTCCTTAATCGCTACGAAACTGACTTCACCCTCTGGCTTATCCGGAGTATGCATCTTAAAGATAAATGCTGGATTATTCGGAATCTTCGATATCGTTCTAGGTTCGCCTTTTTCATCGAACTCGAAATCAGGGAAGTAACTGATCAAGTCAACGGAATATCCTTCTTTCAACTCGTATTTCTTTTGCGGGTTGTTCAAATCAACCTTTAAGCTTCCATATTTCTCTTCGGTTTTTTTATTTATCAAATTAAAAGCCATCGTACTGAGCTCATCCAATTTATAGTCTACTTGGTAGAGGGCATAATGATCATGTTTCAGAGGTTCATTGACTTTGATTTTATAATCTTTAAGCTTATCAAGGTCCACTTTTTCCCCTGGTAAGGTTTCTCCCTTGCGCTCATAGAGCGTAACATCGGATTGATATGTTTTAGCGATCGTACCGGTTTTATCAATTGCAGCACTGTACTGCTTATCTTCTTCACTCTCTTTGTCATACACCTCTAAGGTAAATTCATTATTCTGAAGATAGTATTCACCATTTGTACCGGGGATTTCTTTCCTCTCGCCTTCACGCAGCCAAAGTACTTTGTCGATATACATCCCAGGGACGGAACGCAATAATGCTCCAATTAAGAAAATGATAAGTCCAATATGATTGACATAGGGTCCCCAACGTGAAAAACGACCTTTTTCGGCAAGTATATGACCGTTTTCCTCTCGTATATGATAACGCTGCCTTTTTAGTCTATCCTTTACTTCTTCAAGTTTTATATCGTGGTCTTCAAGCTTTGTCACCCCATAAATCCGCTGACGTTTCATGAAACCGTCATGACGTGTGACCCCTTGCTTTTTTAACGATCGATATAACGGAAAGAACCGGTCGATACTGGCAATCAATAGTGATATGCCCAGCATGCCTATGATAATCAAATACCACCATGAACTATACAAGTTATGAAACCCGAGTTCATAATACACCCTTCCGAACCAGCCATATTCCAGTTCATAATGCTCTGCAGGCGTCGCGGTTGAAGGGATGTACATTTCCTGGGGTAAAATCGTCCCGATAGCTGAAGCGATCAAAGCAATGACTATGAGCGTCACCCCGACCTTAACGGAAGAAAAGAAATTCCATATTTTATCGATGATCGTTTTTTTATATGTTTGTGAACGCCTGGCACTTCCTTCATATCTCATATCAATAAGCTGATTCTCTTTTTCGTTACCAAGCACCATTCCGCATTTCCCGCATATCTTTGTGCCAAACGGATTTACATGACCACAATCGCATTTTACTTCTTTCATGTCAAAAACTCCCCAATATTATGGTTTAATTCTCTCCATATGCTTTTGGATGCTCTCTTCTGTCAAAGCTCCGGTGATGATATCTATCACTTTCCCCTCTTTATCAACCAAAAAGGAGACAGGCAATATATCCACGCGGTAAGCATTTTCCACTTCCCTACCTTTATCGATCATGACAGGAAAGGTAAGGTCATGCTTTGTAATGAAATTATTGACAGCATAGTCAGATTCCCCGACGTTAACGGCCAATATCTCAACGCCCTGGTCTTTAAAGTTTTTATATTGATTTTCCATATAAGGCATTTCATATTCACACGGCTTGCAATATGTACCCCAAAAGTTCAGGAAGACGCCTTTTCCCTTGTAATCTGAAAGTTTATGCTCTTTACCTTCCATATCAGTCAAGACGAAATTGGGTGCATCGGATCCTTTTCTCAGGCTTTCATTCTTATCTTTAGTGAAGTTCGTATAAAGGGCAAACACTAAAGCTGCACCTAAAAGCAGGAGAATGATGGTTCTGCTAATGAGGCGTCGCTTCTTTTTATCCATAGAGATCCTCCTAAGGCCACACTAAATTTAACCATACCATTATACCATTTAACGCCATGTCCTTTATATTTACATTTCTGAAGGTTTTGTGACATTCTTTCCCGATTCATGAAGGAAAAGGTATTTACAGGTTGTTTTCCACCACCCATTTCTTCCAGGGGAAGAGTAGGGGTAGTGGTTTCAACCTATCAATACGGGAAAAATACTAGCTTACATTCTCCGCTGTTTAGGCTCGGTCGTTGCTAAAGTCCGCATTAATTTAACTTCATGTGGAGTCAGCTCCCGGGAATCCCCTGCAGTTAAACCATCCAAGGTCAAGAAACCATATTGTTCCCTCTTCAATTTAATGACGGGATGGCCAATTGCTTCGAACATCCGGCGGACTTGCCTATTCCTGCCTTCATGTATTGTGATTTCAACTATGGCCGTTTCCTTTTTCTTGTCGGTAGACAATACCCTTGTCTTGGCCGGAGCAGTCTTGCCATCCTCCAACTTGATTCCCTTATCCAGCTTTTTCAAGCTTTCACGCAAAGGCATCCCTTTCACTTTTGCCACATACACTTTATCCACTTCATGCTTCGGATGCATTAACGTGTTTGCAAATTCCCCGTCATTGGTTAAAATCAACAAGCCCGAAGTATCGTAATCCAAGCGGCCAACTGGATAAATCCGTTCATTGATGTAAGGGAAAAAGTCAGTTACGACTTTTCTGTTCTTATCATCAGAAACGGCCGAAATGACGCCGCGCGGTTTATAGAATAGGAAATAAACCGGAGCTTCTTTTTCAAGCGGGACTTCATTAACCTCAACCTTATCATTAGGCCCCACTTTCACACCTAATTCCTTCACTACTTTACCGTTCACTTTAACCTTACCTTCTAAAATCAACTCTTCTGCTTTACGGCGGGAAGCCAGTCCAGCATGTGCTATCACCTTTTGTAATCGTTCCATCTATCTTCACCCCATAGTATAATCATTCGTTTGTTATTGTCTATACATACACAATCATACAATTATTACATATTGAGAGGCAAAAACAAAAGGTTTTTCGCGATTAAGAGCTTTTCTTTTATTATTACACCAATAATGGGACGGTTAAATGGGTTGGTTTCCATAATGAGTGTAACATAGCTTATTTTTCCATACAAAAAAATGTTTCTTTTGATGAAAGTTTGAATACACCTTAATAATGGATGGCTGCTTTTAAGAAAAAAGACAAA
Organism: Peribacillus sp. AS_2; assembly: GCF_026891895.1. Lineage (NCBI taxonomy): Bacteria > Bacillati > Bacillota > Bacilli > Caryophanales > Bacillaceae > Peribacillus > Peribacillus sp. AS_2. The sequence continues at coordinate 529,642 of NZ_JAPTGA010000002.1, forward strand.
AAAAAGAAATGGAATCGTCCATTTCCCTACCTTTTAATTCATGCCGAAAACCAGTGTGACGACAATAACGGCAGCTATGATTCCGATCAAGTCTGCCAAAAGGCCGACCTTAAGGGCATCACCCATTTTTTTGATTCCGACGGCTCCAAAATAAACGGTCAATACATAGAACGTGGTATCCGTACTTCCCTGAATCGTGGCAGCCAAGCGGCCAACAAAGGAATCCGGTCCATAAACCGATATCAGGTCGCTGGTGATTCCTAAAGCCGCTGTTCCGGATATTGGTCTAATAATCGCAAGGGGTAAAACCTCAGACGGAAAATGAAGAAAGGAAAGCAAGGGGTTTAGTGATTGTACAATGAAATCCAAGGCCCCTGATGCCCTAAATACTGAAATCGCCACAAGCATCCCTACCAGGAAAGGAATAAGGGAAAAGGACATGTTGATTCCTTCTTTCCCCCCCTCAACGAAGGTCTCATAGGTGGGAACTCTTTTCAATGTGCCATACAGTAATATTCCGAGGATCAAAACCGGTATCATCCAAATTGAAATGGTGGTCATCCAGTGCAACATCCTTATTCCCTCCCGTTCCTCTTTCTCCTGTAATAAAAATATCGATCTATCGCGATTCCTCCAACGGCAGAAATGGCCGTTGCTATTATGGTCGGAAATACGATGTCCGTCGGGGAGTGGGCATCGTAGTTCATGCGGATCGCAATGACAGTGGTTGGAATCAACGTTACGCTTGAGGTATTGATTGCTAAAAAAGTGACCATCGAGCGGCTGACCGTTGCTTTTCCTCCATTTAGTTTCTTTAGCTGTTCCATGGCTTTTATACCAAGAGGCGTAGCTGCATTCCCCAACCCGAATGTGTTTGCCATCATATTGGAAAGTATATACCCCATAGCGGGATGATTAGGAGGCACTTCAGGGAATAGCCATCTCATGAACGGCTTGAACAAGTTGGATAGTTTATCTAACAGCCCCGATTCCTCCGCAATTTTCATCAAACCCAGCCAAAAGACAAGTATGCTCATCAGTCCCAGGCAAAGGGTGACCGCTTCCTTTGCGCTGACAAATAGAGCTTCATTCACCTGATCCATCGTTCCATTAACCATGCCAAAGACGATACCGATCACGAACATCCCGACCCAAATGTAATTAACCATTGCGTCCGATTCCCAATACCGCTTCAAATACTTCAGCCCATGAAGATTGGAATGATTGTTGCTTGAAGCTTTCTTTTGCTTCCCCATAAAAAATTGACCGAGTTCCTATTTTCTTCCCATCAAGATAGATGGATGCTCTGCCGACAACTTCCGGGATTTTCCTTTTATCATCCCAAGCCTTCTGGGGCTTCAACAATTTCATTTTCACTTTGACCAATTCTCTCTCTTCGTTTGTCAGTGGGTATGAAAAATCATTTTTAATATAGACATGTCCTTTATATATTTTATTTTCCATGTTTTCCACCATGCCTGCGGGTAAAATTTCTGTTGGCTTATATTCCTTAAAGGCCGATTCGTACATATGAATATGATCATTCCAATCATCCGGACCATTCAATGTCACAGCAATCAGGTCATGCTCGTTTTTTGTTGCCGTCGTGACCAAGGTACGTTTTGCTAGTTTCGTATACCCTGTTTTCCCCCCTGTGCAATACTCATATAATTGTGTAAGTAGGCGATTTTTGTTCTTCCATACATAATCCCATTGTTCTGTGGAATTAGGTGCCCTGTGTTCCTTTGTGCCGGCAATCTTCGCATACGTTTCATTTTGCATGGCATAACGAGTGAGAATGGCCATATCATAGGCGGTTGAATAATGGTTCTTCGTATCATCCAAACCATGTGGATTTGAAAAATGGGTATCCTTCATCCCTATTTCTTCCGCCTTTTGATTCATCATCCAGACGAATCCATCCAGGCTTCCGCCAACCTTTTCGCTGATTGCCACTGCTGCATCATTACCTGAACGAAGCATCAAGCCATATACCAAATCTTCGAGCTTAATTTTTTCTCCTACTTTTAAGTAAAGGGAAGATCCCTCCGTCCCGAAGGCATTGCTGCTCACCCTCACTGTCTCATCCATCTGTCCCGATTCAATAGCCAGGATGGCCGTCATTATTTTCGTAATGCTTGCTATGCGATTCTTTTCATGAGCATTCACTTCATAAATGACCCTTCCGCTATCCTCATCCATTAAAATCGCGCTATGGGCACTTACGGATACATTTGCATAGGCGCTTTGTACAGGTGCCATAAAAGACAACAGGAGAATGACGATACACAAACTCGATAACCCTTTATATAGAAAACGCATGAGTGCCCCCTCGTCTCTTTACTTGTTTTTGTACAAGTTTATGCAAAGGGACAAGGGTTATGAATAAAAGAATCTAAACCTTGATGTTATCCACTGTTTTCAAGGGAAGTTTTCCAAAAAAAAAATCGATAGGGACTCCTATCGATTTAGTGTTCTATTATACTAATAGTGCAGCGATTTCATCAATTTTCTTAGCTCCGAATACCACTTGTTCATCATTGATGATCATGGCCGGCACGCTCATGACTTTATATTTCTTCTTGATTTCCTGGAAATTGCTTATATCGACCATTTCAGCTTCAACGTTAGGGTTTTCAATCGCTATGCGCTGTGCACCCACAACAACATCTGGACAGTAGTGACATGACAATGAAACCATGACCTTAATGTTCGCTTTTTTACTGATTCCCTTGATTGAATTCAATACGGCTGAATCCAATGCTTGACCAGGTCCTGCCAGGTTATAGATGGCCAAAATGAAGGAATTCAACTCATGGCCGCCTGGTACACCGTGGAATTTGACGCCACTGTATACACCATTTGAATTTAAGAGGGCAACGACAGGGAACTTATCCGCATTGATTTTTTCTTCGATTTCCGCATTTTCCCCTTTGTTGTATAATTCAAGATGAAGCTTATCTCCTAATTCCGCAACATCTAACAGGAAGTCTCGCAATTCTATTGATTTTGGCAAACTTTCATCGACAATGGACACCATAGTAACGTCGCTCTCCATCTTACCGAAGATTCCCTTTAATTGGCCACGTAACGCATCACTTAATAAAGCGCTCTTGCCTGCTGGGACAGCTGCCTGTTCTTTTTTCGCCGGTTTTTCAACTTCAGGTTCATCCTTGATTCCCAGGCGATCTTTTTCTTCCTCAATATATTTGCCGGCATCCGTTGCTGCAATCGCTCCATCGGATACAGCTGTGATAATCTGGCGCAAGGATTTTGGCCTTAGGTCGCCCGCCGCATAGACACCATTCACATTAGTCTTCATATCATCATCGGTTAAAATGTAACCAGCATCATCCATTTCGATATGGCCCTTGAATATCTCTGTTTTCGGCTCGTAACCTATGAAAACGAATACGCCAAATGTATTGTCTTCTTCCTTCGCCTTATATTCAAATTCTTCTTTGGTAACGTTATTGATGAAACGTGCACTTTGAATCATCCCGTCTCCATGAACCCCAAGGATTTCCGTATTGAATTTCACTTCAATCTTATCATTTGCCATTACTTTATCAACAATGGACGGGGCACACGAGAAGCTTGATTCACGGGCGATGATTGTGACTTTTGTAGCAAAACGTGTCAGGAATATCGCTTCTTCAGCGGCTGCATATCCTGCCCCGATAACGAAAACTTCCAACCCTTCAAAGAATTCACCATCACATGTTGAACAATAAGCTACACCGCGGCCAGTGAATTCCTCTTCACCTGGAAATCCTAGTGTTCTTGGAGAAGCACCCGTTGCAATGATGACGGCGCGTGCATGGTAGTCCCCGCCAAGGGTTTTAACGACTTTCACCTCACCGGAGAAATCCACACCCGTTACATCAGCTTTGGCGAACTCAACGCCAAAGTCTTCGTTTTGAAGCTTCATTTCTTCAACTAACCTAGGACCCGATATATGACGGATACCAGGATAATTGGCTATTTCCGATGTAGTTGCAGCTTGACCGCCGCCAGTGCCTTTTTCAAGAATTATCGTCTTTAGCTTCGCTCTTCCTGCATAAACACCGGCTGAGAGGCCTGCAGGACCGCCGCCAATAATTAATAAATCATATATTTTTTTCATCTTTTGTGCTCCTTGCTGAATGATTATAACGTGCTAAACTGATTATTTTGAAAAACAAAAGGCACTTATTTTAGGTAAGTGCCTTTTGTCATTGTATCATGTCGGACGATTTGTCCAGTAATCGTAATCAATGCTGGGTATGTCCATTACCTGTAGAAATGGACCCTCCCATTAAAAATTAAAGTTTACCTACAAGGTCTAGGCTTGGTTCAAGAGTATCTTCACCTGGAGTCCATTTTGCAGGGCAAACTTTATCTCCATGTTCCGCTACGAATTGTGCAGCTTGAACTTTTCTTACAAGTTCTTCTGCATTACGGCCAATTCCTAAATCATTGACTTCGTATGCTTTAATTTGTCCTTCTGGATTTACAATGAAAGTTCCACGTAGAGCCAATCCATCTTCTTCAATCAATACACCGAATTGACGGGATAAAACGTTTGCTGGGTCAGCTAACATTGGATATTGGATTTTACCGATTGTATCAGTAGCATCAGCCCATCCTTTGTGGCTGAAATGAGTATCTGTTGAAACTGAGTAAACTTCACAACCAATTTCCTTGAATGTTTCATAGTTATCTTGAAGATCGGCTAATTCAGTTGGACATACGAAAGAGAAGTCAGCTGGGTAGAAAAAGAATACTGCCCATTTCCCTTTAACATCTTCAAGTGTAACTTCTTTGAATTCTCCTGCATGGTAAGCTTGTACTTTAAAATCTTCAACTTGTTTATTGATCAATGACATAATAAATTCCTCCAATAGCTATTTTTTTATCTGCTCCTGTTTATAATAATTATTAAATAGAAACTAGTCAATAAATATACCTTAATAATTTTTAAGTTCACAAATTGGTCACAGTTTTTATATTAATATAAATTAATTATTTTTAAAATCCCATAGCACTTCAAATTAGCTTTTTCAACACATTTCCAATATTATTTCTAGGTTTCAAATAAGACACATGCTTATTATTTCGTGAGATGATTTCCTCTCCTTTTCAATCTAATTATAATATCCAAATGAGAATCATAAGTCGCTTTCTAATAAAATTTTCAGGTCTCCTACATATCTTTCCCATATTTCCCCTAAAAAATTCTTGTTTCAATCAAAAAAAACGAACCTTGACGGCCCGTTCAGTTGTAATTTGTTCTCCAAAGACATTTCTATATTTTATCAGTTATTGCTTTTTCCAAATAAGCTTTTTCGCTTCGGTGAACCTTACGGCTATTTTCGGCCAGTTTACAACGTCCCACCATTTGTCCACATAGCCTGCCCGATTATTTTTATATTGCAGGTAATAAGCATGTTCCCATACATCAAGAACAAGGATTGGGATCGTATCCCACTGGGTCAAAACCATGTGCAATTCCGATTGAAGTATTTCTAGCCGCCGCGCACGCGGAGACCAGACTAATATCGCCCAGCCAACACCTTCTACTTGTTTGGCAGCCTCACTAAAATGACTTTTAAAAGCTGCAAAGCTTCCAAAATCCTTCTCAATCTGTTTAAGTAAATCCCCCCTTGGCTGTCCGCCCCCTCCCGGAATCATCACTTCCCAGAACAGCGTATGGAGATAATGGCCCGATCCATGAAAGGCTGCTTCCTTTTCCCAATGTTTCAACAAGGAAAAATCATTCGTTTCTCTCGCTTTTTTCATCATCAATTCCGCTTTATTCAGACCATCGACATATGCTTGATGATGCTTATCATGGTGCAGATACATGATTTCCCTTGAGATCGTCGGTTCCAACGCTTCATAGGCATAAGGTAACGGCGGTAACGTATGCTTACCAATCGGCACTGGTTGCCTTTCCTGTATATTTAATTCTCTAGCGAGTTCTTCAATTTCCTCGTAGACCCGACCCATCTCTTCTTCAATCAGGACCATATCCTCATAATCCATTTCTTCCTCATCCATATTCTTTGCCAACCCGGAAAGCCGTTCAATATTTGACAGCAACGGCGAATCGGTGATATCGATCTTCTCAAGATATTCCATCACTCCATCAACCCAATCACTTACCTCTTTAGCATAATCTTTTACCTCTGACATCTTGCAACCTCCCCCTATTCCCATACACATAAATCATCAAAGTATTTTATGTATCGATTAAGCGGAGATTCCATTTATAGCTAAAAAAAACAGCTAGGCTTATTGAGCCTAGCTGTTTCATTATCTTGACTGCAACATTTTCGTCCGGTAATCCGTTTCATAAAACTCCAATTCTTCACGCATGGTCTGGAATCCACTTTCCACGGCCTTCAGAATGGATATTATGCTGTCAGGTACACTTTGGTGAAATTTAATCGAGTTTTTTCCTGTATAGGCAGATCTGCTGTCCTCAAACCACCGATCTGATTTTGGGGAAAAGTATTCTTCGATACATTGATGATAAACTCTATAAAGCGTCTTTTCAGCTGCAGCTTTATTGAAAACATCATTTTTCAGAACGATTTGGCAAGCCTCCAAGCCCTCTTCACAACTTACAAGCATTCTTCTTAAACTTGAAAGGATTCCTTTATAATAGGTTTCATCCCCGCTTTTTTCTTCTTGCAGCTTAGAATAGGTCGTCTCATTTATAAATTCTTCCAGTTGAGCCACTGTCGTTTCCAAAAAGCCCTTTACATCCTCAAGCTGAGATTTTACCAATGTATTCCCCAACCGTGAACCCTCCTCAAATTGATCAAGATTGAATATAATAGTCAACATGTGATTCTATATCATATGGTTTAGCTTGGTCAATAGATATAAACACTTTCTCCAATTTTTCAAAATCTATATTTTCGAAATAACCAGCCAGCTCTTTTTCTGCATTTATATATATTCGTTTTCGGTTAACCAGGCCCGGGTCTTTGAGTAGACAGACCATGGCGATGATGTCAGCCATATAAATATCTCTGTTAGGGCTTTTGAATAGGGGGTTGGCGGGATATGGGGTCCAAAGAGTGACCATCTCATCAAAATAGCGAAGATACAGTACATTCAGCGTCTTTTCTTCTCCATCCTTTATGTATTGTATAACGGATCGATTAAAGAAGTCCTCAGGTGAATTTGACTTTTCCTTTTCAAGCCCAAATCCATTGCATGCTACAATTCGCACCCGCAATCCCCCCGCATTCATTTTTTTCTATATTATCACAATTCAAAGAAAAATGTTATTCGATTGTTTGCTGAAATTTTTCAAAAAACAAATCGGCTTCACCACTTTCAAAGCTATCATCCGAATTATCGGCGAGAGGCGGTAATTCATCTATGGAATTCAGGCCGAAGTAATCCAAAAACTCTTTTGTTGTCCCATATAAATAAGCCCGGCCCGAGCCTTCAGCACGTCCGACCTCTTTAATTAAGACTTTGGTGACAAGTGTATGAATGGGGCGTTCCGTTTTCACACCGCGTATTTCATCAATTTCAGCTCTAGTAATCGGCTGCTTATAAGCAATGATTGCGAGTGTTTCCAATGCCGCCTGTGATAAGCCTTGAGTGCTTGATGTTTCGACTAGTCTTTTCAAGTAATCCGAGTGCTCTTTTTTTGTCGTCATTTGATAAACGCCGGCTATTTCGATCACTTGAATCCCGCGTACATCCGATACATATTCTTCCTTTAAACTTTCAACGATGTCCGTTGCTTGATATTCCGTAATTTCCAGGACCGAGGCAATTTGTTTGACAGAGAGCCCTTCATCTCCTGCAGCAAACAATAATGCCTCAAGAATCCCTTTCCAATTAATAACTTCCAACTGGTTCTACACCTTCCTTAGCAGCAATCATGATTTCAGAAAAATTACCTTCTTGTTCAACGATGATTTCATTAAGTTTCATCAGTTCCAGCACCGCCATGAAAGTGATGACGATATGCTCCTTGACCGGGATCGAAAACAGTTCAAAAAAACTTTTCTTCCCTTTAATGTACTGTAACTCCATCTTGATTTCATCCATTCGTTTCTCTATCGATATCTCTTGTTTCGTTACTTTCGTGTAAAGCGGCTTTTGAATTTTTTGCCTTCTCAGCAATTTTTGCAGAGCCCCCAACATATCATATAGACTTATATTCAACTCTTGTTTATCACTTTCCGCTTCTTTAGCATAAACAGATAGATCACTTGGGGGTTTGGTGAACATCAAGCTTCTTTCTTCTTCCATCCCTTTAAATTCTTCGGCTGCATTTTTATACTTTTTATATTCTAATAGTTTTTCCACAAGCTCATCCCGCGGATCTTCCTCAAATATTTCCCCATCTTCATCAATCATTTGCTCATCTTCATGCTTTGGAAGCAGCATTTTACTCTTGATGGCAAGCAGTGTTGCAGCCATCACCAGATATTCGCTGGCCACATCCAATTCCAGATGCTGCATCGTATGGATGTAACCTAGGTATTGATCTGTAATATCAGCCATCGGAATATCGTAGATGTCTATTTCCAGGCGATTGATCAAATGCAGGAGTAAATCCATCGGACCTTCGAAAGCGTCAATTTTTATGTTATAACCCATTAAATTACCTCATTTAAATCTAATTGGCCGATATAGACCTATTTCTTTTACTAATCAAGTATAGTGGATTGCCGCCCTTTATCCAAATAATAATTTACTGTCCATAGAAAAGTTTTTATTTTGGATTACCGTCAAATGGGTCGGTGCCCAATCACATTCTGAAATCCAACATAACCTAGAAATGTAAGAATAGCAGAACAAAGGAGGTACTCATTATGGGTGCAGGTGGTTTTGGAAACGGCGGCGGATTCGCGTTTATTGTAGTATTGTTCATTTTATTAGTTATCGTCGGTGCTTCTTGGTGTTAATGGGAGACTGATGAATCAGCTGATTGCCTTGCAATCAGCTTTCTTTATTTTCCAGGAAAAAATTCTATGCTAAACTTAGTGAGTATACATAGCGGATGTTAAGCTATAAGAAAATGGCTTTTTGCCATACTTAGTTGATTCCATCAAACAAAAGGGGTGCTCCTATTGACTTACGCGGAAGACTACCTTTCTTTCCTTGTCCATTTCCATGGAACGAGGGATTACTTCGAATGTCATGAAATCCTTGAAGAATATTGGAAGGAAACCGCACCAAAAGAGCGTGACTCTCATTGGGTCGGGCTCATTCAGATTGCGGTTGCCCTGTATCATGATCGAAGGGGAAACAAAAAAGGGGCTGCAAGGACCCTGTCTAAAGCCTTGGCAAATCTCCACCTAAAAAAGGCCGAGCTCCTGAAGTTGGGACTCGATCCAGAACGACTGTTCAAATTGCTCGAGGATACACATGAGCGAATGTTATCACAAAAGCCATATAAAAGCATCAATCTGCCAATATCGGATCAAAGACTGATCGAAAAATGCCAATCCATGTGTTTGCAAGAAGGATCCATATGGGGTGCGGATAGCGACATGACCAATACATCGATAGTTGATAAGCACCTAATGCGTGACCGTTCGGATGTCATTTCAGAAAGGGCTCGACAGCTATCCCTTCGAAAAACAAGAATGGAGGACCGCCCTTAAAGGCGATCCTCCATTCAAGCTTTCATATTCAGAAATCTTCACACCTGTCAAGAAAGCTTTCCGTAAACTCATTTGCTTTTAATTCTTTGTCAGGATATTGCTCCTTGATGGCCCTGACCATCGTTTTACCGATACCTTGCTTCCGGAAGGATGGATTTACAGATATATGTTGTATCTCAATGTGGGTTGGAGAGACTTCTATACCGATCAGGCCCGTAATCTCTTCATCTTTCCATAAGAACAGCTGTAAGTTTTCATCCGTTTCATAATTCTTCATCGTATTCCGAAGCGTTTTTATCTCTTTTTCATTTGGCATGAAAGATAATAATCCCATGGCAAACTTCTCATAACTTTTCTTATACTTAATCAACATAATATCCCTCGTTACTAAATAACGTTTTTATTATCTTCCTGTTTCCAATTAATTTGCTTTGAATAATAATCCTCACATATAACATTTACATCATACATAAAAATCCCGTTCGTTTCAACATCACTTTCAGCACTTGATTTATCAATGGGCTATGTGCTAAGCGATAAACAGCCAGTATATGATTCCCCATATCAAAGCGATAATAAGCATCATAAGTAAAAGAGTCTTATTACTTTTCCTCATCCCATACTCCCTTTATGAATGGTCCAAATATTTAAATAACGAATTCATTCTACTATAACTTAACACAATCTGACAAATATCCTTGCAATCTTGCTTCAATTTTACTACATTGGTAAAGTGATCTAGGTTCATAGAGTGCCATCTTTGGTATAAAAGACAAAGATACACCCAACTTCTTCGTTAAAATGAACGTAGCTATTTGGCTATAAATTTTTTTCAGGAATATATGTATCTTTTTTAGCCTTTGTTTCGTCAAATACTATGAATCTGATTTAAAGTGCCGCCCTTTTATTGAAAGATTCCCAATTCAGCAGGAAAGTTAAGGAGGATTATCATGAAAAAAATGAATAAATGGGTCATTGTAACCATTTTATTATGTCTATTATTGCCATATAAGGCTTTTGCAGATGCAGCTGTTGGTGAAATGATCGTCACACTTGGTGAGAATTTGACAAATGAACAAAAAAGTATGATTTTATCAGAAATGAAAGCACCAAATGATGTTGAGGTTTTAACCGTTACAAATGCGGAGGAACATGAATACTTAGGAGACTATATCGCTAGCCGTCTAATCGGTACAAAAGCGATTTCATCCTCTGCGATTACTTTGGAGGAAAAAGGTACCGGTCTTAAACTTGAGTCGAAAAACATTAACTGGGTTTCCGATGAAATGTATATCAATGCACTGGCTACTGCAGGAGTAAAAGATGCTACCGTTTATGTCACCGCACCTATACCCGTTTCCGGTACAGCGGCTTTGACAGGAGTCATTAAAGCCTATGAAATATCTGCCGACAAGAAGATTCCTGAAGATGTGAAACAGGCAGCGAATGAAGAAATGGTGAAAACAGCAAAATTGGGTGACGAAATCGGTACGGAAGAAGCCTCTGCACTTGTTACGAAAATCAAAGAGGAAATGGCTGCAAATCCACCAGCCAATACTGAAGAGGTCCGCGAGGTTGTCGAGTCTTCAGCAAAAGACCTTGGAATCGCCTTAAATGAAGATCAAGTGCAAAGTTTAATTGATTTATTCAATAAGCTAAAAGAATTGAATATTGATTGGAACGCTGTCGGTGATCAGCTGAATGCAGCTAAAGATAAACTTTCCAATTTTCTTGAATCCGAAGAGGGTCAATCATTTCTGGATAAATTGAAAGAAGTGTTCAGTAGTTTAATAGACGCAATCAAATCACTTTTCAGCTGATTTCAAATAAAAAAAGGATGGCCAATGCCATCCTTTCAGACGTAGACAAACTCGATGAAAATCGAGTTTGTCTATTTTTATGCCTGTACAATTTGAGCGTTGAGTTCCACTGCAGGCACTCGCTTTCCGCGGGCGGTCTGGGAAGCCTCCTCGGCGCTATTGCGCCTGCGGGGTCTCCCTTTGACGCGCTTTTCCCGCAGGAGTCTCGTCCCCTTCCGTTCTAATTAATTCCTGAGGTCTTGAAGGTATTGCTATTGGTTAATTGGTTCGGGAACATCATTTGAGCAAAGTTACGTTTTCCAAAGTCCTTATTTACAAACTGAAAGGATGGCCAATGCCATCCTTTTTTCTAATCTTTATTGACGACTGCCGCTTCATGTAGGGCCAAGTCCAAATGGATAAGATCTTCGTAAGTTTCGCGTTTGATGACCAACCGGGCTTCTCCCTTTTCGGCAAACACGACAGCCGGTCTCGGAATGCGATTGTAATTATTCGACATGGAATATCCATATGCCCCTGTACAAAATACAGCCAAGACATCACCGCGGCCGGCTTTCGGCAATGGTAAATCCCAAATCAACATATCTCCGCTTTCACAGCATTTTCCGGCAATGGACACTGTCTCTTCCACAGGGTCGAGCGGCCGGTTTGCAAGAATGGCATCATATTTAGCTTCGTAAAGAGCGGGACGTATATTATCACTCATGCCCCCATCTACGGCAATATATTTACGGACATTAGGAACTTCCTTTTCAGAACCCACCTTGTACAGTGTCACACCGGCGTCTCCGACCAATGAACGGCCAGGTTCGATCCAGATTTCAGGCATCACTAAATCAGAATCAGCAATCAGGTTCTGCACTTCCCTAACGATCTCCTCAACATATTGAGACGCCGGTAGCGGGTCGTCCTCTTGTGTATACCGAATCCCGAATCCCCCGCCGAGATTCAATACCTGTGGTTGAAACCCTACCGAATCGTGCCAATCACTCAGCTTCCCGATAATTTTTTGGGCTGCCAGAAGGAAACCGGTCGTTTGAAAGATTTGGGAACCGATATGGCAGTGTAATCCAAGAACTTCCAGAAAATCACTATGAAGCGCTTGTCGAAGGGCAGCTTCTGCCTGGCCGTTAATAAGATCAAAACCAAATTTCGAATCTTCTTGCCCTGTCAAAATATAATCATGCGTATGGGCTTCAATACCCGGTGTTACACGAAGAAGGATTTTCACCTTTTGTTCACGGTTTGTACAAATTTCTTCCAACAGTGTCAACTCTGAAAAATTATCGACTACTATACAGCCAATGTCATGATCCAAAGCCATATGTAGCTCTTCTTCACTTTTGTTATTTCCATGGAAGTGAATCCGTTCTGTTGGGAAATTTGCCTTAATTGCCGTATATAATTCCCCCGCTGAGACAACATCGAGAGACAGTCCCTCTTGCTCAGCCAACTGGATCATGGCAATCGAAGAGAAGGCCTTACTTGCGTAAGCAACTTGTGCTGAAACCCCCAATTCCTCAAAAGTTCTCTTGAACCCCCTCGCCCGTTCGCGAATTAGCTCTACATCATAAACATATAATGGTGTACCAAATTGTTCGATCAATTCAATCGTGTCCACTCCGCCAATCTCCAGATGTCCACGTTCATTGACACCGCCGGTTCCGTACAAATGCATGATAGCCTCACCTTCCTGACTTAAAACTATTAATAAGAAATGAGGCAGCCTCAAATAAAGAAAACCTGCTGTAAAGGGTCTTCTATATGATCCAGCCTCATCCGAATCAATTATCCCATGTAAATATATTGTTATCTATGACTGCTTAGTAGTTCGAAGGGAAAGACAGATTGGTTTAAACTCCAAAGAGTCATAGTAGCTTTATCTCTTTGTTAAGCCCAACTTTATCGCTTTATCCGAATAAAAATAAATTACCACAACTTTTCGACAACATCAACCTTTAGATTTTCTCGGCTGTCTATATAGATCTTGGGGATGTACAATGCTCGGCCGTTCTATAGTACCAGGATAAGGTCTTCTTAATATTATATGTGACAAGGCCTTCGGCTGAAACGGGAGAAGCGGCCATAAATAAGGTGTATTTAATGTTTTTATACTAGTGAGCATGATCAAATAGAGTGTGATGCCTATGACTAAGCCCGGTACTTTAAATAATGCGACCAAGACTATCAGTGCTAAACGGGTAATTTTATTTGCAACTCCTAGTTCTAAACTCGGAGTGACAAATGTACCTATTGTCGCAACGGAAGCGTAGAGAACCACTTCAGGAACAAATAGGCCAACATCTATCGCTATCTGTCCTATCAAAACTGCCGCAACCAAGCCCATTGCCGTGGAAAGCGGGGTCGGGGTATGAACGGCTGCCATCCTTAAAAATTCTATCCCAATATCGGAAATGAAGATTTGGATCACAATGGGTATATGTGTTTTTTCATTCGGCCCGATAAACTCGAGCTTCTCCGGCAGGAGGGAAGGTTCTAAACAGAACAATAACCATATCGGCAGCAAGAATAACGAAACGAAAATCCCGAGAAAACGGACCCAGCGCACCAAGGTCCCGACGGCAGGCGCCTGCCGATACTCCTCGGCGTGTTGCATGTGATGGAAAAGGGTGGACGGGGTAATGATGACACTCGGTGAGGTATCAACATAAATAAGGACATGGCCCTCAAGCAAATGCGTTGCCGCCACATCAGCCCGTTCCGTATATCTGACAAGCGGGTATGGGTTATACCTTTGCTTTACGATGAACTCTTCGATTGTTTTATCAGACATCGTTATGCCATCAACCTCAATATTATTCAATTCCTTACGAACGATTTCTATTAAATCCGGATCGGCAATATCTTTAATGTAGCCGATGGATATATCCGATTTCGATCGTTCCCCCACATGCAGCATTTCGAAACGTAATCTTTCATCCCGGATTCTTCTTCTGGTTATCGCCGTGTTTATGATGATATTCTCGACAAAACCATCCCTTGATCCACGGACGACTTTTTCGGTATCGGGTTCTACTGGCTGTCTCCCGGGATAACTCCTGACATCCACGACCAGCCCTATTGGTTTACCATCAACAACAACGACGATTAAGCCGGATAATACCTGATCAACAAGCTCATCCATCGTCTTTATTTCCTGAACGGATTGGTGTACGAGCAAGTCTTTGACTACATCAAAAACTTTAGTAGACACGATATCGGCATTTTTGTTATGAATGAGAGAATCGAGGATATCAATGATGTACTCCGTATCCGTCAGCCCGTTTATATAGTAAAGATGTACATCTTTTCTTAAGACCTTTATCTTTCTTACTCCTAAGTCAAAGCTGACGCCTAGACCTACTTTCTCTTCCATGTATGCGTCAACTTCCGCTACCCTACTCGGAATCGGCATCATGTTTTGAGGTTTTTCTGAAGTCACCATGACCACTCCTTTCCAATATGATTTCCACCGCTAGCTTCGTTATCGGTGCTCCTCTTTTAAAATCGTCCTGATGGGACATTTTTCCGATATCCCCTATCCCAACTACTATGGGAACATGTAATTGATCGATGCAATACACCGTATCTCCTGTTATCTTGCCCAGCTCAAATTCCTCGGCGCCGTATTTATCAACCCCGTTCGGTGTCAAATTACCATCACGGTCAATACAGATATCCACCTTGGTCCACTCTTCCCTTCTAGTCTTTGAAGCGACCGCTATCACGCCAAGGACATCAATATCAGGGTGTCCGGCAACTACCTTCATTGCCTGTTCGCCTGATCCTTCTCCTATAAAACCGCTATCATCAAACATGACCAATACAGGATCATACTTCGCCTTTTTTATTAATTCAACTAACTCCAAGCCCGTATATCGTGATGGATTACCTTGGGACATGGAGATACATCTTCCCCCTATTTCCTTGGCTACATGCTCGACAGCCCGTTTTGCATACTCATCTCCATCCGTAATCAATATCACTTTTCGTTTGGTCACCATCTTGGGCCTACCTTTCATCATCAGGAATAGTTACCTCTTACACTTATAAGTCGACAAAATAAATCCATTGGAATAATGATCCGGCTATTTTCCCCAATACGAGTGCCATTAACAAATAAATGATCTTCTCTTGAATTCCGATTCGTTTTGAAAGAACTGGAAATACATTCAGGACTTCAGTTAAGGCAGCCGCAAGCATCCCATTAAATATCCCGTCAGCCAAACCGATCGGAATTAAAAGAAAATGCGGAAGTGAAAGTTCCGTTTCCTGTAATCCTAACCATGTTCCTGCGACAACTCCGGCAATGATGGCTCCTTCATAGTAATGTATCATTTTCATTGTTTTTGTCAGCTGAGTCAGTCTTGGAATCACCCCAAGTACCGTTAAAAACGCTACAAAACCGGCACCTGTTGCAACCCCCCCGGCTAAACCGACAAAGATTCCGAAGATGATTTTACCGGTCATCAAGGTGGCGCACGTTTTCCTTATTTTCATTCATGATTACATAACGGTCCAAATCCTGCTGATAGTTGAACATTTCAACTTCGAGCGGACTAGGTTCCTCATTGAAGCGTTTTTTAAAGAAATGATTAAAAAATAGAATCATGCCCATACCAAGGCCGAAGCTATATGGGATTTGGATCAATAACGGCTTATCTTCCACTTTTCCCGTTATTATAGTAAAGATTTTTTGATGGACTTCCCCCATGCTGACATCCACATGAAAATTCATGATCGTCATCCCGCCGCCGACAAATAACAAAAACCAAACTAAAGCGAATGTCAGGTATGACATTTTCTTTTTCGAGAGGATGACTTCGATGATCGTTTGGGAAGGGCCGAATGTTTCCACTTCAATAGTCGGATCCACCTTGCGGATGGCCATGATAACTTGAGCTAAATCAATGACAATAATATTCTTATCTTCCTTCTTGACCGTTAATAATATGATTTCTTCAATTTTGGTAATCACTTCTTCAGGTCCGATTATCCTTGCAATATCTTTTATCCTCACCGTTTGATTTCCCTTTGCTTGTACACGGTTCCTCATCCTGATATATACAACTGCCATTATCATCACATCCCGACCTTTTATTTCCTTATGCTAGTAGTATGGATTGGAAGCAGTTTGAAAATGCAGGAAGTGAACCATGTCCAAATATTACTAATTTGAAACCAAAAAAAGACACGCTGCAATGACAGCATGTCTTTTTGGTTTACATTCAACTATTAATGAGTGGGGAAGAAAATCAGCTGAACCAAAAATATCAAACCAAAAATATATATGAGCGGATGTACCGATTTTCCTTTTCCGCTGAATACCTTCATTAGGGGATATGTAATGAACCCAATTGCAATCCCTGTAGATATACTTGAAGTAAGCGGCATCGTTAAAATGATCGCAAATGCCGGAAATGCCTCATCAAAAAGTTTCCAATTGACTTTAGCCAGACCTTCCATCATGAAACATCCCACGATGATCAAAACGGGTGCTGTGATTGCCTGAACGGAAGAAATTGCCGATATCAATGGAGAAAAGAAAATCGATACGGCAAACAAGATGGCCACGACAGTAGCGGTCAATCCCGTACGTCCGCCTGCAGCCACTCCCGTACTCGATTCCACATAGGCAGTCGATGGGCTTGTACCAAACATCGAGCCGACTGTAGTCGCAATCGCATCACCTAAAAAGGCTTTCTTTGCACGAGGGATTTTCCCATCCTTCGTTAGTCCTGCCTGTTCTGTCACGCCAATCAAGGTGCCTGTCGTATCGAAGATCGTCACAAGTAAAAAGGCGAAGACAATTGAATATAAAGAATTCGTGAAGACCCCAGCAATATCGATATCGAAAAATACCGGTGTCGGAGGTACAGATAAGACCCCATCGAAGTCGAGCAAACCGATAAAGTAGGCAATGATTGCCGTAACGATCATGCCGATGAAAATGGCCCCTTTTATATTACGGGCCATAAAAATCAAGGTAATGAATAAGCCTGCTAACGCTAAAACGGTTCCTGGCTGATGTAAATCGCCAAGCGTCACCATCGTTGATTCATTTGGCACTATGATTCCAGCATTTTTCAATCCGATAAACGCAATGAATAAACCAATTCCGGATGTAATGCCATATTTTAATGAGTCAGGAATCGCATCAATTATCATTTTACGCAAGCTAGTCACGCTTATTAATAGAAATAGCAAACCAGCAATGAAAACCGTACCGAATACGGTCTGGTATGAAAGGCCCTGTGCCCCCACCACGCTGGCAAAATAAGCATTCAAGCCCATCCCTGGTGCTATCGCTATCGGGTATTTTGCAACGAGCCCCATGATTAGGGTACCAATCACCGCTGATATGACCGTTGCCATGAAAACTTGTTCAAATGGAATTCCGATTGAAGACAATAAAGCCGGATTCACAATGAGGATATAAACCATAGTCAAAAATGTCGTAACACCCGCCATGACTTCTGTACGGACATCCGTCCCATTTTCTTTCAGGGAGAAAAACTTTTCCATAAACATATTTTAGACCTCCAGATCTAAAGGAATCACCGACAACCGTTTGCACGAAAAGACAAGGTGTCCTAATATTGTACTGCATCGACGTTTTTCCTGTTCATTATTCATTGAAAGAAAGATAAAAAAACGAATGAGAAACGCGACCTTTACTATAATATTCGTTTTTATCCCTAAATTCAACTAAAAATTCGGCCCCATCCCTAGTTATTTCATCTTAAATCACTTTTACTTTTTCCTAAAATCAGTATTTATTTTCAGCTCAATAAAAAAACCACATGAATCACTGATTCATGTGGTTTTTCATTTGCTGAAGAATCTTCTTCTCCAGCCTTGATACCTGAACTTGGGAAATACCAAGCCTTGCCGCCACTTCCGATTGCGTCTGATCCTTATAATACCTCAGGAAAACAATCAGCCTTTCACGTTCATTCAATTCATGTATGGCTTCCTTCAAAGCGATTTGATCGAACCAGGATGTTTCATTATGGTCGGCAATCTGGTCAAGAAGAGTAATCGGATCTCCATCATTTTCGTAAACCGTTTCATGGATCGATGAAGGGCTCCTGCTAGCTTCTTGGGCCATGATGATTTCCTCTGGCGAAAGCTCTAGATGTTCCGCCAATTCATTGACAGTCGGAACGCGGCCATACGTCTTTGAAAGTTCCTCTTTGGCCCTGCGAATTTTATTCGCCATTTCCTTTAATGACCGGCTTACTTTAACCGTTCCGTCATCACGGATAAAACGTTGGATTTCACCAATGATCATAGGCACAGCATACGTTGAGAATTTCACTTCAAACGATAAGTCAAATTTATCCACGGACTTCAACAGACCTATACAGCCTATTTGATAAAGGTCATCCGGTTCGTAACCTCGATTGAGGAATCTTTGCACTACTGACCATACAAGCCTCAGATTGCTATTGACAATCAGATTCCTTGCATCTTGGTCACCGCTCTGGCTGCGTTGGATTAAATTCCGCAATTCCTCATCTTTTAAATGGGGCTGGCCTTTCTTGCTCTTCTCGTTTTTAACCTCCACATCCATATGCAAGTCTCCCTTAATTGCACAAAGCTCTGCTTGTAGTTAAGTGCTTTTTTAATCGAATGATCGTGCCTTCGCCCTTATGGGAAATTATATTGATTTCATCCATGAAGTTTTCCATGATTGTGAATCCCATACCGGAACGTTCAAGTTCGGGTTTTGTCGTAAATAACGGCTGTTTAGCCTCCTCGACGTCTTCAATGCCCAGTCCTTCATCCCGGATGGTCAATTCCACAGTATCGTCTTCGATGACCACTGAAATGTAGACCCAACCTTCCGGGTCACTCTCATACCCATGGATGATCGAATTCGTAACGGCTTCTGACACGACAGTCTTGATCTCTGTCAATTCATCCATCGTCGGGTCCAATTGGGCAATGAATGCCGCAACAGTTACCCTGGCAAAAGATTCATTTTGGCTAAGTGCAGAAAATTTCGTTTCCATTTTATTTTTCATATTAGGCAACCCCCAGTCTTTGCAAAGCGTTTTTTTCGGATAGTTCCATTTTAACAATTTTAAACAACCCTGACATCTCAAATAACCGCTTTACTGCTGGAGAAATTGCACAGACCACCATTTCACCTTGCTTTTTGTTTACCTGCTTATAACGGCCCAAAATAACCCCGAGCCCTGAACTGTCCATAAAATCCAATTCTTCCATGTTGAGGATGATATGCTTGATATTATGCTTTTGAATGGCTGCCTCTGCCTGATTTTTTAATTTTTCTGCTGTATGATGATCTAAATCACCTTTGAGACGAATGCACAATACGCGATTTTTCGCCTCCATATTAATCGTAAGACTCATTATATACAGCCTCCTTCACTGTCTTATAAAGAGTCAAATTCTCTTTTTCACCTGCCGATTCCTCCTTACTAGCAAAACTAGTGGAGTTTCGCCTAAATTAGTACGATTAACAGGCAATGCGACAATTTATTCTATTTCGAATGGGTAAACATGCCGAAAGCCCGTTTATACAATTGCCACCAGCTGGCATTATCAACAGTTTCCTTCGCAACAATCGGAGATTCGACATATACCTTACCGTTTTTCTTCAATTCAAGCGTACCAATTTCATCACCTTTTTTAATCGGGGCATCCAAATCTTTATCAAGCGTGATTTTTTTTGTAAAGTCCTTGGCCGTTCCGTTTTTGGCTGTCAAAACTGAAATAGGTTCACTTGTGACGCCCACCACGGTTTTCTTTTGCCCTTTACTTACCTTGGCTTCACCTAACACCTCACCGCGTTTATAAATAGGGTATGTGATGTATTGTGAAAATGCATAATCTAACATCTTGGTAACCTGAGCGTTTCGTTCCTTTGGAGAAACGGCTCCGAAAACGACAGCAATGACACGCATATTCCCTTTTTTGGCAGTCGCTGTCAAACAATATTTCGCTTCATTTGTGAATCCTGTTTTCAGTCCATCGACCCCAGGATAAAATTTCACTAACCTATTTGTGTTGACAAGCCAAAATTTCTTTTCGGTATTTTCACGGAGATAATCTTCATATGTACCCGTGAACCTTGTAATCGTATCGTATTTCAATAATTCCTTCGCCATGATCGACATATCATGTGCTGAACTGTAATGATCTTTAACAGGAAGTCCTGTTGCGTTTTGGAACTTTGTATTTTTCAACCCGAGGTCTTTCGCCTTTTTGTTCATTTCCCTGACAAACTCTTCTTCCGATCCAGCTAGACGTTCAGCCATCGCCACCGATGCATCATTCGCCGAACCAATCGAGATGCCTTTAAGCATTTGTTCCGTGGTCATTTCTTCACCTGGCTCGAGGAAGATCTGGGACCCGCCCATCGACGCTGCATACTCACTAGTCCTGATTTTCTCCTTCATGCTGAGTTCGCCTTTATCGATCGCTTCCATGATCAGCAGCATCGTCATGATTTTCGTCATGCTTGCCGGTGAAAGGCGATCGTCTGCATTTTTATCATAGAGAACAGTACCTGTATCCCGTTCAATCAAAATAGCGGATTTAGCATTTGCCGCCAATTCGACTCCTTTTTCTTCAGCTGCTTTTGTATGCGGGATGTTAAAACCCAATGCTACCAAAACGGTTAAAAATACAGAAAGAATCCGCTTCATCTCCATACCCTCCAATCTTTATATCTTTTATTTTTTCCATTAAACCCATTTTTATACAAATAAAGATGAATTTTGAACATATACTGGATATAGGGTAACAAAGTGAACCAAATTAAAAGAGGATGCGCATGGGCATCCTCTTTTAATAATTCAATGGGATAAACGTAAAAAGGCCGCTCAAAAGCGCGGCCTTTTTTGGGAAATGTTTATTCCATGATCTCTTTATAGATCAATGTAGGTTTTTCTATTTTCTCTTTTGAAATCGCAATGCTTTCATACAATTTTTCTTTCACCTTTGAAACATCTTCGAAATTGCTGTAAATCGTCACAAGTGATTCACCTTTTGCCACGGTTTCCCCGATTTTTTTACGAAGTACCAGTCCGACGGCCAAATCAATCTCTGATTCTTTTGTCGCCCGCCCGGCGCCTAACAGCATGGCTGCCGTTCCTACTTCATCAGCGATGATTTCCGATACATATCCGTCCTCTTTCGCTTCCAGCTCGAAAGTATGAGCAGCCTGCGGTAGTTTTTCCGGCTGATCTACAACCGAACCATCGCCTCCCTGCGCTTCCAGGAAAATCTTGAATGAGTTAAGTGCAGAACCATCCTTGATCGCATTTTCCAGCAAGGTTCTTGCTTCTTCCAGCGAGTTTGCCTTTTTGGCAAGGTATACCATATGGCTTCCCAGTGTTAAAGAAAGTTCCGTTAAATCTTCTGGTCCCTCTCCTTTAAGCGTATCGATGGCTTCTTTCACTTCTAAAGCATTTCCGATTGCGTAACCCAACGGTTGGCTCATATCGGAAATGACAGCCATCGTGTTTCGTCCCACATTGTTTCCGATGCTTACCATTGCATGCGCCAATTCTTCGGAATCTTCGAGAGTTTTCATGAAAGCGCCCGCTCCCGTTTTAACATCAAGTACGATTGCATCAGCACCAGCGGCGATTTTCTTACTCATGATCGAGCCAGCAATCAAACCGATACTGTTAACGGTACCCGTAACATCGCGCAATGCATATAACTTTTTGTCGGCCGGAGTCAGGTTACCGCTTTGCCCAATGACAGCTATCTTATTTTTATTGACAAGTCGGATGAACTCGTCATTTTCTATTTCGACATGAAATCCTTTTACAGACTCCAACTTATCGATCGTCCCGCCTGTATGGCCAAGACCGCGTCCTGACATCTTTGCCACTGGAACACCAACAGCAGCAACCAATGGTCCAAGCACTAGAGTTGTGGTATCACCCACACCGCCTGTTGAATGTTTATCGACCTTAATTCCTTCAATCATCGATAAATCTATTTGATCTCCCGATTCGACCATTGCCATGGTTAGATCAGCACGTTCCTGCTCGTTCATGCCTTTAAAATAAACAGCCATTGACCAAGCGCTCATTTGGTAATCCGGAATCGATCCATCGGTAAACCCATTGATGATGAACTGTATTTCTTCTGTAGTAAGAGCCTTTCCATCACGCTTTTTCTCGATTAAGTCTACCATTCTCATATTGGAATCCCCACTTTTTAAAGACACCGATTTTCTTTAGGTGTACTTGTATTTTTTTGGTTTGTTTTATATGTCTTTAACGATTTGCTTAACAAATTCAAGAAAACTGCTTTTCACTTTTTCAGTCGTTTCAATTACCTCTTCATGTGACAAAGGCTGATCCAGAATGCCCGCGGCCATATTGGTAAGGCATGAGATTCCGAGCACCTTCATTCCGCTATGCCTTGCTACGATAACTTCCGGGACTGTCGACATACCAACTGCATCCCCGCCAAGGATCCTTGCCATTTTCACTTCTGCCGGTGTCTCATAGGTCGGTCCTGTATTACCGATATAGACACCTTCTTTAATATCCAATCCTAGTGAAGCTGCTATTTTTTTTGCTTGCGCCCGAAGGTCTTTAGTATAAGCTTCCGACATATCAGGGAATCTAGGGCCGAAACGCTCTTCATTAGGACCAATCAATGGGTTTACCCCCATTAAATTAATATGATCCGTAATGAGCATCAAGTCACCTGGTTGATAGCTTTCATTAACGCTTCCGGCAGCATTCGTTACGATTAACTGTTCAACACCAAGAAGTTTCATTACACGGACAGGGAAAGTGACCTTCTCCATGGAGTAACCCTCATAAAAGTGGAAACGTCCTTGCATCGCGACAACCTTTTTGCCACTTAATTGTCCAATGACAAGCTGTCCAGCGTGTCCTTCAACAGTCGATACTGGGAATTCCGGGATTTCGTGGTAAGGAATCGTTATCGGATTTTCAATTTCATCCGCCAATACTCCAAGTCCGGAACCAAGAATCAGTCCTATCTCCGGAGAGCCTTCAATTTTACTTTTTATGAATGATGCAGCTGTCTCTATTTTATTAAACATCTATTTATTCTCCCCTAAATTTAGATCGCCCAATATACTTTTTCCGAAGGCAGGCATTTTCACATCAAAATTAGCAGCGACCGTCGCCCCAATATCTGCAAATGTATCTCTTATCGGGAGTTCGGCACCTTCTGTAAATCGTTTGGAATAGACTAACAATGGTACATATTCACGTGTGTGATCAGTTCCTTCATGGACCGGATCATTCCCGTGATCGGCAGTGATGATCAATAAATCATCCTCTTTCAGTTTATCAAGGACTTCAGGCATCCGGGCATCGAATTCTTCCAATGCCTTTCCGTATCCCTCTGGGTCGCGGCGGTGACCGTATAAAGCATCGAAGTCGACTAGATTAAGGAAACTTAACCCTTTGAAATCCTGTTCTACCGTTTGGATTAATTTATCCATTCCATCCATATTGGATACGGTCCTTAATGATTCAGTGACACCTTCCCCATCAAAGATATCCGAGATCTTCCCTATTGCAAGGACATCATATCCAGAATCTTTCAATTCATCCATTACTGTCCGATCGAACGGTTTCAATGCATAATCATGACGGTTAGGCGTTCTTTTGAAGTTGCCTGGTTCACCAGTGAACGGTCTGGCAATAACGCGTCCAACCTTGAACTCATCAGCCATTGTCACTTCACGGGCAATTTCACAAATCTTGTATAATTCGTCTATCGGGACGATATCTTCATGTGCAGCAATCTGTAATACGGAATCAGCTGATGTATATACAATCAGCGCACCCGTTTTCATATGTTCCTCGCCAAGCCTCTCAATGATTTCCGTGCCGCTTGCCGGGACATTCCCAATAATTCCCCGACCCATTTTCGCCTCGAGTTCATTGACTAATAATTCCGGGAAACCATCTGGAAATACACGGAATGGAGTCGATATATTCAATCCCATGATTTCCCAATGTCCAGTCATCGTATCTTTTCCCGTAGAGGCTTCCTTCATTTTCGTATAGTATGCGAGAGGTTGCTGAGCTTTTTCAATTCCCTTGATTTCACGGATATTGCCTAAACCCAATTTTGCGAGAGTCGGCATGTTCAATCCGTTCATTTTTTCTGCGATATGACCGAGTGTATCCGCACCTTTATCGCCGAATAAATCTGCATCAGGTGCTTCGCCAATCCCAACTGAATCCATAACTATTACAAATATTCGTTTAAATGCTGAATTCCCTTTCATGAGTCATTCCTCCTAAAATAGTAAATCACTTTTTATACTCTCTATAATACCCTTATTCTGCTCAGTTACTCTTCATTTAAATGAAATCGCAAGAACGTCAGAAGTCTGACCTCTCTACATTGTAAACGATTACCATGATGGAGACAAATAATATATTTCGGAATGAAACAAAGTGCCATAAGATGTGCGTCAGAATCATCAGCATCCCTTATAGCCGTCTCGCCGACACAGAAAAGGCTGCTCCTTCAACTGCCTTGCAGTTAAATTCACAACCTTTCTATCATTCTATTAATCCTTTAAGCTCGCGGATGGAATTTTGAATAGACATCCTTGATCCGTACGTTCGTAATATGTGTATAAATTTGAGTTGTCGAAATATCCGCATGACCAAGCATTTCTTGGACGGCACGTAAATCAGCCCCATTCATCAATAGATGTGTCGCGAAAGAATGTCTCAGTGTATGTGGTGTAATTTCTTTTTCAATTTGTGCTGATTTTACAAGTTTTTTTAGAATCTTCCAAAATCCCTGCCTTGTCAGCCTGTTTCCATGATGATTCAAAAAAAGTGAATCTGTCCTGTGTTTGGGGCTGGCCATTTTCCCCCGGGAACTTTCCAAATAATGTTCAATCGCACTCAATGCAGTTTGTCCAATCGGAATGATCCTCTCTTTATTTCCTTTCCCTACACAACGGACAAAACCCATCGATGCATGTACATCACTCACATCCATGGATATCAACTCACTGACACGCATACCCGTCGCATACATCAGTTCGAGCATTGCCTTATCGCGTAAGCCGAATTCATCCATTTTCTTCGGGGCTTCCAATAGTGCTTCAACCTCTTCCATGCTTAATACCTTTGGAAGGCTTCGTTCCGGTTTTGGCGTTTCTATATGTATGGACGGATCCTGATTTGTTACTCTTTCCCTTAAAAGAAATTGATGAAAAGACCGAATGGAAGCTATATGACGCGCCACCGTCTTCGATGACTTCCCTTGATCCTTTAACTGCACGAGAAAATGCAGGATGTTCACCCGCCTCGAATCATTCCAATCTTCAATGGTTTCAACATCTTTCAGAAAGCTCCAATATGATCTTAAGTCACGCTCATACGAGACGAGCGTATTCTTGGCAAGTCCTTTTTCAATGGTTAAAAAATGAATGAAATCCCTAATTTGATTCTCCATATTCATTACTCCCCGTTTAAATAAAACAACATTAGGCGTTCAAGCCATGCATCATCACCCGTATCAACAGCCTTCGATACTTTTACAGCCATGCCTTTCGGTTCATCATAACGATGATAACTTTGATATTCCTGATTTAACCATACCATTCCTATATAAAAAAGAACAGTGAAGCTAACAAAGAGAATCATCACTTTAGCCGTGTGCAAAATAAGCGATAATGATGTTTTCATCCTTTCCCCTCCCATTCGACCCTTTGTATCAATCTATGCCCAACAGGACAAGTTTTATACGTATTTCGGAAAGGAGAAAACAAAAACAGCTCTTACTTGAGAAAACCAGCTATTAAAATGCAGAAAACCTTCTCCATTAAATGGAAAAGGTCCGTCTTCATTCACCTTAATTTTCTTCTTTGTCATGACATCGATGACAAATGCCATGAAAGGTTAATCTATGGTCTTTTATCTTGAAGTTCCAGTCGCGTTCCACAATGTCTTCTACGTCTTCAAGTAGGTCTTCCTGGATTTCATCTACCGCACCACATTCCACACAAACAAGATGATGATGGAAATGCGCAGCTCCTTCTTGTCTTAAATCATAACGGGAAACCCCGTCTCCAAAGTTAATTTTATCTACTATTTTCAATTCAGTCAGCAACTCTAGCGTACGGTAAACTGTTGCCAATCCAATTTCCGGCGACTTTTCTTTGACAAGGAGGTAAACGTCTTCTGCGCTTAAATGATCCTCTTCATGCTCAAGTAAAACGCGGACGGTCGCTTCTCGCTGAGGCGTTAATTTGTAGCTGGACGAGTGTAACTGCTTTTTTATCCTATCAATTCTGTTTTCTATTTCCATACCTAATATTCCCTCCCGCGCCGCTATCTTATCCATTATATCAAAAGAGGGAAAACTGTCAAAATAGATTTCTTGTTAATGATAAAAAAATTTGCGGGAACGGTATATTTCCATCAATGACCCAATAAACTTACGACATTTTTCATTAAAGAAGGGGATAGGTACGCTTCAAATGCAGCAGCCGTAATCAAGAATAACCCTGACAAAACCAATGAGAAAATATACCGTGAAATTATCGGCTTCAGCGGCTCACGAATTTGCTTAAGGAAAATCCGGCTGATCATTTTCATGGATAGTGAAACGGCAAGGACGGTTATTACGATGAATATCGGGACGATGAATATATTTTGGGGCAGAATGGCGACAAACGATAATAAGAACCCGCTCCATCCCATTTGATTGACTAAAAAGCCGACCGTGAATCCAACGACCATCCCTTTTATAAATAACAAAACCAGGATGACAGGCAAACCGATGACCGATATTCCGAGAATCCAGATGACCCCGATATATTTTATATTATGCATAATACTTTGGCTGAACATATCATGCGAAGATGCAAATTCACCTTTGGATACTTGTCCGAAAAATTGCGATAAATAATAGAACAAGTCTTCCTTTTGGGTAAAGCTCAAACTATTCACCAATATTGCCCCAAAAATGACACCCATCAAAAAAAGCACAGTGATAAAGACATATAATGAGGAATGTTCGTTAATATGTTTCATTACGGCATTTTGTACGACAGATTTTTTTTTCATCTTTCATCCTCCCAACTCCGCTTACTAGAATCTATGTTTTTACTCTTTCATTTATGCTAAGAAAACTTTCCCCTTCAGCCGCACACAGTGAACCTAATTTATGTTATAATTTTCCACATTAATGAGATGGAGGCAGGATATGAAAGCTATATTAATGGATTTTCCCGAAAGAATTGAAACCCCTCGATTATATCTAAGACCTTGTCAGCCTGGCGATGGCCTGGACCTTTACGAAGCCATTGTCCATTCTAAACCTGAATTGAAACAGTGGCTGCAGTTTGCCCATCAAGATGTTTCTTTGGAAACTTCTGAACAGAACGTCCTTAAGGCCTTTGCGGACTTTATTTTAAAAGAGGATATCAGACTCCATATTTATAGGAAAGAAGACGATCAATTCATCGGCTCCACTGGTCTGCACCGAATCAACTGGGATATTCCTAAATTCGAAATTGGCTATTGGATTGATACGAGATTCAGTAAACTGGGCTACATAACGGAGACAGTGGAAAAGTTAACTAAATTCGCCTTTTACCATTACGGTGCAAAACGGGTCGAAATCCGCTGTGACCCTAATAATATTGCCAGCAAACGGATTCCCGAGAAGCTGGGGTTCACCCTTGAAGGAATTTTGCGTAATGACTGCCTTAGTGCAGACGGCATGGAAGTGCGGGACACCTCCATTTATGCAAAAACAACAAATTAAAAAAGTCCTGACAGATCTCATCTGT